>JASMLX010000449.1 GCA_030748495.1 Candidatus Poribacteria bacterium | reverse complement strand
AAAGGATCAGATCGCAACAGATCAAAGGTCGATCCGAGTCAGATTTCAAACGGCTAACCGCAGTTAGTGTGAGTGTTTTCCGACAAATGTTGCCAACCCTGTTTTCTCCAACCAACAGAGGAAGACCAGCCAAGCTAAGCTGTAGCCGCCAACGGCTGATGAGATTGATGTCTTGGAGGGATATCGAGCTCAGTAGCACACGACCCCAGCCGATGCGGTCAGCCAGTCTACCGTTGGCTGTACTATACTATACAACCAGTTGACAATAGGTTGATCCAAGGTCGAGAGTTCCGACGGCCGAGTAAAAGAGAGTGGCTTGGAAGCCAAGCTAACATCCAAGGGGTGAGAGTAGATGTCAGCGAGCAACCGATGGAACGAGCTAAAAACAGCCTCGACATTACAGCGGCCAGAAAAAAACAGACACCGCCAGCCCAAATAATCATCAATCAACACCGCTGACAAATCATCTCCGACCGAAGGTCGGCTACCGATTGTAGTCGAGGATCCAAACCTGAATTTCAGTTATTTAAGTATGGCCAAACGGCAATCAGCCGGCAGATTAGTTGTCTAGCCGATTCTGGCCATCAAGGCGAGGCTAATT
>JASMLX010000448.1 GCA_030748495.1 Candidatus Poribacteria bacterium | reverse complement strand
ACCATTTTTCATTGAATGCCTCCTTGAGATAAATTAGTCTCCATTTCATTTCTTGGCGATTGAAGTCGAATGAGGTTTTCCGTTGGTCATGTTCTTACGCTTGGGACTCCTAAACCTTTTCCGCTTATCCATCTTGGACATCTCACCTTACTGTTGGGAATTTTGATGTATGTTTTTTGATAAGAATGGTTAGGTTTGTTCGTATTGTTGGTTTTCTGTTGACTGCATATTTAAAGCAGAAGTTTAGAAAACGAAAATAAAGTGGCTGATTGGTACGTACCAGCAGAGAAGGAGACAAAATGAATGCCACCTTGGTTATCCACCATTTTCCCTACTGCATAGCCAAGGCGACAGTCGACAGTCCGCACAGAATACCAAAGATTGCCAGTGTAATCAGGATTCTTAGCTTTCTCACCTTCCACTGCCCACAGGCTAAACATCAGCAACAATAGAAACACCCAACTAAACTTCCACCTCATACTTCCTCCAATCGGTTCCTGCAATTATAGCCATTCGGGTGTAAACCTCTGGACGCCTAAACCTTTTCGGCTTATTCATCTTGGACATCCCCCCACACATCAGCAATTAGCCAAGATTAAGGG
>JASMLX010000447.1 GCA_030748495.1 Candidatus Poribacteria bacterium | reverse complement strand
GCCCTTTCAATTTTAACTGGATGGTCCCTGGAGCGTCACGCAATCAAGGAATGCACCAAGCAGTTTGGGAACCCCTATTTATTCTCAACTACGAAACCAGCGAGATCGAATCTTGGTTGGGAGAAAGCTTTACCTCTAATTCAACCGCAGATGTCTGGACGTTAAAAATACGGTCGGGTGTTCGCTGGGCGGATAACGAGCCATTTGACGCGGGCGACGTGGTCTTTACTATTCGTATGCTTCTGGAGGATAAGACACAATCACTGAATGAGGCGGCAAATATGCAGCAATGGGTGCAGGCTATTGAGAAAATTGACGATTTATCGGTTCGGTTTCAGCTCAAAGCATCCAACCCCCGCTTCCAACTCGATTATTTTTCTGTTCGCGTTTGGGGGAGTGTCGTAATTTTACCTGAGCATATTTGGACCGGCAAAGATCCATTTACCTTTAATTTTTTTGCGCTTCAAAAGGGATGGCCACTGGGAACCGGTCCTTACCGACTAGTTTTCGCTAGTGAACAGGAGTTTATTTACGACCGTCGTGATGACTGGTGGGGTCTGGATGCCGGATTCCAGGATTTGCCGGTGCCTGAAAGGCTAATTT
>JASMLX010000446.1 GCA_030748495.1 Candidatus Poribacteria bacterium | reverse complement strand
ACCTGAATCAGGAGTTCAACTCAGCCAAGAATCCGAAGTCCGCCTAGAGATCTATGATGGTCAAGGCCGTCTGGTCAGGAAACTGGAACTGGGCTGGAAGGAAACCGGCTACTACACCACCGAGCGGGCCATATACTGGGAGGGACGTAATGCCAATGGTGAGTCGGTGTCCAGTGGGGTTACTTCTACCGCTTACAAGTGCGCCTGAAGTCTCAGCCGGATGATTATACGGAAACCGGAAAGATGGTAATCCTGAAGTCAGCCCAAACCCACATCTCAATCACTACCAGCCCGGTTTAGTTGTGCACTTTAACTATACTGCCATAATTTCCCTTATTGTTCAACTTGATTTGTGTGCTTTACCTTAGCGCTACCTTTCAACTCGCGGAATCGGGTCAATCGGAATCTAACTGCTGGTGGCTTCAATACCGACGCAACTTAAAAGTGGCAGGCTAAATTGGTGAAGTAATATCTAAATACTTCTTCTTGTGCTTGGGTTTCGGGTTGTTCTGTTTTTAACAGACCTTACCCGCTTTCCAGCTTTTCAGTGAAATCAAGATGCAAAGTCACTGGATTTGTCACAGGTTTTGTTTAGTGCTATGATAA
>JASMLX010000445.1 GCA_030748495.1 Candidatus Poribacteria bacterium | reverse complement strand
CCGCTTGGCGGAAAGGCCAGCTACTAGCGCAGAGAATAGCAATTTTTCGCCACTCCGAAGTGACATTACTACCATTCAACTTCAGCCCGGGCTTAGAAAGACTAAATGTCTGCTGACACAGTCGGCATTTTTGACGCGGTAGGCGGAAATGGACTGGTCCGAAGACCGTTTGCAAGACTCGAGCTCGGTTGCCCCGAGCCATAGTCTCTGTTTTTTGACAGTTAGGACAGGTTGATGGGGTTGAATCCGACTGGCTTTCAGAATCCTCCAACAAGAAGAATCACGCGAATTAACCTTACACGCACTGAAAGAAAGGAATAAAGCCTAACCTGATAGAAAGATAAAAGTAAAGTTTAGAATTGGGGAAAAGTTCGAAGGAACTCATGGGGGACAGGATTCTGACCCCATGAGTCGACATACTCCGTACACGAGTTATCTATTACGTGGGTATCAATGATGGAGTTTGAAGAACATATTGGAGGCCAATTAAGCGGAGACAAAAGCTTTGCCTAGAGCATAATCTTAGCCGTCAGACCGCGGTGAACTATCTGAAAGTTTTTGCGCTTGGTCTAAGTTTCCCTTTTGGCTCTGTTGTTAATTCCTATTC
>JASMLX010000444.1 GCA_030748495.1 Candidatus Poribacteria bacterium | reverse complement strand
ACCAAAATTTACGTCGATGGCAAACTAAAAACTAAGGGAACGGTCAATGAAGCAGTTGATCCGACTGGTGACCCACTCTATATAGGTTTCAAAGGCGATGGGAACCACTACTTTGAAGGCTTGATCGACGAAGTACATATCTCTAACGCAGTTTTAAGCAAAGACGAAATTACCGAAATGATGAAAATCACATTAGCCGTTGAGACTAGGGATAAACTACCAGTTAAGTGGGCTAAGCTGAAAAATGCTAACTAATCCAGATAAATACTGCCAAATAGTCCACCGATCCGATGGCTACGATTACAACCTCTGTGAAGCCTTCGCCTCTACTTAATTGGTTATGAATACCGCACGAAACCATCCGAGGATGGTTAAGGATTAGCCACCAGAACCGCCTTTAGCCGTTGGAACAGCGATCGTGAATGCATCTCGGCTACTTGCTGATGTCCAGCTTGATACTCAGATAGAAGATTGGCTTGTTGCTGGATTTGATCGTACAGTGCCTTCTTTTCAGTTTGAAGTTCCATTACCATCCGCTCATGGGTTTGTCTTTGCGCTTGTAACTCATTTGCTAGCTGGTTAATGTGTTCCTTCCAGAAGGATTCGTCT
>JASMLX010000443.1:327-609 GCA_030748495.1 Candidatus Poribacteria bacterium | reverse complement strand
TAAAATCTCCTCAGAAAAAGGGTTACTTGAAAGGAGACTGTTTGATAGGCTACAATTGCGGTTGTTCAATCCAGCAACTGTAGCGACCAAACGGTCTCTCAAGAGCTCTGCCCCTGCCCTCAAAGAAGGTAGGGGCTTTTTTTATTGTCTATATTTTCAGTTAATTCCGTTCTGGTTATCCAGTCTTCTATCACCGGACGAATACCAGATGCCCACATTATACACACATGGCACTATTTACGCCAAGCAAAACTTAAGCCGAACCAACTTCCTTATAACGGA
>JASMLX010000443.1:0-317 GCA_030748495.1 Candidatus Poribacteria bacterium | reverse complement strand
ACAGCAGAATCCTCGCTATCCACTAAGCGTAACGTATAACCGTTAGGATAGTATTTATTGGTCGAACAGTGAGCAAAACAATGGCCGGGTTCTGGACTATGAACATGCTTAGATCCGCAAAGACAGTCATCAACAAAAACATAGACCCCAATATCACCTTTATGTAGCGGTATTTTCTGGGTTGGTTTACCCTTTTGACCAGCGTAGTAGTGGTGACAAAGCCTTATTGGATAATTAAGATCGCTTAGGCCATCAGACATCCCGTATCAAATCGCCTTTGTGAGAATCGTTATATCGCTTATCCTTCTTAAACGACG
>JASMLX010000442.1 GCA_030748495.1 Candidatus Poribacteria bacterium | reverse complement strand
ACAGAACAAAACAAAATATATACAAACATATATATGAAAAAAAGAATGGTAGTGTAATAAATATTCTGCACATCTACAAATATGGCAACTCGCTTCATGAAAATATCCAGCCGACGATATTAAATATCTGATTAAGATTTTTATTTTGGGTGAGAAAGTAGAGAGACAAAAAAAGAAGGTGAGTCAGAGGAGTTGACCCACCTTACAGAAGGAAGTTTTGAAGATACTATTATTGTCGTCTGGGTTTGATATAACTTAAGTTGCAAAAAAAGACGAGCATCCTTATGCTCCCTGAATTGTTCTTCAACTTCTTGTGCCAGGTTTAATGTATCAATACATTTCCTCTATCCTGCTATTTTAGGACAATTGCTGTTTTATGCAATAACTCTGGTCTGCTAATTGAGAATCACCATTATTCTAGCCTCTATACATTCTAAAATGGAGGAAATTCATCGGCTTTGGCTCGGCTACCATTCTTATATGTAATTTTGCGGTTTTTTCTTTCTCCGTCTTCATCATATATGAACCATTCACCTTGCTTTTTGCCATCATACGAATTCCCTTGGTGCTCGCCATAGTAGCCTTCATATCGCCTGTTACCATTCTCATG
>JASMLX010000441.1 GCA_030748495.1 Candidatus Poribacteria bacterium | reverse complement strand
CGATCGGCGGCATCTCTATAAATTCATCGGCCGGCCACCGGCACATCGGCGTACGGGTAATTAGGGGCTCGACCTGGGTAATTGCCAGCGAGCCGATCCCGCGCGAACTATTTTCAATTTTTTCATATAGCCTGTTTGCCTGAGCCGAATGTCTGCTGCTGAACCAGCCATTCAACCAGTTGACCAGCCACGTTATAGACCTTAATGCTGACCTCGGCCGATTTATCCAGTTGAAAGGAGATAGTGGTCTCGATATTGGGCACTCCCACAAATTGCCAGCCTGATCATTATAATCATGACATGAAAGGCGTTTGCTAGGCAAACCGTCGGCTTTGGTAAACTGGCGCCAGGTTTGGGCCAGCGGGCTGAGGTAGCGGACAATTATGCCAAAGGGGGAATAAAAACCGTTAAATCTTCTGATCTCCAGTTCTAAGGTTGAAGGCGTTAGCTGGTAGGTCTCACCTCCCATCATCAGTCTAAAAATGGCTAGCGCGAGGTTTGCTGTGATTAAAAGCCCTTCGGCTACTGGATGGTTGTTGATTTTGCCAGTGTGAGGGCAAAAAGTCAAAGGTATTGGACCAAGCGCTCTTGAAGAATTGATCGGAAGCAGA
>JASMLX010000440.1 GCA_030748495.1 Candidatus Poribacteria bacterium | reverse complement strand
CGTGTCCCCAAGATGCCATAATCCAGTAGGCGTTAGTGGGAATAAGGATAATACCGCAAATGAAAGCGCGCCAGGTAATGGGTTCAGAATTTCTTGATGAATTTTTCATATTGCCATACCAGAAGGAACTTTGCTTCAATCTTCATTATTTATTTTTTCGAATAAGTCTAAAACTCGTATCTAGAACATATCGTGTACGGGGTAATCAAGCGGGTATCAGCCACCCTAGCTGGTACCCTTTTCCCTTCTCTTCCTCGTCATACCGAATCACACATAGGAACAAATAGGCTAATCTAAACCAGCCACGCCCCTTTTGATATTGGTTCGCAGGGCTGTGACTGACGCTAGTCTCTTCTTAGTTTAACACCTATCTCCCTTGCGCAAAGGATTACTCACTTGGTTGACAATTATTAAATTTTGCCTTAAGGTACATTCTGCCTGTCCCTGCTCACTAATTGCGAAACCAACTGATAAATAGTTCTAACCAGTTCTATTTCTGGCTTTACAATTAGGATGATTTTTACCCAAAGAGGTTCTAATGAAAAAGTTAAATAAAGCGGAAGCCTTGGATAAGCGAAATGAGTTAGTGGAATATGGATTCACCATTGTACCT
>JASMLX010000043.1 GCA_030748495.1 Candidatus Poribacteria bacterium | reverse complement strand
TTCATCACTTTGATCTCACTTTAACCTTATTTCTACCCACTCTACCTCATTTTGTGCTCAACTGCGTCAGTCCTATTAGTAATTGGGTTAGCCGTAGCAACTTTTTCAGGATTTTCTTGGATTGGGCCACCTATGAGCCGTGACTCCGGTGAATCAGCAATATCGTGATCGAGTGTTGCATTTTTTATAGCGCTCTTGTTCATAGTCAAGAAGTTGGTAGGGCCATAGAAATCAACGACACAAGTAACACGACTGGAAACATTTGTATGTGGACCGATGGTACCATCCATTAGTTTTACATCGCCGCTGGTCCCTAGCATAGATACAAGATGTCCACCAGCCGAATTTCCCCAAACTCCGATTCGGTCCGAGTCTAAACCATATCTTTTGGCATTGGCTCTAATCCAGCGAATTGCAGCCTTGCAGTCATGAATCTGGCTAGGCCATGTCGTTTCACCACTTAGCCTATAACCTATCGAAACTCCTGCGTACTGACCGGAATCAACATACTTAAAGATCCAACCTAACCCCTCTGTTTTATGTCCTCCTCTCCAGGCGCCACCGTGTATGAACACAATTACAGGTAATGGTTTATTTACCATATTGGTTGGTACCATCAAGTCTAACATTTGCCGACGTCGGTACCAGCGTATGGAATATCTGTAGTCAAGATTACAGAGTCGGATAATCGAGGCATTTCTATCCATTTACCGGAACGAATGATCCACATTGATCTTGGCGGTTTTTGACTGATCAATGGCGATAAACAACTGGCTAGAAGTCATTTCATAAGTGCCTTATCGTTACGATGAGACCGGCGACATGAAAAAACGGGCGATAGATGGTAAGCTGTCGATCCCATCGCCTGGCAATACGACCAAAGCTGGTCCGCCAACCAATGATGGGTTCTATTTTTCATCCTTTTCGGTAGCGTTATAGGGGGCGACCATCTTGTGTTTGGGTCTTCTTTCTATTTTTTCGAGGCGCTACAATCAGCTCAATCTGTTGATCAGCCAGTCGTTCACCTTATCAGGACTGACTATATCATAGGCTTTGTCCGCAATCAAACGCTGTCTCGATGCCTTTGGCTCCAGTCAAGCCAATCTGACCCCGACCAAGGTCACTTCCGCAGGTGAAGCCGAACAGAGGTAGCCTCCGACAGGAATACTCTGATCGTCGGCCACCACCATCAGTTTGGTACCCTGGCCGCCTTTAGTTTTACCGACGGCAGGCCCCCTTTTTGGCCGCCACTAAGCTACTGTCACCGAAGCTATCTATTGGGATAGGCGCAATGCATCAGGTGAATCGGTGTCCAGTGGTGTTGATTTCTACCGCTTACAAGTATGCCTGAAGCCTCAGGCGGAAGACTGCAGTCGACTCCGCACAATGGTGATCCTGAAGTAGTATCCAGCTTAATTCGGTTACATTAAAAGGCTCTCAGGTCACGCTATTTTAGATGACTTTTTTGTTTCCCTCTGTTTTTTATGATTTTTCTCAGTTATTCTATGGCCAGAAATAAGGGGTTTAAATTCGATCCATGAAGATATCATTTGCCTCAATATCTTGAGTTTTAAGTTCGGTGTTGAATGCTCAACAGTCCTATCTGCCTCAACTTCCAAATGCGGAAATACCTCTTCATAAAGAGGTTTAGGATGTGGAATTAAATCGAAAACCAAAGCTATGCATTGCGTGGAAGATGCCAGGGACGCTATGCGTTGTGTAGGTATCCTGATAGGATTGCAGCTAGTGGTGGCTCAGTTGGCAGGCACCTGACGTCTTATTTCGGCACCATAAAAGATCTAGAGGAAGAGGTGTTGTCATCCTCTTTAACCCGGCCTGCTATTTTAGCCCCTATTGATGGGGGGATCAAGTTCTTGGAATCGTGAAAAAATGAAAGAGTAAGTGGGAGTACCACCCAAGGAACTATCCGCTGCCCATCATGTTAGCCCAGGCTATCCGCCATGTATAATTTTTCATGGTACGGCAGATGACACTCTCACTTTTGCCACAGTGGAAAGGTTTACCGAATTAATGAAACAGGCGGGCAATGGTTGTGCCCTTCATCCTTTTGAAGGAGGAGATCACGGTTTTTTAATTGTGGTTGGGGGCAAAATGAAGACCAGGATTATCATCAAACACTAGCTTTAGCAGATGAGAAGTGAAAGCAAATGCAAAATAATTATAACCACCAGTATTTCTTGCAATTATTAGGTGCCAAAGGCCGAAATGCAGCTACCGCAGAGCAAACAAGTCAATACAAACAAATTTTTAAAAGACTTGATGCTGATGGAGATGGCAAAGTTAGTTTGCAAGATTATTTTGAACGGTCAAGGTTCAACGATCCGGTTAAAATCCGAGGCATATTCAATGCCACCGATAGAAATGGTGATGGAGTAATAACAGAAGAAGAATATGTAGAGAACAGAACCATCACCGATGAGGCCAAAGAAATATTCAATAGAATGGATGAAAATGGAGACGGCGTAGTAACAGAAAAGGAGTTTGTAGACAACTCAAATATTGCGGACAAAGATTTAGCCCGACAGATTTTTAAAGAGCTAGATATGTTAGATGAAGGGCAATTATCACTACCCAGGTATCTAAGGGGCTGGGGAAATTGGGCTAGAGAAGATTAATAAATATAGTGGACACAAATCGAGACTAAGCCCTAATCGAAGATGGGTAATACGGCTAAGGATACGAAATATTCCTCCGATACCAGCGCACAGAAGGCAATGATGGTGACTTTACCAATGTTAATGGAGTAAATAATAGAGAAGAACATGAAGAGGTTAGTTTGGTTTTTGATATTGTTTGTTTGGCTGGTTTTTGCTTATGCCCAAAAAGAAACAGAAATGGACAGGGCTAATTTCAAATATTGGAACCAATTTCGGGGCCCAAATGGGGATGGCCTGGTTATGGGTACAGGCCTACCAATCGAATTTAGCGAAACCCGTAACCTTGGTTGGAAGACACCAATACACGGTGAAGGTTATTCTTCTCCCGTCATTTGGGGGAATCAAATTTGGTTGACTACTGCCTCCTTCGATGAACGAAAGCTATTTGCTGTCTGTGTCGACTTGAAAAGTGGACAAATTCTTCATGATATAGAAGTCTTTGTAGTTAAGGAATCAGAGTTACAATCCAAACAGCCCAATAGCCATGCTTCACCTACACCTATTATAGAAGAAGATCGAGTGTATGTGCATTTTGGCACCTATGGAACAGCCTGTTTGAACACTGAAACGGGACAGAAAATGTGGCAACGCCAAGACCTGAACTGTTTTCACGAAGTTCGACCTGGTTCATCTCCGATTCTTGATGGTGACTTACTCTTCTTAATCTATGATGGGGTGGATAAGCAATTTATAGTTGCTCTAGACAAATACACTGGGGAGACAAGATGGTTAAAGTATGATCGGTCATGGCAAACCAGTCAAACAGGAATGACGGCTAAATCATTCTCTACCCCTACAGTCATTGAACATCTGGGAACAAAGCAATTAATTGCCCCCTCGGCTGATTATACGATTGCCTATGAGCCGAAAACAGGAGATGAACTGTGGCGGATTCGACATCCAAAAGTTGGTATGAATGTAGCCAGCCGTCCAATCTACAAAAACGGCCTAGTTTTGCTGACCACAGGAACATCGAAACATTTGCTGGCTGTTGACCCATCAGGTAAAGGCAATATCACAGACACGGGGATTGTATGGGAAAGTAGAAAGGGAGTTCCAGATATCTCATCACCACTGATCGTGAATGATTTGATTTATTTTACCAATGAAGGTGGTGTTGTCTCCTGCTTGGATTTAAGTAGTGGAAAAAATAGATGGAAAGGAAGAATAAAGGGAAACCATTGGGCCTCGCCCATTTACCAAGCAGGAAGGATATATTTTTTTAGTAAAGAGGGTAGAATATCGGTGATTTCATCAGGCGGAAAGTTCAAAAAATTAGTCACAAATAAGTTTGAAACAAGTTTTGTCGCCTCGCCAGCAGTTTCTGAAGATAAATTAATAGTGAGGTCTACAACGGATCTATATTGCTTTAGGCAAATGACAAATTAAGGCGAGGGATATAAGGTGCCGCGGCACGAGGGAGATCCCCTTCAGTCTAATTCTCGGAATGAAAAGCCTTTCAGGTCAGTCAATCTGGGGCTTTTGGTTTCCGGTTTTACAAACCAGAGCTGTTTTTTAAATCTTTTTAGTTAGCTAACGACCTTAAACAGGTTGATTATTTAACTGCAAAACGATGGGATTAGAAAGACCCATCCAGACATAGATCAGGTTCCAGAATCCTCTTTAATTATGAAAAAGCAAAAAGATCAAATTCCTCAATCGTCACCGCATAAGCTACTTGCTGGGGTCGCCCAGACAACTATTACACCTGATGCCCAAGGGACATTTCTGATCGGGCCAATGCAACCCAGTACTGGTGTTAACGATGAATTGTGGGCTCGGGCTCTAGTTTTATCGGATGGCACAAATCAAATTGCTATCTTGACTCTTGACTGTCTCGGTTTCGATTTTGCCTTTAACGATATTCTGATTCAAGCCGTATCTGAATCCTCCCACATTCCCACTGAAAATATAATGATTAATTGCAGTCACACTCATAGTGCTCCCATTACCATTCCCTGGGGTCCTTGGGATAAAGAAAAGGACACACCTTTTCACCGTTTCCTGCCAGAAAAGATGGCTGTTGTTACGAAACAGGCCAGTTTACACCTCGAACCGGTAAGCTTACGGTATCGTCGTGAAGCCACTCAGGTTGGATTTAATCGCCGATTTTTTGACGGACATAGTATAAATATGGCTCCAAATCCAAATGGCGCAATACTGCCTTGGGTTGACGTTTTATCGATTGAACGGACCGGAGGAAAACCGCTGGCAATTCTTTTTAGCCATGCCGCTCACCCAGTGATTGTTCATGGAGCATGCACCTCGATTAGCGCTGATTATCCAGGTTTTGCTGTCGAGACCTTAATACGTGAACTAGGAGACGAAACAGTCTACATGTTCGCCCAGGGTTGTAGCGCTAATATCAATGGATTTCCACTACGTGGCGGTATAGATGCAGCTAATGGCGCTGGTCGTGATTTGGGCCAGGCGGTTTGTCGGTCACTTAAGAGGATGGAAGAAGAGATCTCGGTCGATAACATTCAAATCAAATCCATGGAGTTGGAACTTCCACTACAGGACCCACCTTCAGTGGAGGAGTGCCAAAGGATGCTGGCACAAGAGAAAGATGCTAACAGGCGACAGGCTTTCTCCCAGTTACTCCATTACAGTCAGTCTAGCCAATTGCCATCGGTTCGATTACCAATTCGGGCATTTGGCATTGGAGATTTGTGTGTTCTGGGTTTAGCACATGAAATATTCGCAGAATACCACCACTATATTAACCAGATCTCGCCCTTTGCTGATAATATAGTCCTGGCTTACACCAATGGAGTAGAGTGTTATGTTGGTACGGAGGCAGATTATGATCTGGGTGATGATGGAGGGTATGAGACATCGCCCATGGGAGCGGCTTTTCTCTACCAACCAAGGTTACCGTTATCTCCGCAATCGGAAGAGTTGATCAAAAAAGGCTTAAAACATCTTCTTGGTCAATTAGCAACTAGATAAAAATCTCCCCATCCATCTCTTTTTTCAACAAGAGATGGATGGGGAGATGGAACGAAAAATCATATATTAAACTCTTCCTTATCTTAAAAACTAGATGAATCGTATTCAGAAGATCGTGGCCTTTGGTAGACCAGGAGGTGGAAAAACCTTTTTCTCACTCAAACTTCATGTTCAAATTAATATCGCTTATATCATCTCGACAAATACGATACTTCTTTATTTCAAATTGGGTGGAAAGCGAGAATACAGAGCTTATGCAAATCCAACAATCGATTGTAGATTCGGATAGTTGGATAATTGATGGCAACTGCATTTCTTCATTAGAGATCAGATAGTCTAGAGCGGATATGGTCCTATATTTTAATTATCCTTGGTATATTTGTTTATTCAGATTGATGATAGGGCTGACAATAGCCCTGAAGGACTAACCCTCAGATTATTGAAATAAAATATTATGTTCCAATTTGACCAGAGAATGAGACAACAAATAGAACAATTTAAAGGGAAGTATCCAGATGTAATTTTCCATGAAATCAAGTCTGACATGCGATCTAGCAAATATAGGGCCTAAGTTTTCCGAGGCTACTCCCCAAAGCATTTGATCGTCCATTGATGGTGACGATGGGGTCACTAGAACACTTCACTAAAGATCTAGTGATTATGTTCAAAGTCAGCCTATAGGAGAAGTTCCAGAAGATTTGTATCTCCCTTGATTCCATTCAGCAAACATCCCACTGCCCGTCTTTAAAAAAACTTACTATTCGTGGCATTACCCTTGTAGCCCGTGATAATGTCAGCGACTTGTTTATAAAAAACGTAGCTCAAGCCATTGCTAACATGTTTACCATAGATGATGGGATAGATGTGATCCTGTTCCAATAACTTCCCTGAGGTTATACATCGGGTGGCCGACCCACTCCCCGGTAGGAGCAAAGCAAATCTCAATGGACTACCTGCTGTAGAAAACTAGATTTTGACCTTCCTCTGCTATTTGAGTGGCTGGTTGTCTGCTTTACCTCTTTACCACAACCTGGATTCTTCGTTTACACTCCGAATGACAGTGTGAGCTATTTTGTCATGCTGAACAGGATCTGTATTCATGCAGGGATGTTATTTGCCGATCTACCCCCTCTGACCATTAGAAACCGTCACCGCCCTTTTGAGGAAAGAGGCCTCATCTAACCGTAGGGGTAAAGCAAATAGCGACATGCTTTATGATGGCACATACCAGATTGTTACCATTGGACTTCATTGGGCACGATGTTGACAGCTTTGCCCAAATTATTATCCAATCTGAATCGATTTGGGCAGAGCAACACGCGCCTTTTTCACAACTACTCCTGCAGCTAAAACTATTTTTGCTGGCTTGCCAAGTTCCATCCCATTTTCTTTGCCCCTACGCAAGTCACACATTACCTTTTACTGTAACCTGGATTCTTCGCTGCGCTCCGAATGACAAACGAGCATATAATTACAGTGTAGTGCCTCTATTTTCCCCTTATTGAATCAAACTCAGGGTGTTCTGTGAGATTTGGTTGGCTTGGGCCAGCATAGCCATACCTGACTGAGTCATGATTTACGTGTGGGCCAGGTTACTGGCTTCAAAAGCAAAATCGACGTCTCGGGTTGTAGATAGTGAGGATTCAGTGTTCTGGATAGCCACATCCGGTTGGAGTTGGCAAAATCCAACCGGCTCCGGACAGCACCCGAGTTGAGACGCTGATCGTTGATAAAGTTGGTGGCAGCATCCAGTGAGTTGATAGTAGTTTGAGCATCGCTTAAGGTATCCACATCCATATCGGCTAATAGCAGGCTTTCAGTAGTGACGGAATCGATGCCAAATTTCGTGCGATGGTCAGCGAGTGTTGGCTTCGATTTGTAAAGTGAAGTCTGAAGTATCATTACCCAATCCACCTTGGTCGAACGGCGGCATACCCATAGACGGAGATCTCGTGACTTTGAGAAACAGGGTCGCCCGGGATTTTACGTCCAGCCCCTTATTTTACAGGTTTCTCGCACTCAGATCATCCGCCAAATAGATGCTGCCGTTCGGCCAAAGATCCAGTCCTGTTCTCCTTGACTTAGACTGGAGAGGTATTGACGCGGAAACTCCAGTGAGTGCCGGTAACCCTCTCTGCTGCTGACCGGTGGATAGTCACTGCCCCACATCATTCGCTTTGGTCCGAATGCTTCCAACGCCATCTCCGCTAAAGGACGGACCTGGGTAAACGGGTAGGGCAGAGGACAAAACTCCCCAAAGCCAGGTAACTTAATACTCAGGGTTGGGTGTTCTGCCAGTTTCAGCACCGATTGAAACACGGTGTAAGGAGGTTCCATCTGTTGCGATGCGCCAGCCAGGTGCTCCAAGACAATCTGTAGGTCGGGAAAAGTACTCAGCACCTCCTGGAAAGCCATTCCTAACAAGATTTCCGGGGAACAAGGGGCACTGACGATCAATCCCAGTTCGTCGGCAACACGCCAATGTGCTAGTGGATCGGCGGTGTCGGCGCGTGAATCTGCCCTTAGACGAATCCCCAGGATTCCCTGCTCAGCCCAAGAACGGATCTGTGTGCCGTCGTCGTTATCTGCCACGATCATGGCGGAAGCAAAACGGCCCGGATAGTTATTGAGACACTGGAGGTGGTAGCTATTATCTGTATTGCCAGCGTGTTGGATGAGCACCGCTTTGTCTACGCCTGACGAATCCAGGTGAAAAAGCAGCGATTCAATCGGCTCGTACTTATCCAAGCCGGTGTGACAGTGGGTATCGACAATCATTATTTTTATCCTTTCTAGTCAAATGGTCGGCCTTATTCCGATGATGTTGAGATTTCGAATTAAATATCGTTAGAATATCCTAAGCGGTCAGTTCGGGCAAGGATGAAGAGCATCCGGATTCGGCCTGCATGGATGCCTACGTTCCGGAAGGCGTAAGCGTACGTAATTAAATCCTGACATAAATAGGCCAATTTATTCGATATAGGTAGAAGAAAATAGGTCCTTGTTTCTCCACTGCTTGACAATAGGCTATCACCTCCTTATAATCATGCCGTGAAGCGGAGTTTTATCGTATGATTTTATCTTGTACAACCTGTGCCTTACGACAACCGGGCAAAGACGAAATCGAAGAGACGCTGCGGCATGCGCCCGGGGCGGGTTTTACCCATTGGGGGCTCGCTGGTCCACTAACCTGGACGCGGCAGGCCATCAAGCAGATAGATATCCCCAATCTGTTGGAACGTGCCAATGCTGCCGGGCTAACCCATATTACCGAGGTCTACGCATTTAGTATTCCAACCGATTCAGTGATCGAAGCCGAAGAGGCGATTGATGACTTGATGCTCAATGTCGAGGCTGCCATTGAACTGGATTGTCCGTTGGTCGTTTTTTCTGGGGGTAAACGAACCGAAAACGGCCTGGTGCCGACGATCGCTGGCTTGAAAAAGTTGAGTGATCTAATCAAAGGGTTGCCGATTGAGATTGGTCTTGAACCCCATCTAAGGTCACAGTTCCAAGAATCGTCTGATTTCGACACCATTTTTACCAAAATCGATTCACCTCAAATTGGCATTACCATCGACACCGGTCATTTTCACGCCGCAGGTGTAGATTGGAAGGCGATTATCCGCCAGTATGCTGATAAAATTTATAACATCCATCTCAAGGATATGGTGGGAGCGCAATCAGTACCGATCGGCGAAGGAGAAGTAGATCTCCCCGGCTTGATCGAGGAACTGCGTGCCATTGGTTACCAGAGGGCATTGGCTTTAGAACTCGAAGTGGTCGACCACCAAAATCTGCCTCAGTATGTTCACCAGGCCTATCAATATTCAACCAATCTGCTACGCGACTAATTGACTATGCTATCGACAGACCAAGTTACATCTTACCGGGAATCGGGCTATCTAGTTGTACCAGACCTGCTCACCCCAGCAGAAATCGAAACCTTTTTGCATCACGAAGCACAACCGGACAGGCAGCGATTGGGCTTGCGAACCCACGTTGTCGACCCGCAGTGGGCACACTTGGCTCATCATCCTAAGGTTGCCGGTTGCGTGGTTCAACTGCTAGAGAGCCAACCGATGATCGTACAAACCATGTATTTGCCAAAGCCACCACTTAAAGCGCTGGAGGCACCGCATCCGGGAATTGCCATCCACCAAGATTCGCTTTACATTCGCAACGAGCCCGAGACACTGATGGCCTGTTGGCTGGCGCTAGATGATACCGACGGGCAAAACGGCGGCTTGTGCGTGGTCCCAAACAGCCATCAAGACGGCTTACTGTCAACGCACCCCAACCAAGATACAGATGAGCATGTCAGTTGGGTACAGGAATACGGGATGCGCGATATCAACGGGAAAGAGTGGTCGGAGGAACTGTACTCTTTTGAAATGGACAATCTGGACCAAATGGAAGTTCGACGCCTGTCTGTTCCAGCCGGTGGTGGGGTGTTTTTTACCGGTTTGACGATTCACGGATCCTATGCTAACCATTCGTTTAATCGATTTCGCCGTGCCTTTGCCATCCACTATGTTGGACAGGAGTCCTGGGTCTACCGGACAGATATCCAGGAACTGGTATCCACTGCGTTGCCTAGTTCTGAAGGATAACCGATGAGTGCAGTTCTTGGTGGCGAGCCTCTCTCACGTTTCCAACTGCAATCGGTTTTTGTACAGGAGGCTGACCAGCTAAAAGGGGTTGTCCGACGTAACTATATTTGTGACGGCGATCGTTTGGAGAATACGGCCGAACATAGTTGGCATTTGGCCTTGATGGTGATGACGTTGGCTGAACACGCCAACCAACCTATCAACATCTTTAAAACTATCCAGATGTTACTGATCCATGACCTGGTCGAAATCGACGCCGGTGACACCTACTGCCACGATCTAGCGGCCAACCAGGACAAGGCGGAGCGGGAAGAAAAGGCGGCAGACCGGATCTTCGGGCTGTTGCCGGAAGATCAGAGCCAGACCTACTATCAACTGTGGCAGGAGTTCGAGGCTAGAGTAACACCTGAATCGCGGTTTGCCAACGCCGTAGACCGGTTTCTACCGCTGACGCAAAATATGGCCGCTGGTGGAATCGCCTGGCGACATAACCGGGTCTCCAAAGCGCAGGTGATGGTACGTTGCCGTCCGATTGAAGATGGATCGGTCACCCTCTGGCATCAGGCCGAATCGATCATTGATCAAGCCGTCGATAAAGGGTATCTGGCGACCTAACAAGTTCGATTCCCACTCGTATTAAAAGGGAGACCAAAGGGTACGGACAAAATAGATATTCGCTTAACTCGCTAACCAAGCGATCTCGTTAGCTAAATGGCCTTGTTAGCTGCGTGACTGTTACCCTTGTTGGTGACAACAACATTAATAGATCACAGATGAACGGAGAGTAATCGTTAAATGACGGAGATTCCGAAAACCTACACCCCACAGGAGATCGAGAAAAGATGGTACCAAACCTGGTTAGACCAAAAGTACTTTCTGGCTGAGCGCCGCTCGGAGCGACCTCCATTTTCGATTGTGATTCCTCCCCCCAATATCACTGGCAGTCTACATACCGGACACGCCCTCGACAATACGCTCCAGGACACACTGATTCGCTGGAAGCGGATGCAAGGATATAATACGCTCTGGATGCCAGGTACCGATCACGCTGGGATTGTCACCGAATTGATCATGGAACGACAGTTACTGGAAGAGGGAACCAGTCGCCAGGAGGTTGGTCGGGAGAGGTTCGTCGATCGAATGTGGGATTGGAAAAATCAGTCGAGAGGACGGATCATCGACCAACTTCAACAGATTGCCTGCTCCTGTGACTGGGATCGAGAGCGGTTCACGCTGGACGAAGGCTTGTCTCAGGCCGTTCGTGCCGCTTTTGTTCAACTGTTCAAAAAAGGACTGATTTTTCGCGGCGACTACATGGTCAACTGGTGTCCGAACTGCCAGACTGCGGTCTCAGATCTGGAGGTTGAAGCCCGCGAAATCGATGGTCATTTCTATCATCTACGCTATCCGATCAAAAACAGCGACCGATTTCTGGAGATTGCCACCACCCGGCCTGAAACCATGCTGGGAGACACGGCGGTGGCTGTTAATCCAGCCGATCATCGGTACTGTGACTTAATTGGCCAAACGGTGGTTTTGCCGATCTTAGGACGGGGATTGCCCATTATCGGTGATGATTACGTGGATATGGAGACGGGAACCGGTGCCTTGAAAGTAACACCGGCCCACGACCCCAACGACTACGAGATCAGTCATCGGCACGACCTAGAACAGGTCAATATTTTGAATAACGATGGCAGCTTGAACGAAAATGCTGGGGCGGATTACCAAGGATTGGATCGATTTACTGCCCGTAAGCAGATTGTAGCCGATCTCGAATCGAGAGGCGTTCTGCTCAAGATTGTACCGCATCAACATGCTGTCGGGCATCACGACCGATGCGATAATGTGGTTGAGCCCTATCTCTCCCCGCAATGGTACATCAACGTCAAACCGTTAGCTGACCGTGCCCTAGAGGCTTCCAGAAAAGGTGACATTGTCTTCATTCCGGAACGTGAAACCCGGCGGTTCTATCAATGGATGGAGAATATACAGCCGTGGGCTATCTCTCGTCAGCGCTGGTGGGGACATCAAATTCCGATCTGGTACTGCGACGACTGTGATCAACTTACCTGCGAGTTAGAAGATCCAACCACCTGTGCGAATTGTGGGGCCGGCAATATCCACCGTGACCCCGATGTGCTGGATACATGGTTCAGTTCCGGCCTCTGGCCCTTCTCTACCATGGGTTGGCCGGAAGAAACAGATCTGTTGCAGACTTTTTACCCAACCTCGGTTTTAGTCACCGGTTGGGATATTCTTTTCTTCTGGGTCTCTCGAATGATCATGCTCGGCCTGGAGTACATGGACCAGGTACCGTTCAAGTATGTCTATCTGCACGGCCTGGTAGCGGACGAACACGGTCAAAAGATGAGCAAGTCGAAAGGAAACACCATCGACCCGGTTGAAACCATTGAACGGTACGGGGCCGATGCCTTCCGTTTTGCCATTGTCTACTGTACAATTCCCAGCCCCTACATGCCTCTACCTGAATATCAGATTGAGGCTGGAAAGCGGTTTGCCAACAAGATCTGGAATGCTTCTCGCTTTTTGCTGATGAACTTGGAAGAGGGTTCGATTTTACCGGAGGCTGGTCTGAACCTGCAATTGGCGGATCACTGGATTCGCAGTCGCTTTAACCAGACAATCGAAGATACCCTGAACGCGCTGGAGCAATTCCGTTTTAGCGATGCGGCCCACGTGATCTATGAGTTCATTTGGCATGAATACTGTGACTGGTATGTAGAGATGATCAAGCAACGGCTCTACTATACGGAAGATCCGGTTGCCAAGCGAACGGCTCAAACGGTTGCTGTTGAAATCCTGGATGGTATCACCCGGTTGCTACATCCAATCATGCCCTTTATCACCGAGGAGATATGGCAACGGTTGCCGATTGATCGCACATGCGAGAGTATTGTCGTTGCTCCTTATCCCACCGCCAATCGGGCTTATCACCTGCCAGCGGTTGAAGCCCGGATGCGTCAGGTAATGGACGTTATCGACGCAATCCGCAGTGTTAGAGGAGAGATGAATGTTCCACCTTCCAGTCAGGTTGAGATCCTGATTCAAGCCCCTGATGCAGAGGTGCGGGAAGAACTGAACCTACATCTGCCCCAATACTTGTCAGCCTTCACCCGGTTTTCACAGATTTCTATTGCCGCCAACCAGGAAAAGCCACCGGCTTCAGCCGTAGCGGTGGTCGGTGAATTGACCCTTTACATTCCGCTGGCAGGCGTGATCGATCTGGACAAAGAGCGGGACAGACTGCAAAAAAGGTGGCAAAAGGTAAATCAGCAGATACAAAGCGCACGCAGGCAACTCGACAACCCAAACTTTGTCAATCGCGCCCCGGCTGAAGTCGTCGAACAGAAACGGCAACAATTGGCCGGATTTGAAGCAGAACAACAAAAATTGGAAGCCAATTTGAAAATGTTGTCTTAGTCGTGTATACACTATATTATATTGAGCATATCGAGCCGCCCGGTTTTGCTTTTAGTAGAAAGGAATAAAATGGTAGATTTGTCAGGGAAAGTCGCTCTGGTAACCGGATCATCCCGTGGGATTGGTCGAGGTTGCGCAATAGAATTAGCCCGTGCAGGTGCTGATGTGGCCGTCAATTATCGAAGTCACGCCGAAGAGGGGGAGGAGACAGCACAGGTTATAAGAGATTTAGGGCGGTCAGCGATCGTGATTGGCGCTGACGTCTCGGATCGTACCTCCGTCGAGTCGATGGTTAATCAAGCCATAGAGACCTTCGGCAAAATCGATATTTTGGTCGCCAATGCTGCTATGAGCATTCGTCAGCGATTTTTAGAAGCCGCCGTCGAGGATGTTGAAAAAACAATTGGTGTTTGCATGTGGGGAGTGTTCCACGTTACCCACCTGGTGGCGCAGCATCTGGCTGAGCGGGGTAAAGGCGGAAAAATCGTGATTATCAGTTCGGTTCACTCTTTCCGCCCCTTTGCGGGAGCCGTAGCTTACAACATGTCCAAAGCCGCTATCAACAATATGGCGTATACGGTGGCCGGTGAGCTAGCTGAACATCGAATCAACGTCAATGTGATTGAGCCGGGGTGGACCGATACCCCTGGGGAAAGAAAGTTCATGTCCGAATCAGATCTCCAGGCCGCCTGGCAGGATCTGCCACTAGGTAAGGCCGCAGACATTGCTGACATTGGTAAAACCGCCGTTTTCTTGAGCTCCCCGGAGGCGGGCCACATTACGGGAGCCAATTTAAGGGTAGATGGCGGCGAGTGGATACCGAGTCGTTAAGATTCCCAGATTTTGAGTAGCGGTCGAACCAATAACAGCGTCGTGATAAGCAGGCCTGCGGCCAATGGAATATAAGGTAAATCGAAAACTGATATCGTTAACTGTAGCAGATTTAAGTGTGCGGAATCTGTTTGTATCGGATCTGGCATTTGGAGAAATCTATTCAAAAATCCCGAAGCAACACTGGACTTCTCTAGCCCGGCGTATAGCATTCCCGAAGTGATAGGACCGAAAACTCGTCCTAAGCTCAAATGAGAATTCATCAGTCCGATGACAGTCCCCTGCTCTGTCTCAGCACGTTTTGAAACCCAGGCAGTATTGGTAGGACGGATAATTATGTTGCCAATGCTGGCCAAGCAGAAGTAGACAGTAACAGTCAGAAAACCGGTAGCTTGAGGTAAGATGGTAAGTCCTATGACTGTCGATAGTAGACCAACCAAAACTAGTGAAAACTCGCCGAACCGATTGATCAGTCTACCGATAGCCCCCCCTTGGATGAGAACCGAAATTAGACCCGCAACTACAAATATGATCGCGATTTCTCTGGTTCCGTAGCCCCATCGATGTTTGATGAACAGTGGAAAGATGGTTTCAATACCAGCGAAAGCAAAACTGGAGATAAAGGTCACCAGAAACAGGGGTGCCAGCGGATGTGTAAACATAGTCAGTGGCGAAAGGTTCGATTGGTCAGCGCTGGCCTTGTTTCGATCGGTTGGCTCTGATAAGAATAGGAGCACAAACAGCGTATTTAACCCGGAGACTATGCCCGCGGTAATAAACGACCAGTGGTGTAGGTCACCGAAAATCGCGCCGAAGGCCGGGCCGGCGATAAAACCCAAGCCAACGGAAGCCCCGATCAATCCCATGCCCTGTCCCCGGTGTTCGTCGTCGGTGATATCTGCTACATAGGCCGTCACTGTTGGCATCAGCGAGGCGGTAGTGGTTCCCCAAAAAGCACGAGCTAAAAATAGATGAAGAAGTGAGCGAGACAATCCGAAAGACAATAGGGCAATCGTATTACCAACTAGTCCGACTAGCATGATCGGTCGTCTGCCGATTTTGTCAGACCATCGACCAAACAGAGGGGAAAAGAGGAACTGCATGGCCGGGTACAAGGCAATCAGTAAACCGAGTTGAGAAGGGGTCGCCCCCATCTTCATCACAAAGTAGTTCAAGTGTGGAATGATAATCCCAAATCCCAGCATGATGAGAAACATGGTTACGAATAGAGTCACGAAAGCTGTTTTTTGCATATATATTATGTTGATCAGGCCTTTTACAAGGCGAATACTACCACTGCTAACTCTTGGAGAGTGGCCTAATGGATACAATTAATATCGAAGACGAACTAAAGTTTGTTGACCCTCAGCAAATTGAATTAAAGCTTAATTCGTTTGGTGATCTGGAACTGCACCTGCCTGATGGTACTGTTCATACCCCCGTTGTGCCTGCGCGCTCGTTTCCGCTGACTGATGTCACTCATTACATTGCCATTCAAACGGATAACAAGGAGCGAGAAGAGATCTGTCTGATCGAGGACATGGAACAACTGAGCGGTGAGAGCCGACGAGTATTGGAAGACGCTTTAGAAAAAGCCTACTTCATGCCCGTTATTTCTCGACTCCAAGCCATCAATCGGCGATTTGGGGTCACCCAATGGAAGGTTGAAACCGACCGGGGAGTAATCGTGTTCGATTTGAGTTCTAGATCTGCAATTTCTCAGTTTGACGGTGGGCGTCTGCTGATTAAGGATATAGACGGTAATCGGTATGAAATTCCAAACTATCTTCAATTAGATCCCAAAAGTATTGCGTTAATTGAGACGCAAGTTTGAGAATCCGCATTGGATCGTGCAACCCTTGCGCTCATCGTTGGCCTGCTGGCTTTGTTAGTCTCTATCGCTCGATGGGTCTACGATTTCCTGCTAATCTCATCAAATACAGCTAAATCGAAGAAATCGAAGATTCACATCGGGTTGCTGGAAGAGCAGACTAACTGCTTCATCACTCGAAGCGGCCACTTGTTGTTTCTGATTTCATTGCGAATCTACAACGACAATGACCAGATACCAGCCACTATTTCCAACTATCGATGTCAAGCCCGGATTCAGCGCCACTGGCGAACGCCTGAACTCTACAGCGCCCCGCAGGCCAACATTTTTCCCAGTTTGATCCGCAACAGCCTACCCGTTACGATTGCACCAGAAGGGCGGCAAGACTTCTACGAAGTCTTCGCCTTGGACGAGATCATTCCCGGTACCGAGATTAAGATGAGGTTCGATATTCAGACCGGTACGGGAAAAAAGATTCAGCACCGATTTCGGCTTCACCACCGAACCGACAAACGCCCTGTTTTTGATCTGCTATTTCGGATGCTCGAATAGCAATCTCAGACGCCCTCTTCAGGTAACTTTCTTTAGGCAATTTCTGGTGAAGTTTTAGGTTCCAACTCATCCCCACCATCGGTCTCATCTGTCACGATTTTCGGTGTTATGTTTCCTTTCAGTTTCTGAATTAAAATTGGTTCATCACAATGAGGACATCGAAATTTAGCGCGTATATCGAGGAGCCAGAACAGAAACGGAATTGTTCCCAAGCTACCGACAAATAGACCTGTTATCAGCCCCTGTTGTAGATTTTTCACAGCCACTCTACCATTTTTTGAATCAATTATACCCGAACCAAATTGACTTCAACAACGCAAAGGATTACTTGACGAAACACAGTATCTGTTTTATGATAAACTTAGGATTAGTTGAAAAATCGGAACTGTGCGGTATTTTGAAAAACTAAAGGAATGTAGGTCAAATTAACCCGGCTAAATTATTAAGCGTGTAAGCAAGAAATATAAGTGAGAAAATAATGATGAAATATCTGCGATTGGGTCGGACAGGCCTAAAAGTATCACGATTTTGTTTGGGAACGATGACCTTTGGTAATACCGAATGGGGGATCGACCAGGATCAGTCGAGGCAGATCTATCGACTATCACTCGAGGCCGGCGTCAATTTTATCGATACCGCCAATAGCTACGCTGACGGCCGCTCTGAGGAGATTCTCGGTCAACTGGTCAAGGAAACCGGCAATCGAGACCAACTGGTGCTAGCAACCAAGGTTTTCAACCCAATGGGAACCGACATTAACGACTCCGGTACCTCCCGCCGGCATATTATGAAAGAGGTGGAGAACAGCTTACGTCGTCTGCAGACCGACTATATAGATCTATATCAGATTCACCACGTAGACCGTGAAACGACGACGGAAGAGCGCCTGTACGCTTTAGATGATTTGGTGCGCCAAGGCAAAGTTCGTTACATCGGTGTCAGCAACGAATACGCATGGAGACTCTGTGACGCTCTCTGGATCAGTGAAGCAAAAAATTTAGCCCGATACGAAAGTTTGCAACCTCAGTACAATCTGATCGTCAGAGATATCGAAGAGGAGATCCTACCGCTTTGCCACGAAAAGGAGCTAGGTGTCATTGTCTGGGGACCTATGGCCGCCGGTCTCTTGAGTGGTAAATACGATCCTGACCAACCCCCACCGGCCGGTAGTCGCTTCGCTAACATGTCCCCATCACCTGATCAATATGCCAATGATCGTGTTCGTGCTATTTTGAGAACGCTTCGTCAGGTGTCTGAGGATTTAGACCAAAGTATGGCTGCGGTGGCACTGCGCTGGGTATTAGATCAACCAACAGTAACTTCGGTTATCGTCGGGGCCACCTCCTCCCAGCAGTTAGAAAGCAACCTCAACTGTTTGGGTTGGCGACTATCGGAAGACCATCTGCAACAACTCGATCAGGCCTCAGGCCAACCGGCTCGATATCCTCATACGATGGAAGACAATATTCACCTACGACGTGCGGATGCAGTTCGGATGCCATCACTAAATACAGGAGAAAATAGTTGAACTACACCCATCAATCCCTATTTGTCAGCGGTAGCGATGGTTATCATACTTATCGCATTCCAGCTATTATTGTCACCAATAACGGTACGTTGCTGGCTTTTTGTGAAGGACGAAAAACAGGAGGCGGTGACGCTGGACATATAGACCTGCTTCTAAAACGGAGTTTCGACAATGGTCATACATGGACCAACCAACAGGTCATCGTAGATGGAGCCGGTGACACAGCGGGCAACCCTGCACCAGTTGTAGATCGCCAAACAGGGAAAATCGTGTTATTGTTCTGCCATAATTTGGGCGATGGAGGAGAGACACTGATCACTCAAGGACAAGCCCCTCGTACAGTTTGGATGACCAGCAGCCAGGACGATGGTCAAACATGGGCAGATCCGGTCGAAATTACGGATAGTGTCAAACGACCCAACTGGACCTGGTATGCTACCGGTCCAGTTCATGGAATCCAGTTGGAACACGGCCCTCACCGTGGCCGATTGATAGTTCCCTGCGACCATATGGTGGGCATCGATTTTAACCGTCAAACCGATCCTTACCATTCACACCTGATTTACAGCGACGATGGAGGGCAACATTGGCATATCGGTGGCATTGCCCAGAATGGGACCAATGAGTGTACCGTCGTCGAAACGGTGGACGGCTCGCTTTATCTCAACAGCCGCAACTATGTAGGGGAAAAGCGCCGCGTCGGTTCCTGGAGCCGGGATCAAGGGCTAACATTGGGTGAAGGTTGCTGGGAGGAGACGTTGATCGAGCCCATCTGTCAGGCCGGTATGGTCCGATACAACCCGGCTGAAGATGATCAAAACTTGGTATTGTTTGCTAATCCGGCCAGCGTAAACCGCGAACAACTGCGAGTCAAAGTTAGCCGAGATGAGTGCCGGACATGGGATCAGGGCAGACTGATCCATGCCGGTCCTGCGGCCTACTCTGACCTGGTCATAGCCCCCAACGGTCTAATTTGCTGTTTCTACGAGCGAGGAGACGACCACCCTTATCAGACGATTGCTTTCGACCAATTTGACCTTGAATGGCTGATGGAGGCAAAAGCGTAATAGATACGACGACAGACGGATCTTGATTATCGAAGACGATGTTCAGATAGCCAAAATGCCTAGTCATACAATCCGTGAGGCTGAATTTGACCCCGATCGCTTTTAAAATGGACAATTAGCCTTGAATCAAATCGGCACAGGATTCGTAGCTTCCTTCCGAGAATCTGCGATAGGTATCCATTTCGGATTAATCCTGTCATTTGTAACGATTTTTTGATAAAATATGCCACAGTGATTGAAAGGGGACACCCGTAATCTATTGGATCCACAGCAGCCAGTTCAGACCGACCCGGTAGACGTATCCGCTCTTGCCGATGACTTAACGAACACCCGGGATTCCAACCTCTATACCGCCTCACAGTGGCAGTTAATGTGGTGGAAATTTCGTAAACACC
The DNA here is from genome assembly GCA_030748495.1 of Candidatus Poribacteria bacterium. Taxonomy (GTDB): domain Bacteria; phylum Poribacteria; class WGA-4E; order WGA-4E; family UBA9662. The sequence goes on along the minus strand of JASMLX010000043.1, from coordinate 26,462 downwards.
AAGTTGCGGTTTGGTCGGCGATGACGTTGCTCTTCCTCTATTTGATGGTAATTTTCTGCGAATTTTTAGCCCCTTATCCGCTGTCATTTCAAGACACCTCTTACGCTTACGCACCGCCACAACGAATCCATTTTTTCTCCGACGACGGCTTCCATCTTTGGCCTTTCGTCTACGGCTTGGAAGGGCGGAGAAACCCCGAAACCCTTCATAAATCCTACCGAGAAGATCGGGGCCAAAAATATCCGCTTCGCCTTTTCGCCAAAGGTCACCCTTACCAATTTTGGGGGCTTTTCGAAACCCGCCGACATCTGATTGGAGTCGACTCGGGTGGAACGCTGTTCTTGCTGGGTACTGATTCGATGGGACGAGACCTCCTCTCACGGATTATTTACGGTTCCAGAATTTCGCTGACCATCGGTTTAATTGGTGTTGGTCTTAGCTTTTCCTTAGGTTTGCTAATCGGTGTTGTTTCCGGCTATTATGGCGGTTGGATCGATAATCTGATCCAACGTGCCATCGAAATTATCCGTTCTTTCCCTCGAATTCCGCTTTGGATGGCTTTGTCAGCAGTATTGCCCTCAACGTGGTCACCTATACAGATCTATTTCGGGATCACAGTTGTATTGTCAATTTTTGGTTGGACAGGATTAGCCCGTCAGGTGCGGGGCAAAATTTTATCGCTAAGGGAGGAGGATTTCGCCACTGCTGCTATGTTGGCTGGGGCTAGCCAGCCCCGGATAATGTGGCATCATTTGCTGCCCTCCTTTATGAGCCACATTATCGTTAGCTTGACTTTAGCAATTCCGGGCATGATTATTGGCGAAACCTCGCTCAGTTTTTTGGGCTTGGGCTTGCGACCACCAATTACCAGTTGGGGTGTTTTACTGCAAGAGGCCCAAAACATCCAAACGGTAGCCTTTTATCCTTGGCTGTTGAGTCCAGCCGTATTTGTAATCTTGACCGTTTTGGTTTTTAATTTTATGGGTGATGGCCTGCGAGATGCCGCCGACCCCTACGACCGCAGTTGAAGCGAGAGTATCAGTGAACAAATGACAACCCTCCCTTTACTGAGCATTCATGGGTTAAAAACGCACTTCTTCCTCGACGAAGGAACAGTGCAAGCGGTCAACGGGGTTAATTTACAGATTCCGCAAGGCCAGACTTTAGCCATTGTAGGTGAAAGCGGTTCGGGGAAGAGTGTAACCGCTTTCTCGATTCTTCAACTGATTGCTCCACCCGGTCGCATCGTTTCAGGCGATATCACCCTCCACCGTGGTAATGAAGACGATTTGGTTTTGACCGATCTGCCAACTGAAGGAAAAGAGATTCGGTCGGTCAGAGGCAAGGACGTGGCTATGATTTTTCAGGAGCCAATGACTTCCCTTAGCCCAGTCCACACCGTTGGCAACCAAATTATGGAAGCCATTCGGCTACACCTAGATGTGGGTAAAGATGACGCCAAACAGCAAGTGGCCGACATGATGGGACGAGTTGGTATTCCCAACCCAACCGAGCGTTTCCATCAATACCCTCATCAAATGAGCGGTGGCTTGCGACAGCGTGCAGTAATTGCTATGGCCTTGGCGTGCCGGCCAAAACTTCTGATTGCCGACGAACCGACTACGGCTCTGGATGTTACCATTCAAGCCCAAATTCTGCAGTTGATGCGAAATCTACAAGCCGAATTCTCAATGTCAATTTTGCTGATTACCCACGACCTGGGTGTGGTAGCTGAAATGGCTGATCAAGTAGCTGTCATGTACTTAGGTCGAGTGGTCGAACAGGCGTCAGCCTTCGATCTATTTCACTATCCACAGCATCCCTATACGCGTGCCTTGTTGTCTTCGGTTCCAGGACGAGACAAAAAACCGAAGACTAAACTCAAAGTCATCGAAGGCACAGTCCCCAGCCCGTTTGAGCAGATTGCAGGTTGTCCTTTCCATCCCCGTTGCGAGGAATTTACCCACGGCCAATGCGACCAGGGTTCTCCCCCGGAACTGGTTGAGGTTGGTACTAACCATCAAGCGGCTTGTGTCAAACGTCAACCAGTCGACACCATAGCCTTCACTCGTCAAACTAGCGGTGAGACTGACTAATGAATGTGTCCCCATTGCTACAAGTTCGCGGTCTGAAGAAGTATTTTCCTATCAAAGCCGGCTTCTTTAACAAGATCGTAGGGCAGGTTAAAGCGGTGGATGGTGTGACTTTCGACCTTTATCCGGGCGAATGCCTCGGTTTAGTAGGTGAAAGCGGCTCTGGCAAGACGACGGTCGGTCGGACCCTTTTACGTGCCTTATCACCGACGGATGGTGAGATTATATTTAGTGTCAATGGCCAATCTTACAACTTAGCGACAGTTTCGGAAGGTGTACTGCGCCCGCTGCGGCAACATATGCAGATGATCTTCCAGGATCCCTACTCTTCGCTCAATCCCCGCATGACAGTGGCAGATATTATTGGCGAGCCGCTATTGGTCAACGGGGTGATAAATCGGTCGGAGCGAGAAGCACGAGTCAGTGAACTTCTGGAACAAGTGGGCTTAAAAACCGAACACCTGCGGCGATACCCGCACGCTTTCAGCGGCGGGCAACGGCAACGAATCGGCATCGCACGGGCTTTGGCATTACGACCAACACTAATCGTGGCTGATGAGCCGGTATCAGCTCTAGATGTGTCAGTCCAGGCTCAGGTCCTAAATTTGTTGCAAGATCTACAAGAGTCTTTCCACCTAACCTACCTATTTATTGCCCACGATTTGAGCGTGGTGGGGCATATCTCTGACCGAATTGCCGTCATGTATGCTGGCCGATTAGTTGAATTAGGTGCGACGGAAGAATTACTCGATCAACCCAAACATCCCTATACGGAGGCGCTTTTAGCGGCTGTACCCATCCCCGACCCCAGCCTTAATCGCGACCGTCGACTACTATCTGGCGAAGTGGCCGATCCTGCCAACTTGCCGACGGGTTGTGTCTTTCACCCACGTTGTCCTCATGCTGAGGATCGATGCAAAACCGAAGTGCCTGACCTGAGAGAGGTTACACCGGGGCATTTTGCTCGTTGCTACTTTGCTTAGTATGCCTATGAAGACTGACCCATCATCAATAACTCCTCCAAATCCAATCTTTAAATACTTGCCAACCACGACATCTATCGGCCTGCGGTTTGCCGGCATTATCTTCGGCCTGATTCTGCTAGTGGTGGTTTTGTCTCGTCTCACCTGGACACTAGGCCAATGGGGACAGAAACAAGATTTACAGCGGTTGGCAGCAACACTTAATACTAGCCTGCAGCAATCGGGTCTGCCTAATGGAGTGGTTAATTCGGCTTTCAAGCCATTAACCAAAGCGGAATTTGATCAGATGGAAGGTGGTGTTCATACCGTCGGTGAATGGACTGGCGAACGCGAGTTCAACCAATCGCCGATGCTGGATCGGCTGATGCTAGGTCGACAATCGCTGCCGCCGGTGGCAGAACGTCTCCCTGCCGATCCGTTGGTCATCTATCCACCCGACCAAAATGGGCCTTACGGTGGTCTGTGGCAACGATACGGAACCAGCGCCCCGGATGTGGGAATCTTCCGTGCCCGACTGGCTTACGACGGCTTGGTCCGTTGGGGACCAATGGCCCAACAGATTTTGCCCAATTTGGCCGTCAAGTGGGAAATCGCAGATGAAGGTAGGACTTACACCTTTTGGTTAAGACGAGGCGTACACTGGTCTGACGGTCAGCCATTTACCGTGGATGATATTTTGTTTTGGTACAACCATGTAATTCGGAATCCGGAATTGACGCCAACTACCCCTCGCGAATATCAGCGAGATGGCACTCCTATGGTAGTCGAAAAGGTCGACGATTACACTGTCCACTTCAAATTTTCCAGCCCCTATGGTCTCTTTCTCAAAGCCTTAGCTTCTGGCCGTAGCTACCCGATGGTCGAATATCCAGCTCACTACCTAAAGCAGTTTCACCCAGACTTTGTCCCGGTGGAGCAACTGGCCAAAATGGCGGAAAAGCAGTCTTTCGATTTCTGGTATCAGTTGTTTGAGGATCGGGCAGATTGGCAGAACATCGACATTCCGCGACTTTGGCCCTGGATCTTGAAGGTACCACCACCAGCCCAGCAGATCTTGTTTGAGCGAAATCCCTACTATTGGAAGGTCGATGAAGATGGCAATCAACTGCCCTATATCGACCAGATGTCTTTCCAAATCTACGATGGTCAAATCATCAATATGAAGGCTATGAACGGTGAGATTGGGATGCAGGGGCGCCATCTCCAATTCGATAATTTTCCCAAGTTCAAGGCCAATAGTAAAAATCGAGGTTACAGTGTGAGGTTGTGGATTAGCAGCGGTGGCGGTTCGGCTTTAGCCATTAACCTCAACCACAAGGATCCCGTACTAAAGAGCATCTTTGCCGACCACCGTTTTCGTAAAGCGCTCTCTCATGCCATCGACCGACGACAACTCAACGAGATTGCCTTTTTTGGTATTGCCCAATCGTGCCAAATTTCTCCACCACCGATTTCGCCTTTCTATTCCGCCAAGTATGAAAAAGCCTACACCAATTTCGATCCGGTAAAATCCAATCGATTGCTAGATGAAATGGGGTTGAGTCAACGTAACAAAGACGGTATCCGGCTTCGTCCTGACGGTCAACCTCTCCACATTCGGATCGAAATTGCCTCTGTTTTTTTGAGCACGCCAATGTTTGAACTAATTGCCAAACAGTGGACTGCGGTTGGCATCAAAACCGACCTCAAGTTGGAAGCGCGACAGCTATTCTACACCCGAAAATCAGCCCTATTACACGATGTCGGCGTGTGGGGCTCAGCCGACGAACTAATTCCGGTCATGGATCCGCGTTGGTTTTTCCCCTACAGTGCCGAATCGATTCAAGGTATTGGTTATGCCCGTTGGTTTCAATCTAACGGCAAACAGGGAATTAAGCCTCCACCAGAGATGGCAAGGTGCATGGAATTGTACCAACAAATTGAACGAACGCCTAATCCTGACGAACAAGTCCGCCTCTTTCAGCAGATCATCGATATCAATCACCAAAACCTATGGATCATCGGCACGGTTGGCCGTATTCCCTCGATTTTTGTGGTCAAAAACACTTTTCGAAATGTACCAGAAGTAGCGGTGTCAGGTTGGATTTTCAGGACTCCCGGCAGTACAGCCCCGGAGTGCTATGCCATCGACGACCAAGCTAAATCGGAGCAATCGGTCCTGCATTAGTCAACCATGTTTAACTTAATCATTAAACGTATCTTGTGGATAATTCCCACTTTACTGGTTATTTCCATGCTTTCGTTTCTCTTAATTCAGTTACCACCTGGTGACTATCTAACCTCTTACATTTCGGCCCTGGAGGAAACTGGCGAAACTGTTGATGCCGAACTCGTCGAGGCATTACGCAAACGATATAGTTTGGACGACCCAATCTATGTTCAATATTGGCGTTGGATAGGTGGACTGTTGCGAGGCAACTTTGGCCGGTCGTTTGAGTGGAATAAACCTGTCACCGAACTAATCTTTGAACGCTTATTCCTGACAGTAACCATCTCCATTGCAACGCTGATTTTCGTCTACGCCACAGCTATACCGATTGGCATCTATTCAGCTGTCAATCAGTACTCTTGGGGCGACTACTCGTTTACGTTGATTGGCTTTGTTGGTCTCGCTATCCCCAACTTCCTGTTTGCCTTGATCCTGATGTTCGTTTCGGACGCTATTTTCGGGTTGAGTGTTGGTGGACTTTTTTCACCGGAGTATCAGAATGCCTCCTGGTCGTTGGCTAAATTTATCGACTTACTAAACCATCTCTGGATTCCAGTCATCGTCCTTGGCACATCTAGTACCGCATCACTGATTCGTGTGGTTAGGGGAAACCTGTTAGACGAATTGCGTAAACTATATGTGGTTACGGCTCAGGCTAAAGGGGTACCCAAAATCAGGTTGCTACTGAAATATCCCGTTCGGGTGGCCCTCAATCCCGTGGTCAGTAATATCGGTTGGGTCTTACCCCAAATCGTCTCTGGTTCCATAATCACATCGGTTGTGTTAGGCATTCCGACCACTGGGCCGTTGCTATTACGTGCGCTGATGAATCAGGATATGTATTTGGCCGGTAGCATGGTGATGATGTTGAGTGTATTGACCGTCATCGGCACGCTGATCTCAGACCTGTTGCTGATTTGGTTAGACCCACGTATCCGTTATGAAAACCAATCGCGGTAGTGGCAGATTGGGGAAGCCGAGCAATTTGGGAAAGCCAGGCGATGGCCTTTAGCCGACGTACCTTTTTCTGGACGGCCGGTGGATTGTTGGCCCTTTCTGGTGCAACTGCCGCCTATGCCCGGTTTGTTGAACCTAAATGGTTGGATGTGACTGAAACTGAAATTCAACTGCCGAAAATGCCGATTGGTAAAGGGGTAAAACTTCTCCACCTATCTGACTTTCATGCCTCACCGGAAGTGCCTTACTCTCAGATCGAGACTGCCATTCGACTCGGCTTGGAACGGCAACCCGACTTAGCCTGCTTAACCGGCGATTTCATTACCTTCCGAATCAGGCGGATTGATCAATACCTTCGCCTGTTGCGACTTTTAACTGACCAGGTACCGACCTTCGCCTGTTTTGGCAACCACGACCGAGTAAATCTATCCGACGGTTTTAAACGTTTTCAAGACAATCGACAGGTGGGACAATTGCTGGATCAGAGCGGTATTCAACTGCTGTTCAACCAACACCAATCTATCACTGTCCAAGGCACCCCAATCGAGATAGTCGGTGTTGGCGACTACCTGTGCAGAGCCTGTCGACCAGAGAGCGCCTTCACCGGTCTGAATTCATCAGATAGGGTTGTGATCCTGCTTTCGCACAACCCCGATTCCAAGCAGATGTTGGATCCCTACCACTGGGATCTGATGTTGTGTGGACATACGCACGGCGGGCAACTCAAAATCCCGTTTTTCGGTCATCGCCCATTTTTATCTGTTGCGGTAACTGATCAGACGCTGGCCGAAGGCCTGTATCCCTGGAAACCAGCGATAAATCAACTAACGGAACGCTACATTTTCATTACGCGTGGGGTGGGGAACCTGATGGGAGCACGGTTTAACTGTCGACCCGAGGTTAGCCTGCTTAATCTTGAATCTACCAGACTCCATCAGCAGGTCGAATAACAACTATGGCTTTTTAGCAACCGTGTGCACCCGGTTGCTAAAAAGAACTTCTTGTTCTACTCGGATTAGCCATTCATCACAAACAAAAGGATCTTTCGTGACACGCAACCTCAACTCCCAAGCATTGGTATTCCCATAGTCACGGTAGGAAACGCCGTGTTGATCAAAAGCCGTTTTGCCTGCAAATCCGGTAGTGTAGCTAGATGACCACTTGAGATGGGAATTGAGGGGGGAAGTTCTTGGGTAGTCTGGTTCTAGATGATGTTGTCTACATGTTTTTTTGTAAATTGCAGTGTTTCTGATAGGACTTCCCCTGCTCTCGATTAGCAGTATTGCCTTATCTTTATTTGGTTCCCTCCGGTTACGGGTACGATGAGTTAGAAAATTGGTCCATTTCAGCTAGCCATTGTTCGCGCTGGGCTCAGTTTACAAGTGTTGCTCTACTTTGGTCAGTCTGATTAATCTTCAATTTGATACGGCACCACGTAGTAGTCAACTTGTCACTACCCGAAACCGCAAGTATTCCGGTTGCCATACCAACCCCATTTTTCATGATAGTTTTTATGTCCTTTTCATTTAAAGGCACGTTGAAGATGGGCACATCATCGATGAGTCCCTTATAGAATTCATCGGTGCCTTCGGCATTACTACCAATGCTCTTTGGGCCGGTGATGAAAGCGCCAGCCGCGGCGGTCTCCGCTTCTTCTTCCCATCCACGTATACTTTGGCTTTACTACCGTTGTAGGTCCCGGCAATGTGATGCCATTTGTCGTCGTTGAGAAGGGTAGTAGACCAGGCACTGTGGGGGATTGGTTTAGCACACTGTCCTGCGAAGTTCAATTTGTGATCTTTTAAGGTTAGAATGATGTCACCGCAGGGACCACACATGATATCACTCCAAGCAGGGGCCGCCGAAGTTTTGATCCAAGCCACGATAGTGAGATCTTTCTCATAGCCGTCGAAATTGCCAATAGCTACGTGGTTACCTTCAAATGACAAAGCCTTTCCGAACTTCCCTTTGGTCCATTTTGGACCCTTAATTTGACCTTTGTGACCGTTACCGGAGGCATCTTCTGCTGTTTTGCCTGTACCTTCATCAAATAGCCACATACCGACGAGGGTTTTAGGGTTAATGGCCGCCTGGCAGTATCCTGCCAGCAGCATACTGACTAAAACTAAGCGGATACGCATCGTTGCGGTTTTCATCTCTGGTTGTCTCCAAGTTTAATACTTGAGAATTGGCTTGTAGGTAACGCTAGTACTCTTACTGATCGGTGTCAAGGAGTATGGAAACATGAATCAACTAGCCAGTCAAGAAGTCAAGAAAAACGATTGGAACATCGGCTGTCAGAATTGAAGCAGAGGCAAAATACGGAACCGGTAGAACTGGGTAAATTTAGGCATTATTGAGGTGAGCATTAGAGAAAATGAATCCTTTCTATCAGCCTTATATGGACTGATAGAAAGGATTACAGCGCATCCAGACAGAAAAATGGAAGTCAAATTGTAGGATTGGGGAGAGAGTGGGAGAAAGGCCTCGTGGGGGTAATGACTACCCCTGCCCGTCACCAACAAGAGTACCCCCATTGGTTATGTTCCAGTTAAAAGATGTCAAATTAGCCATTTGAGGGTAAATCACGTCTATGAGACTGGCTAAATGATAGCCACGCTCTGTTGCCGTGAAAAGAGGTATCCAACGGGTACCTCTTTTTTGTTCGGAGCAAAATTACGGGCAGCGTCGCATTGACAAGTAGAGTCAATTGATGTATAAAGCTGTGTCGACAGAAAGATCATCGAATTTTCAATTAGCATAAGCGCATATATATTTAGGGCTGAAACTGGATGATCAGTCGGGGAAATGACAGGAGTAACAGAAATGGAAGTTGTGGATTGGATCGAATAATTGCAGGATCAGGATAAAGGTATTCGTGATAATGTATCAGACGCATTAATTCCGACATGTACGATCAAAGGCTTAGGACTTAAGGAAGGCATATGCCATTATCTTCTCGGGATATTCTTCTGTGACTCCCCAAAAGAAATAAATTTAGCTTAAACCTATTGAGGAGAAAAGATGAATTCAATTTTTTCAGGAGAACACGCTTACAACCACTTAAAAATGTTAACCGTCGATATTGGACCACGACACGGTGGGTCCAAAAATGAAAAAAAAGCGGCTAAATACATTGAAGATTATTTCAAAGGACTTGGACTGAAAACTCGGCTCGAATCATACCCTATTTATTCATTTAAGGATGCTGAAGCGGAGTTAACGATCCCAAGGAATGAGGAAAAAATACCCTGTATTGCCATCCCTATGACAGCCTCAACCCCAACTGAAGGGATAACTAAAAAGGTTATTTTTCTTGAAGAGGCAGCCGCCGCTTACCTAGATGAATCGGTGACAGATAGAAATCGTGGTTACCTTTGATTCATTCGCCGGAGATGTGCAGGATAGATTTCATTCTTATAAAGCTGCTGCCCTGGTCTCTATTCAAACGCAGTCAAGCAAATCCCATTTTCGTGGAACCTATAATTCTGTGGCCAAAAGAAAAATTGGAAGTATTCCATCTGTCAGATTAACTTTGGATGATGGCAGAAAACTGATTCATAATCTGCCAGAGAAAATGACCTTGAAGGTTGATACTCAAGAAGAAAAAGTTACCACAGGACATAATGTTATTGCCGATATGAAAGGCAGCGACAGTGGCCACGATATTATTGTAATTTGTGCTCATTATGACTCTGTCTGGCAGGGGCCCGGTGCCTTCGATAATGGTGGTGGGACGGCTGGTATTATGGAATTAGCTCGAGTTTATAAGGAGAAAGGGAGTAAATATAATCTCCGTTTTATCGCTTTTGGCGGGGAAGAGATGGGGATCTGGGGCTCTAAAGCATATGTTAAGAGACTTAAAGATAAAAGTGATAAAATTAAAAAGGACAAACATTTTGAGAAAGATGGCTTAAAAACTGAGTTCGACTATCATCGATTCCTGGTCAATTTGGATATGATGGGACATTTACACGGTAGGAGTTGTGCTGTCACTTTGGGTGATACTGATATCGCTGCGTCTGTACGTCTGTTTTCTAAAGAGATACGTTATGCTATTAATGTTAGAGAAAACGAGATTTACTCTTCCGATAATATGGCTTTTAATTATGCGGAAATTCCAAGTTTATCTTTCTACCGCTGTGGTTTCGGTGATTTGGGAGGACATACCGAAATGGATGTGATCGATAACTGCAACCCGGCAGGTTTGGCCCATATTGGCGGTTTTGTTGAAAAATGGATAGATAGATATATCCAGGCGATGCATCAATTCCCATTCGCTAAAACTATTCCTGAGGCGGGAAAAACTGCTGTGCAGAAGTGGTTTGGAGAAAGAAATCCGCTGGAATATAAAGTGGAAGGGTCTGAGAAAAGATATAAAGATAAGAAGAAAAAGAAGAAGTAAAAACTACAGAACGATCGTTTATTCCCGACCTTATGGAATAATCAACAATCGATATGAAGAAAAAAAACAATTACTTAAAGATTGCGCATCGTGGCGCCTCCGGCTACGAACCAGATAACACAATCCGTGCATTTGAGAGAGCAATCGATCTGGGGGCGGATATGATTGAACTTGACGTGCATCTCAGCCAAGAAAAGGTACCGATCGTCATCCACGACGCTACTGTTGAAGGAGATCCGGTTAGGGAACTGACGGTCGCCCAATTAAAGCAGTTCGATGTTGGTAAAGGTGAACAGATTCCAACGTTGCAGCAAGCTATTGATTGTGTGAAAGGTCGATGCCAACTCTATATTGAATTGAAAGGGGAAGGCACCGAGCAACCGGTGATTGATCTGGTCAGTAGAAATCAGATGGACGATAAGGTAATCATTGGCTCCTTTGATGTTGAAAAGGTTCGTCGTTCAAAAGAGATCGCACCGCACATCCTCGGATCGGTGTTGACTGCAAAGACGGACATTGATTTCGTTTCCTGGGCTAAATCAGCTCAGGCAGATATGGTCCATTTCTGTTGGGAACGCCATCCGTCCCCGCATACATTGTTGACCGATGAGTTAATGAAAACCTGTGCTAAGGCAGAACTCCAAGTCATGATATGGCATGAAGAGAGACCGGAAGAGATCCGTAAGATCGTGCAATATAACATCGCTGGAATTGCCAGCAATCTGCCGGATCTATTGATTTTAGATTCGTAATCAGATGAGATTGCCAATCTTTCCTCAGGCTTCCTTCACTTGCACTTACCAGGATTCCGACTCTCCTGAAGGCAAGGTCTGGAACGGGAAAACTGATCCGCGACTGTACAGCGCAGCCTTATACTAGCAGTTTAATTAGCTGCCAAGCAACCTAATAGTAAGACAGCCAGTAATGGCCTGGATCTTAAGCTTCTTCTAAGTAATCCTTACACCGACCACCGTCTTCTTCAATTTTTGCATTGGAGACGGAGATCGCTGCGTGGAACGCTTATCTTCACCTACCCATATCTAGGCTACCGGCTTCCTGTGTGTACTGATAGCATCTGTCATATCCTGAATTTCCATGTTTACAGACACTACATCTTTGTAAGAATATTACCCCTCTTGTTGCCTTTTTTACCTTTAATACCTCGCAGCAGCAAAAAGCAGAGTACGTGTAGTGATTGTTAGATATTTTTACTCACGATATTGGTTGGCTTACCATCAAGGCTGACCTGATTTGCTTCTTGCCAATACTCTTTCAGGCCTTCTTCACCTTTTTTAACAGCCCAGTTCTTTAGCTGCTCCCGCTCTTCGATGTAATCATAAATTGGCACGGCCATACCACAAGAAGTTTGGACCAAGTCAACGGTGAGGTCGAAAATTTGTCTCGCGCCAGGAATCGGACTGAACAAAGAAAACAACTCCTCCCATTCGCGATCATTTTTATGGACTACCTTTGCATCCCCATAGAGACGCAGAATCATAGGATTCCCTTCAAAAGCGGTTAACATTATGGTCATTCGGGGGTTTTCCTGGGTATGAGCCGATGTTTCATTGCCACTGCCGGTTACGTTTAGCCATACAACTCTGTTTTTATCGAGAACTCGCAAGGAGTCCATTCCTTTCGGAGAAATGTTTACCCGGCTATCAGCAGTTGCAGTACCTACAAAAAACAGTTTTTGATTCTCGATAAACTGTTTCAGCTTATCTGATATTTCAGAGTATAGTTGTCCCATATCGTTGTCTCCTTTGAAGGTTTTACATTATGCGCCAGCTACGCATGTCCGTATCGGCTGGATGTCAAAGGTTAACTGCCGTTTCCCCGGACGGACATACCTGCTCTGCACCGGTCATGACTGGTAGAGCTGAATGAGTTCCGGATAGGTTGTGATACGTCGTCCATCCCGGTCCACTTCCGCAACGATCTTGTCCTCACGGGATCTAAGTAGCGGTTCCACAGTCTCCGGTGAATAGCGGGTGGCTCTGTGTATACGCTTGCCCAAGTGGTGAGGCCCCTGACCGACAAACGGCGACCAGAAATCCCAGACGACGTCTTTTTCCGGTGTCACTTCAAACAGATGCCCGGCATCGCATTCGCAAATTAGCGTGTTACCGTTCGGTAACCGTTGATTTCCTGAGCGGAAGGGCGAGAAGAAGTCCTCACCCTTCTCGTACTGCCAGACTATCTTGCCTGAAGCGGGCTCGATTTCACGGACGATCGAGTGCCCTCGGTAGGTTCCGTTATCGAAGACCAGTATGTTTCCATTCTCCAACATCGTTGGCTGGTGTTGGCCGTCTAGAATACCAGGCCCATAGCACCAGACAATCTCATTGTTGATAGGATCAACAATCCCAATAGTGTCCAGATGGCGTAGGCTGAACAGCAGGTTCCCCGCTTTGAATCGATCATCTTTGCGGCCGAGAGGGGTCTCAGGCAAAACTTCGATCGTGTTGGCGTGGGCTCAGTCTGAGGGGCCATATGGCTCAAAAGAACCGTTACGAGTTCTGTGCATATAGGGAATAGGCATGGGGTAGCCGGCCAACGCACAAAGCTCTTCGACGTGCTCGCTAAAGGAGAAATACCACAGGATTTCTTTGTTTCGGTTGATCTTGAGGATGACATCGGTCCGCATACTATCGGGCTCGGTACCGGGTTGGTAGACTCCGCGAACGGCCGGTTCGTGCTTGGCAGCCAAAGAAACGACGATATCGCCCCCGAACCAAAAGTCGTGGTGGTTCGGTGCTACCAAGTCACCGTTCCCTTCCCATCGCCAGATCGTCTTGCTGTCCGGAGTTTTCTCCTCCAGCCAGGATCCGCAGTTGTGGGTAAACAGGTTCCCGTTGGGCAGAAGCTCTGCCACGTTACTATGCGTGACTTCCCAGGTATGAACAACCAATCCCCTCATGTCGATTAGGTATTCTCGATCGCCCCAAGCAGGTGAGAATAGGGTGTAGCCTTGATACGACCTATGGGGAAGGTATTTCCTTACCCCAAATGGATCTGAATGAAGGCGTGTCTTCTCACCTGCTGTCACTAACTTCCCGTCTGTATACATATGTTCCTTTTTTGTGATGAGCTCCGTTTCGTGCGAGCAATTGTTATCTTCTCTTTCGGAGATAATGCTACTATTTCAAATTCTGGCGATTGAGATCGATTCCCAATTTAGCTAATCAACGCGATACCGTCAAGCTGACCAAACCGAACGGAGGTGATGACCAGTGTCTCACCCTACCAAGCGCTTGAGAACGTCGACTTCCCCGGCTTGTAACGCAACGGTTTCGGCCAAGGTTACCCGAGCCGGAACAAAGAGCAGATAAAACTCGGCTAAGTGGGTGGGCCGGTCGGTTTTCGAGGCTAAACTAAAGGTCTGCCACTGCTTTTTGCGACGATCCAGAAATCTATAAATCGTAGCTGGATCGATAGGCGACGGATTCGACACGACTTTGACACGACAGTTCCAATAGCGTTATTCAGGCCAGTGGCTCCAGAAGCGGTTTTTTCCTGCGTCGCTAACCTGTTCGCCAATCTGGGCCCGGGTGGCGTCCCGGTCAAGTATCCGCTCGACCTCCCGGGAAGCGCGAATCAGGGCGTCGACTTTCTCCACCTCCTCTTTATGACCAATTTCCTCGACGACGTAGGAAAAACGTGGCTAGCACCGTCGGCCACAGCGGCGAAAACCCAGTCCTCTACTTCGCGGACAGAAAGGCCACGATAGTGAAAGCTACCCATACGCCAACCGAAGGGAACGCGGCAGTGGTCGCGAATGAAGCGGTGGGTTAAGTTTGTGTGAAATACCCGGATCAAAGTCGATCAGGCCGATCTCTTCGAGAAAGGGGAGGTGTTCGGCGTGTAGATCTTCGATGTGCGCACTGCGGGGGCCGGTGGTCAAGCCTTGGAAGTAACGCTCGATGTGGGGAGAACGAATTCGGGCCACATCTCCGGAGCAAACATGCTGGCCACGTCGTCGTAGAGGAGGGTACCGTTGGGATTGATCCGAGGCTGTCCGTTGAGGTCGGCCAGAAAATATCTATACTGGAGGATGCTGTCAACGCAGAGGTCGAGAAACTGTCCGAAGCGCTCGGGATCGTCGTACACGTCGTAGAAGATGCCCTCGCCGCGCAGATAGTAAGCGGTGATCATCGGCCCTTGTACCGAGAAGCTAAAGCCGATTGATTCTTCTGGAAAAGCTTCCTGGAGCTTTTTTCGATAATCCAGGTAGAAGGGGACCATGCCGGCGGAGGCGAAGTCGACCGTCTTTTGTAGCAGGTCGATTCCCTCCTGAAGGGAGCCGCAGATCTTGGTGAAACTAACCTCACCTTCTTCGGGAAAGATCAGGTCGGCGCCCAAGCCGTTGATGTGACCG
Organism: Candidatus Poribacteria bacterium; assembly: GCA_030748495.1. GTDB lineage: Bacteria > Poribacteria > WGA-4E > WGA-4E > UBA9662. Next base: position 11,437 of record JASMLX010000043.1, on the reverse strand, counting down.
TAGGAGATGGCCGGGGTGCTTAGCGAGGGAATGGACACCCGATCGCCCCATTGATGACGGAAAAGAGGCCGGCCGCGGCGCACCAGCCCGATCATCGCCTCCGAGTGCAAGTTTACCTGGCGTAAGGGCACATCGACCAAGGCGAAGAAGGCGTGGTAGGTGCTGTTCACACGCCAGCGGAAAGGGGTTTTATCCCGGATGGTTTCGTAGTTGGGCCGGGCCATCGGGCTACTCCAAGGCTTCGAGTAGAGCTAGTGTTACACGTGAAAAGTAGTGTGTCAGTATACATGGAACGCTATCTGATGACAAGAATAATTGGATGATTTCTCTCAAGTTTATCAGCCTGATCTGAAACTAGCCGCTCACTTAGATTCCCATTTTTGACAACAACAATTAAGCTCAATTCCTCCAATCTTCAAAGTCAAAATGCGCTGGAATTCACCAATACGATTCAGGACCTCTTGCAAGCTTTTTCAAGTGGGAAGTTTTTCGCAGTAGCCTAGTTGAAACTGAAGCAACTCGAATGGAGAGCTAAACCAACAAAATCTTACGCTCGCATGAGGTGATTTTACTTATAGGAGAACAAGATGTATGATACCTGGAACCCAACGTATACCGACTACGCCATAACGCTTTCTGAGCCAGCTCTCAAGAACGGTGGAGTGCGACACACCTATTGGGATATTGCCATGCCGGTGCCATTTGATGATCTGCTGAAAGGGTGGCCTACCGCCTCCCCGACGGTCGGATGCAGCGTGGCTATAATGGTTGGAATGTCCGCCGCTTCATGATGCGCCTCTACGCCTAGCAGGCCGATATTGGCCTGCTGCTAAATTGTCGCTGGGTGTGGCTCATGGTAAACGAAAGAGAGTATATAAAATAAGCCACTGACTTGTAAAAGAACCCTCTAAAAAGTGTCCGGTGACAAATGAGTTGCTCTTGTTGATTGGTCAAATAGGTGATATAATCCCTGACGACTCGACTTTTTCTTTTAGTTCTATGTTCTAAGTACTGGTATAAAGGATCCTATTGGAAACCAATTGGCCGGTCCCTTATGCTACAAATCGAATGAAATTTGCAAGGAGAATGATGATGAAGAGTAGTTGGAAATTTGGTGTCTTGGTATTATCGATGTTGGTGCTAAGCCCATACTTGACATTTGCGCTGAGAATAGAGTTCGATTCAAAAAAGGACATTGCGGATTGGGAACTTGGTCCCGGCGCCACAGCTAAGGTTGCCGGTGGGAAACTGGAACTGAAAATGGCTGGTGGAAATACCGGTATCTATTTCGGTGATCCTAAATGGACTGATTACAAGATGGAAGTGAAAGCCAGAAAAATCGCTGGCCCCTACTTTCACCTCTTTACCCGGGTTCAGAAGCCTGTAGCCGATTTCTACTTTATGGAAATCAGCTACAATTCTCACACCAATTCGATCTTTATGTTTAAAGGAGGAGCAGCCACAGAAGTTACCGGTGGTCCCCGCCCTAAACGCCCAGAGTCCAAGGACCCTAAAGGGGGTGATGCTTACACCATAATCTTCGAGGTGAAAGGTGAGACCATCAAAACCTACATAGATGGCAAACTGCAAGTGGAGACCAAGGACAAGACCTACAAGGATGGTCGCCCCGGTCTTGGTGGCAGAGACTCCACAGTTGTGTACGATTATGTTGAGATCAATGGCCCCGGGATTGCTGCCAGTCCGGTCGATCATCAAGGGAAATTAGCTACGATTTGGGGGAATCTGAAGCAAGAGCGTTAACTGGCGAACAATAAAGCGAACAGCAATATCATTTCCAACAACAGCGACAAGATTCTTCTGACCGGCGCTGGCGGACTTGTCGGCAGCAGGATTTCGGAGCTGCTGCCGGGCCGTGACGTGACACACTTTGAGTTGTCTGACCCCGATGATGGGTTTCCCTCTATCGAGGGAAACCTTTGCGATGCGTATGCTGTCGAGCAGGTCTGCCGGGGAATAGACACGGTCATCCATGTGGCGGGGCTACACGGTAAGACCTGGGCCGATGCGGGCGATAACACAGGCTTTGAGCTGAACATCATGGGGACGTAGAACATCCTCGAAGGCGCCAGGAAAGGCGGCGTCAGGCGAGTCGTCTTCACTTCATCCCTGTGGGCCGTGAGGCACCTGCCCGCCCTGCTTCCCTACCTTCCCATCGACGAGAATCTGCCGCGCGAGCCTTTCGAGATTTATGGCCTGACGAAAAAGCTCGGCGAGCAGATGTGCCGGTACGCGACCGAAAAATACGGCCTGAGCACCGTCTGTCTCCGGCCCGGCGGAATCCAGCCTGAAGATGCCCCCTTCGAGCGCAAACGCGGTCTACTCTTCTCCGGTATCGAAGTCCGCGATGTCGCCAGAGCCCACGTCCTAGCTCTCGATGCAGACGCCAGTACCCAGCACGAGACTCTAGTCATTGGCCCCAATAACCCTCTCTGTAAAATCCACCCCAATTGATACTTCGCCGACCCTCTCGGTTGTCTCGACGAATTGTTTCCCGGCTCCGTCGCCTGGTCGAAGATCGTCAGATCAATGTAGGAGATCGGGCGGAGTGGTGTTCCTTTGAAAAGGCTAAGCGGTTGATCGATATTGGCCTCAGCATAACTTTGAACTGCCTCAATCATGAAGTAAATGGAGCCTGACATGCGTCTGGGAAACAAGAAAGCATTCGTGACCGGTGCAAGCAGAGGCATCAGTAAAGCGATTCCCATGGCTTACGCGAACGCAGGAGCGGACGTCGCCGTTACGGCTCGCCGTACCGAGTTACAGGAAGAAACGACCAGAGAAATCGAATCCAGGGGACGCCACGCCTGCACTCTCGCCTGGTACCTCAGGGACGTCTCCCAGGTAGATGATCGGTTGGCCGACGTTAGAGAAAGCCTGGGAGGACTGGGTATCGTGGCCAACAATGCCGGCGTGCTGCGAGGGAACGAAGAAAATCCCGTCCCCGATCCGGAGTCCTTTTGGGATTACATCATGGACATCAATCCGAAGGCCGTTTACTTCGTAAGCCAGGGAGCAACAAAGCTGATGAAAGAACAGGAAAGCAGCATCATCATCAATTTGGCTTCGGATGCCGGGATGCGAGCGGCAGCTAGCCCTTAGTGAAGTGAGATCAAAGATTCCGGTCAGTTTTTCTCGGAGAAGGTCAGCTATCTTCAGTTTGGGGGAAGAGGTAAACAGGACCTGAAATTTTCGACCCTCGGGGCTTTCAGGTCTGGATAGTAGGGAAACCGAACTCCATATTCTTATCAACTCCAATACGGTAGCCAATGCTCGAATCCGAGACCGACAGCCTGATCGTCGGGTGATGGAGAGAATGCAAGAAGACTACCGATCTTCAGCGGCCAACGGCTGATGCCGCTGGTGTAGCCCTTCCACACCTTGATGCTAGATCTGTTCCCTAGCCTGCTGTTGGGCTAGTCGAAGCTCAATGAATTCGTGGAAGTCAGAGCGCAAAAAGTCCCAACCCCGTTTAACATGTTGGTTCGGTATATGTGAACGGTATTGCGCAGCCACACCGATATGGTGAATACCAGAATTGAGACTGTTGGAAAGTAGAAAATCGATAGTCTTGAATTTACCAGCAGGCGGGTTTCAACTGCTTATCGGTGTGGTGCTTGAGGTGGGAGTCACAACCGCCTGCTAGAATTGTAGTAAGAGTTTAGCTGAGGGCCGCATTTAAATCTATCCTAGTACCATTTCGAATAATCTTATTTATTCATGGGATGCTACTTGTATAATTTGAGTGAAGTTAGATGATAGAATTAATCTATTGAGTCAGGATTCGGGCAAAGCAGACAACATCATCTTCAGATGAAGCAGAATGGCTACAATTCGGGATGTACCTTCAGAAAGTAAGTAGAGGTATTTGCTTTGCCTTTACGGCATGCTCTCCTCCGACAATCAAAGATCGCCACCACAAATGTATCCGATCGAGAAACAGTATCTAGATACTGTTTCTCGGCCTGTACCATTCGCTCCTTACTAAAGGGGTTCCTTTTGTAGAGGGGAGAGACCTGGAGCCGCTAATTACCCAGACGCCTTTTTTCCTCTGCCAACCACTCGCTGTCGGGCATTGGCATTGGCTCCGGCGAGGATAACCCGTTCTCTGCTCGCCAACGCAACAGCGGGTGTGACCGATTGGCTTGGGGCAGATCAACTTGTGTGCCGTAGGCAGAAGATTCAAAAATGCCCATGATGATTTCGATTACGTGACGTCCGGCAGCGCCGCTGCATTCGTGTTCCCGCCCCTCATCGAGAGCATTAACGTATTCCTCTACAAACCAGTAATCGCCTTCGCCCATACTCCCGGCATTCGGAATCTGTTCCAAAGCTTGCTCGAAACTGTCCGGATAGATTGGTTCCAAGGCCCGCCACTCATCTCGGCTAGCTGGAAGAACATGGGGATTGGCCAGGTACCAAGCGCCACGCGGATGCCACATCAAGCGGCCTTCAGTCCCATAGAGTTCAACCACATGGGCGTCTAAGTTGATTTTGTCGAATTGGTGTTGCAACAGCGTGCCGGTCACACCGTTGTCGAACTGCAAGGAGGCGCTAACCCGATCGCCGGCAACAATGCCGTTGCCACGCGGCGCGGGTAAAACATCTTGCGGGGTAATCGGCCGACCACGTGTGGTAGCGTAGGCCGTGACGCTCCGGCAGTCGCCGCCAAACTTGATCACATGGGTTAGCAGATGGGTGCCGATCTCCATCAGGCCAAATCCACCGTAATAGCCCTTGCCACTGGCGTAGATGTAGCGCAACTCACCGATCTGACCGGCCTGGTAAGCATGGTTAATGGCCTGGTTCCAGGCACTGAGCCGCCATTGATGATGCACAGCTACCTGAACCCCTTTGTCAGCCGCTTTATTCATCACGGCATCCGTTTCCTCTAAATCCAATCCCATCGGCTTTTCGACTTCGATGTTGACGCCGTGTTCCAGCACTCGCAAGGCCAGTGGCGCATGCAGAGCAGGCGCCGTTGGTATAGCGACAATATCCGGTTGGGTCTGACGAATCATCTCGTCCAGGTCGGTAAATCGAGCATCAATGTTAAGCTCGTCTCCTAACGTATTTAGTCGATCTTCGAGTAAGTCGCACAACCCGACAACCTGGGTTCGTGGATGTGCGTAGTAGACTCTAGCAGCGGAGGTTCCACGGGATCGACAACCTAAAATGGCAACTCGATACTGTTTCATGTTATCCCTTTATGTGAAAATATTAGCTCAATTGACATCTGGTCCACAGAAAGACCACTGAGAATTTGCTTACGCATACAGCTTTTTTCTGTTAAGATAACCCATATTTTATCAGAAATACTAATTGCCCACAACAGCATTACCTCCAGTTGTTACCAGTGGGTGGCGACACGATGAACCCATGGCACCAATAAGAGCTGTCTTTCCATGTCAAATCTGAGTCATATGAATAACCAATCTTTTGCTACTTGGCGATCAGTGCTGATCGGTGCACTACTGATTCCACTAAACAGTTACTGGCATATACAGATGACGCTGGTCTGGCTGATGAATTTCCCCGCCATTCTAACCCTGTTGTTTAACGTCATTTTTATTTTATTGCTCCTGGTCGCCAGTAACCGGTTATGGGCCCAGTATTCGTCTCACACCGCCCTGCGACAGAGTGAGCTACTGACCATCTATACCATGTTATGCACTTCGACCGCCCTCTGCGGTTACGACATGATGCAGTGCCTGGTCTCTCTGATGGGTACCGGAATTTGGTACGCGACCAACGAAAACGAGTGGATTACTCTGTTCAGCCACTATCTGCCGGACTGGTTGGTGATCAAAGATACCGACATTTTAACCCCCTTTTATAGTGGCGAGTCCAGTTTTTACCTCTCTAAGCACTTAACCGTTTGGCTGGTGCCAATCGTCTGCTGGACAGCTTTTATCATCTCGCTGATCTGGGTCATGATCTGTATTAACGTGCTATTAAGAAAACAGTGGATCGAGCATGAGCGACTTGCTTACCCTATTATTGAACTGCCGTATAATATGACGATCACCAACAGTTCTCCCGCCAAGAAAGGGAGCGATCTGTTGACTAACCGGCGGCTGTGGGCCGGTTTTGCCATTTCAGGCGGCATCGGCTTGCTCAACGGTGCTTCGCATCTCTACCCTTCCCTGCCGTCGATTCCCATTTGGGTCACCTCGCTCAACCGGTTCGCCACGACTAAACCGTGGAACGCCATCTTCTCCATGAATATCACCCTCTACCCATTCGTGATGGGCCTGGGCTTTCTGATGCCGCTGTCTCTAGCCGTCTCCTATTGGGCCTTTTACCTTTTCTGGCAGTTTCAAAGGATCGTCGGTAGCCAGTTGGGTCTGCAATCACTTCCGGGATTTCCCTCCCCTATGGCGCAAGTTCGCGGCGTTTGGATCGCCTTGCTACTCTACGTGGCCTGGGGTGGACGTCAGTATTTCCAGCGAGTGTTACGGCAGGGAGTCACCAGTATTTTGCGTCCGGGACGAGATAAGGCCACAAGTTGCGATGCGGAGCCGATGTCACCGGGCCAGGCCGTAGTAGGCATTATCATCGGTTTATCTGCTATCCTTGGATTTTGCCGCTTGGCTGGTATGTCTTACACTTTTGCCTTCTGGTTCTTCGCTATCTATTTCGCCCTGTCCATCGCCATTACCAGAATCCGGGCCGAACTGGGCCCACCGGCCCACGATATGTATGGGGCTGGCCCCGACTATATTCTGACCACAATTCTCAGTTCCAGGCGGATCGGCCCGCAAAACCTGTCGGTGATGACGCTATTTTTCTGGTTGAATCGCGAATCTTACCGTGCGCATCCAATGCCGCATCAACTGGAGGGATTTAAACTGGCCAGCCGAACGAGGAAAGCGAGTCATCGACTGATCGTAGCCATTATGGTGGCTGCTGTCCTGGGGGCAATCTCTTGTTTTTGGTCTATTTTACACGTCGGCTACCAGTTGGGAATGGAGTCCAAACTCTACCGAACCACCTGGTTCGCCCGGCAGGGCTACACTATTTTGGCTTCCCGGCTGGCCTATCAGACTGAGGTCTCTTATCTGGATCTAGGATTTATGGGAATCGGTTTCATCTTTACCATGGTTTTACTGGCCGTTCGTTCCCAATTCCTGTGGTGGCCGTTTCATCCCGTCGGTTACGCCGTTAGTGGATGGTGGATCATCGGCCGATTATGGTTTCCTCTCTTCATCAGCACTATCTTCAAGTGGTCGATTCTGAGATTCGGTGGCGTCGGCGCCTATCGAAAGACTATCCCCTTTTTTCAGGGGCTGATTTTGGGCGACTTTGTCCTCGGCAGTTGCTGGAGCATCATTGGCATTCTCTTTGAGATACCGACTTACGTCTTCTGGGGCGGTTAGCCATAGAGTGGTTCAACGACCGGCAATAGACCTTTTGAGTAAGCCTAGATTGTGTTACAATCCTACCTTGAGAGGCCGTTTGAAGACGGTAAACCGGAGTCTCCCATCTTCAAACGGTATATTTTCCTGTAGCGGTAAAGTTGCTGTCTCTGAGTTTAGTTCAGTAGACTCTTTACTTTGCTTTTAATGATAAAAGAACCGATTTTTCCATCTTGAAGGCCATGAAGGATCTCTACCAATATCATCGGAGAATCTATGAGTTATACCGTGCTAAGCGATGAACAAGCAGAACAATTTTTGAATCAAGGATTTGTGAAAATCAGCGGTTGCTTCGACAAGGCTGACATTCAGGACTGGATTGATCAGGCCTTCAAACGGTTGGGTTATCAGCCGGATGCCCCGAAAACCTGGACCGAAGCTAGAGTCCATATGCCCTCTATGAATAGTAAAGAGGTGGCTAAATTTGCCCCCAAGGCCTGGGGGGCGATTTGCGATCTGATGGGTGGAGAGGAGCGGATCAAAACACCGATTCAGTGGCGTGACGGTTTTATCATGAACTTCAACTTAGGCGCGGGCCAACCGTGGCAGTCCCCTTCAGCTAAAGTCGGTGGGTGGCATAAAGACGGCGATTGGTTTCGACATTTTTTGGATAGCCCGGAGCAGGGGTTGCTCACTATCGTCCTTTGGGATAGCATCCAGCCTAGCAGTGGCGGTACTTTTTTGGCTGCCGACTCGATCGCTCCCATTGCCCGGTATCTGATCCAACATCCACAAGGGTTAACACCCACCGAGGCCCAATTCGGCAAATTGATCGATCAGTGCCAGGATTTTCTGGAGGTGACAGGAACGGCTGGGGATGTCTTTCTGCTGCACCCCTACATACTACACGCCGCTTCTCAAAATCCATCTGGACGAGTGCGAATTATTACCAATCCGGCGGTCTCTTTCAAGGAACCGATGAATTTCAACCGCTCCAATCCAGACGATTACTGCTTGGTGGAACGCGCTGTTCTGCAGACGCTATCAGTCGACCAACTGGACTTTGAAATCACGCAGGAACGGGAATTGATCACTCCTGAAAGGGTGTATCGACAGCGCAAAATGATGGAAGAGCAGGTGGCTCGGCTGAAAAGCGCCTAGGAGGATCACCGTATGAACTAGAGATTAACGAAGATGGGAGAGCACTGTCTTCTAGCCGACGGAGGTCAACAACGGCGAAGAAGAAGGGTATATAGACACCAGAAAAACGCAACCAAAGAAAAAAGGTCTTAGCCACTTATAGACCACGAAACACCCATTAGAACGACCTAAGAGGAGAGGGATTTCTTTGCTCTGATTTATCACGCCGTCGAGATGGAACTAAAAGCGATTGAATCTTGATCCTACCGATAAACTCCGCCTGACCAGCGAAGCTTCATTGCTCCCACAGAAGGCATCTCTTAACCAACTTTATCTTTAGTCCAGAGTTGTTTTGTTGGTCAGTTAGTTAAAGCGGTGGATTTAAACCCATTTCAACCCTTGACAATCGATCTTAAATGTATTAAATTAACTGACCGCTTAGTTGGTTAAGAATTATTTTTTGAACAGTTAGAAAATTAAGGAGATACACAATGGTAAGGAAATCTCTATTATTACCGGCGCTGTGGTTAACACTGGTGCTAATCGGTCTATTACCATACAGCTACGCTCTCAACGATGATCCGGCCTTAAAGCTCTATTTCACCTTTGACGAAGGTCAAGGTGATACGGTTAAAGATCACAGTGAAAGCAAACTGAAGGGAAAACTGACTGGCAAAGCCAAGTTTGTTAAGGATGGTAAGTTTGGCGGGGCTCTATCGTTGGAAGATTCGAACTGTCTGGTTCAAGTTGATGCGGCTGATGAACTCGATATTACCAAAGCCGTCACCATGTCGGCCTGGATCTTCCCCTTGGAGAATCAGAACGATTCCAACGTGATGGGTAGAAGAACAGCTGGTAATGCAGGTGGATATTGCATGCAGTGGAGTGGATTCGGCAACGCGGCCAAAATTGAGACCTGGATTGGATTGCCCGGCTGGAAAGGTACAAGAAAGGTGCAGAAGATTGAACCCAAGTTGGAACAATGGCATCATGTAGTAGCCACTTATGATGGTAAAGAGATCAAGCAGTACGTAGATGGTAAGCTCGATGCCTCTGTCAAGGCCCCCGCTAATGAAATCGCCAGTCAGAAAGTTGAATTTCATGTTGGTAAAGCACAGACAGGACTGCCGGGGATGATTGGTAGAATTGATGAGCTTGCCGTTTACGACCGGGCGCTGACGCTGAAAGAAATTAAGTCTGATATGGAAGAGGGGGTCTTCTTTGCCGTTGATCCCAAAAAGAAACTAACGACGACCTGGGCTAATCTCAAGAGATAGATCTTTTCTCGCTGATACATATATGTGGTGAGGATTCTTTATCGCCTGGATTCTTGCCACAATACAATTGATAGAGATTTCATCCACCTACAATTGATTTGACCGGTTCTTCTTTTGGAGAATTGGGTTGAAGGCAATCGTTGTCTGGGCTTGCCCCTAAATTTAGCTTCAGTTCACGATATACCCGAGGCGCACGTGTATTGGCTCCAACTATCGTCGGCTGATTTATCCGTACCATCCTAAGTTCGAGCTAACTATTTCGATCTATTTTCCAATAGACCTCTGGCAAAAAGAGGGAAATGTTAGAATTAAAGGATCAGATCGCAACAGATCAAAGATCGATCCGAGTCGGATTTCAAACGGTTAACCGCCGTTAGTGTGGGTCTTTTCCGACAAATGTTGCCAACCCTGTCTTCTCCAACCGGCCCGGCCCAGCTAAGTTGTAGCCACCAACGGCGGATGAGATTGATGTCTTGAAGGAAAGATCCAACTCAGTACTACATGGCCCCAGCCGATGCGATCAGCCAGTCTACCGTTGGCCGCACTATACAACCAGTTGAAAATAGGTTGATCCAATGTCGACCGTTCTGACGACTGAGTAAAAGAGAGCTGCTTGAAAACCAAACCAACATCCAAGGGGTGATAGTAGATGTCAGCGAGCAAGCGATGGAACGAGCAAAAAAACAGCCTTGACATTACAGTGGCCAGAAAAAACAGAACCGCCAGCCCAACTAATCATCAATCAACGCCGCTGACAAATCATCTCTGACCGAAGGTCGGCTACCGCTTTCAATCGAGGATCCAAACCTGATTTTCAGTTATTTAAGGATAGCCAAACGGCAATCAGCCGGCAGATTAGTTGTCCGGCCGATTCTGTCGACCAAGACAGGGCTAATTTGCCTGCCAAGAGCTGGCAGCCAAAGAAGAAATCTAAACTTCGCCCCTTAAGCCGAGCAGAGAAAATGACCCCTCAGCATTTAGGCGGAGGGCGGATTCAGATTGAGCCTGTGATTGGCCAACTAAAGGTCTGTGCTATTCGGTACCAGCCTGATGGCAACCGACGGTGACGTTTGTGACTCGGTTTTAATTTGGTTGCTGCTCTGAGACCGCCTTTTGCCGCCAGTCTTCTTTGAATGTAAGCCCAGAATCCTTCCCGACTATTGATATGGTTTCCTTTGCCATGGCTCTACTCATCTGGGTTGTGTTTTACAAGCCAATAGCCATTAGCCGCAACTCCGGTCTAGCTTTTCTAGGTCTCAGAACAAATAGGACTTCCCAACGCCACCCGTCGGGAGGGAGATCCGAGGTAATAACGTCCTTGCTTCGACATCAGAAACCACTTATGCCCAAACCTTTCTGTCTCGGCCTAAGATGCCAAAAACAGGACTTTTGCAACGCCCTCTTCCACGTTTCCTACCACCGGCTTTGGCCCGGTGTCTTTTGTTGTTCCACTGTGCCCCAATATAGGTTTCATTCACTTCTACAAGTGCCTGAAAAGATATCCGGTATATCCTTCTGAAAGCTGTCTCCGACATCGGTTAAAGCAGGTAAAATTCGTTGTCTGTGGCTCCCTGTTTCCTGAGCCATGGCAATGACGGGTAAACGCCTGAAAAACCAGGGCCAAAGATTGGACCATTCTTGGCG
>JASMLX010000439.1 GCA_030748495.1 Candidatus Poribacteria bacterium | reverse complement strand
AAATGAGGTAGAGTGGGTAGAAATAAGGTTAAAGTGAGATCAAAGTGATGAATCGACCCAAATCCAATGCCGAGAACTATATCCAATGGCTGATCGCCTCTCCTAAGGTAGTTTCTTGTACTGAAGCTGCGCGCACCGATAGGCCTCCGGTGGCGCATGACGCCTACACCCGTCTGCTCGGACGCCTAGACCCCCAGCCGGAGATTTTATGGCAGCAAGTCGAGAATCTGGTCCAGCTTGACTCCGGCGACCTGGTTGTTGATGACACAACCATCGACCAACCCTACCGGCCACACATTGAGTTGGTTACACCTCACTGGTCCGGCCAGCACCGGGCTGTAGTTGAGGGCCTGAACTTGATCACATTATTATGGACCGATGGTGACTTATCCATTCCTGTCGACGGGCCTGTTTTTGACACAGAGAAGGATGGAAAGAGTAAGAATGACCAGCTGCCACAGATGCTCGAGACGGCTCGGCCGCCTGGTTTCAAACCTGATGGTGTACTTTGGGATTGATGGTATTCTTGCCTGGATAACCTCAAGTTGTTGCGCCAGTGGGGCGGGTCATTTTTCCTCGGTTCGAGATGTTGGCTTTCCTCCAACAGCCCTGCCCA
>JASMLX010000438.1:0-497 GCA_030748495.1 Candidatus Poribacteria bacterium | reverse complement strand
CATGTGTCAGCGGCAGCCGAATCCGCATCTGTCGTCGGCAGCCGAATCCGCATCTGCCAGCGGCAGCCGAATCCGCATCTGCGAGCAGCAGCCGAATTCGCATCAGCCAGCGGCAGCCGAATCCGCATCTGTCAGCGGCAGCCGAATCCGCTCCTGTGGGCGGCAGCCGAATCCGCATCTCGGCAGCCGGATCCGCATCTGTCAGCGGCAGCCGAATCCGCATCTGTCAGCGGCAGCCGAATCCGCATCTGTCAGCGGCAGCCGAATCCGCATCTGCCAGCGGCAGCCGAATCCGCATCTGTCAGCGGCAGCCGAATCCGCATCTGCCAGCGGCAGCCGAATCCGCATCTGCCAGCGGCAGCCGAATCCGCATCTGTCAGCGGCAGCCGAATCCGCATCTGTCAGCGGCAGCCGAATCCGCATCTGTCAGCGGCAGCCGAATCCGCATCTGTCAGCGGCAGCCGAATCCGCATCTGCCAGCGGCAGCCGAATCCGCA
>JASMLX010000437.1 GCA_030748495.1 Candidatus Poribacteria bacterium | reverse complement strand
CCAGTGGATACGTGAAGGACCGATTTTCTATCCTTGTGAATGGCGGGTAAAGAGTCTGTAATTATTATAATATGCTTTTAGAATCCAAGTACCGATTAGGTCTTGGGAATAAAGCATGGAAAATATCAATAAGGATAATAACAGCTTCATAAAACCAATATTACACTCAATTAGTACTAAAATGTCTATAAACAAAAACCCCACGAATGTGGGGTTTTTTGTTGTAGAAATAATAGTATTATTTCACCAGCATCATCTTCTTCGTCTGTTTGAAATCTCCTGCTTGTATCATGTAGAAATAAAGACCAGCACTCACCGGGGAACCGGCATCATTGGTAGCATTCCATTGTACTGATTTGTACCCTGCGGTCTGTTTTCCGTTGACCAGTGTGCTGACCTGCCTGCCCATCATATCGTATATGGTGATGTTGGCCATGGCATCTTCTGGTAGATCGTATCGAAGTGTTGTTACAGGGTTGAAAGGGTTGGGGTAGTTTTGATGCAGAGCAAATTTATATGGCAAAACATCGTTATCAATTCCCGCATTTTCAGGGTCAGTGATCATAACAATATCCACCGCTTGGTGCATGGTTGTTCCTTCCAGGAAAAGGGTGGCTGT
>JASMLX010000436.1 GCA_030748495.1 Candidatus Poribacteria bacterium | reverse complement strand
ACGTCAGTTCGATTGATGATTAAAATTACTATGTTGTCGACCTAAATGGCAGCCTGTCCACTGATGCACGGTAGGTCTATTCCCGCCACCCGGGTTTTCAGCTGATGATGGCAGTCAAGGTGTAGGAGGCTCAGACTAGCACTCAACTGTTCACTTTAACCGTCCATAATAATTGGGTCAGGCCATCGGGGCTATAACCCAGATGGGCAGTGGATTGTGACGGCTAGTTTTGATCAGATAGCTAAGGTTTGGGATGCCTACGCTACAGATATGGATGAACTGCTAGAAATCGCTGAAAGCCGAGTTACCCGCCAGCTAACCACTGAGGGAAAGAGAAATATGGAGTATTGGATTAGTGATAATGATCCAATAAGGCTATTTAGCGGCGTTTTTCTTGATCACGTTGGTCTGGTAAAGGTATATCTTCGGTTTCTTTTTTACAGTCGTATTCAAATCCTGAAGTTATTTAAGCTGATACTAGTTAAGATATCTATAATATCGAATCCAAAAATAGTAGGAAGAATAGTAAAAAAATCTTCAGAACGATCTTTTAAAACCCACGAATCCAACAAATGAAGTAAAGCAATAAGAACTATACCAATAATCTGGATTGATCTCAGGA
>JASMLX010000435.1 GCA_030748495.1 Candidatus Poribacteria bacterium | reverse complement strand
CAGCGAAGGCAACTGGCGAACAACGACCTGCGTTGCGTCACACGATAAGAACGAGGCGTGGAAGCAGGCGAAAGGGTTTTTGAGCGAGGGCGATAAGATCCAGTTGCTTTCGCCAGGAGATCAGATTATTTATTCGGAGGATGATATTAGGCTCGTATAGCTCAGTTGGTAGAGCGTTCGCCTTGTAAGCGAAGGGCCGGGGGTTCAAGTCCCTCTGCGAGCACCACATATTGGGGAGTAACTCAGTGGTAGAGTGATCGGCTGTTAACCGATTTGTCGTGGGTTCAAATCCCACTTCCCCAGCCATACATCGAGGCGTAGCGCAGTCTGGCAGCGCATCTGCTTTGGGAGCAGAGGGCCGCAGGTTCGAATCCTGCCGCCTCGACCACATTACGGGGACATAGCTCAGTTGGGAGAGCATCTGCTTTGCACGCAGAAGGTCAAGAGTTCGAATCTCTTTGTCTCCACCATCGTGGTCCCATAGTTTATCGGTTAGAATGCTGGGTTTTCACCCCGGTGGGACGGGTTCGATTCCCGTTGGGACTACCACACACTTTCTTAACAATACTCTTCTTGACAAGGGGCTGCATCAGTGCTATATTAAGAGAATAGAAAGGAGATATT
>JASMLX010000434.1 GCA_030748495.1 Candidatus Poribacteria bacterium | reverse complement strand
TTCCGCACCTCCTCCTTTGTAACTTAGTTAATTTATTATCGTCTGGTTGAAACATGGGCCTAGGGCAGGTACTATCGCTCGCCCAGTCACCCTAACAACATACGTATTACCCAATATCGTGCGTTACCTATTATTTCCTGCCACTGCACTTGCCCTCACCACCCTCGCTTTAGCGCAATCTTTTGAGAGACCCGTTCCGGGCGGGCAGTTTTTGCCGCCGATCGACCCATTGATTCAAAGACTCGATGCCAATAGCGATGGCGAGATCTCAGCTGAAGAGATTGCAAAAGCCCATGAAGCCCTCAAGACACTGGATTTAAACAAGGACGGCCAGCTGACCTTTGAGGAACTGATGCCGGGTTTCCCCGGAGGCCGCCCGGGCTTTGGGCGCCCGGGAGGAATGGGGCCGAATCGTCCGGAGCAAAAACTCACCGAAAAATTTGATGCGGATAAAAACGGTTACCTTGATGCAATAGAGCGACAGGAAGCCCTGAAGGCGGTTCAAGGCGGCGGTCGCCCGGGAGGACCCCCGGGAAGACGCCCCAGAGGAGGCCAATCTCAAGGCGGCACACCCGGACCAAAGGTTTCCCCTAAAGACGTCAAGAATTACCCCAAGGCCGGGCTC
>JASMLX010000433.1 GCA_030748495.1 Candidatus Poribacteria bacterium | reverse complement strand
ACCTCCAGCAAACCTCTCAGTTCACCTTCAAAGGCTAACAGAACGCTCTCCTACCATCGCAATAAATTGCGATCCGCAGCTTCGGTATATAGTTTAGCCCCGTTAAATCTTCCGCGCAAACCGACTCGACCAGTGAGCTATTACGCACTCTTTAAAGGAATGGCTGCTTCTAAGCCAACCTCCTGGCTGTCTGGGCCTTTTCACATCGTTTCCCACTTAACTATAATTTTGGGACCTTAGCTGACGGTCTGGGTTGTTTCCCTTTCCACGACGGACGTTAGCACCCGCAGTGTGTCTCCCGTGATTGCACTCATTGGTATTCGGAGTTTGCATCGGGTTGGTAAGTCGGGATGACCCCCTAGCCGAAACAGTGCTCTACCCCCAATGGTGAGACACGAGGCGCTACCTAAATAGCTTTCGAGGAGAACCAGCTATCTCCGGGCTTGATTAGCCTTTCACTCCGATCCACAGCTCATCCCCGCATTTTTCAACATACGTGGGTTCGGTCCTCCAGTTGATGTTACTCAACCTTCAACCTGGCCATGGATAGATCGCCCGGTTTCGGGTCTAATCCTAGCAACTACACGCCCTATTAAGACTCGGTTTCCCTACGCCTCCCCTATTC
>JASMLX010000432.1 GCA_030748495.1 Candidatus Poribacteria bacterium | reverse complement strand
AAGACGGCTTTATTTCTTGATATTGTTCCTGTCTTAGTTCCATCATAGCCGATTTTATACAGGATTTCTCTTCTTCGTGTTAACTAGCCCTAGTAAAGGCGGTAGAAGACAGTACTTGGGATAGTACGGTCAGCATCCCGCCAGGTGAAAAGGAAATAATGTCCAAATGAAAATTTATAGAAATTAGCAGTAATTTCACTTACACAAATTAGGAGGCACACTCAAAATCAGCAGAAGGGAATGTTCATCAGAATAGTTCGTTTTCTGGGAGACAATCCGGTGAGGCTAGACTTTAGCTTCGCTTCTTCTTTTGGTTGTGTAGTTTGGTCTTTACTACCATTGATGATGAATTCTAAAGCCAGACAGATAGGCCAGAACAGTTTCTGTAGGCACTGCTCTTCCAGCCGGGGATGCTGTTCTGGCCCTAATGCTGTGTTCAGTGTTCATACTAGCCTCAATCGATGTACCCACTGATTAGCTGGTGGCGGGCCGAGAACAAGAAGAATCCTAGCCGCATCGGTGTGGAATAGGACTTGAAGTAGGGCAAGATGAAGACCAAGTGTCCGACGCTGAGGCCAGCTTTCCTACGAGGGTAGAAAAAATAAATGGTTTGGCGGCTATTCGCTGATAG
>JASMLX010000431.1 GCA_030748495.1 Candidatus Poribacteria bacterium | reverse complement strand
GAGGCTTTTGTCATCGGTTTCACCATGGGAAGTTCCAACCGTGTAACCTCCACTGAGGAAAATCTTTACAGTTTTTTTGCCAGGTATTTATATCCCAAAGCATACCGTTTTACAGATGAAGACCTACGTGTTTTCAAAGATGCTGTAAAGCTTGGTTTTATTTCCGATTGCCAGTCTTTGTCAGAGGTGGATTATTCTCGCTATTTCGAGCAACCACTAGGGGAAATACGAGAAGACTTGGGTATAGAAACGAACCTTTTACACGCTTATTATACGATTGAGAAGCGACGACACCCAGAATCGAAGGAGAGTCAAAGGTTGCTCAGTTAGAAATTCCTGGCAAAGATTTTCGTCCAAAGGAGACCAGACGCCAAAATTCCTGTTATATTCCGTCAACCTCCAATTATGGAGATTGATGTGATATGATAGATTTGAGATAAAAAAAGAGGTCAGCAACTCTTCTACCAATTGCTAACCTCTGAAATATCTTTTTACAACAGACTGAGTAGGTCTGGTAATACTGAATACCCTTTTACATAGTAGTTTTGGGGTGTTCTGACTCCATAATGTTACTCATGAAGGACTAAAATGATACAAGATTTGACACGAAATGACAATTACAATTCTCCGACCGATC
>JASMLX010000430.1 GCA_030748495.1 Candidatus Poribacteria bacterium | reverse complement strand
CGATCGCATTTACTGCCAAGGGGAAACTAGGTCAAGGACTTTTAATCGAACCAGTTTGGGATTGAAACATTGATCCTCAAACCATTGCCACGCATGAACTTCTCTTTTAATCGAACCAGTTTGGGATTGAAACCAACAGAACGGGATCGTGACCATGCACAAACCGCCGGCTTTTAATCGAACCAGTTTGGGATTGAAACATGATCGTCATCTGCGAGGCGATTAGTGCAGCCGTACTTTTAATCGAACCAGTTTGGGATTGAAACATCGAAAAGTTCGCGCTGGTATTCCCGCGGATGTCCGTCTTTTAATCGAACCAGTTTGGGATTGAAACCGCGGCCACTATCCCTTCAAGTTCAAACAAGGCAACCTTTTAATCGAACCAGTTTGGGATTGAAACGATCTTTAGCTAGCCCGTTTCTGCGAGGCGCTACCCCTTTTAATCGAACCAGTTTGGGATTGAAACGTTACCCTCAACTGGCAGGGAATCCGAAGCGATTCGCTTTTAATCGAACCAGTTTGGGATTGAAACGGATCTTGTTGACCACCATATTCTGACTCTCCAACCGACTTTTAATCGAACCAGTTTGGGATTGAAACATTCAATTTATCCGAACATGATGAATCTTGTGTGCTTCTTTTA
>JASMLX010000042.1 GCA_030748495.1 Candidatus Poribacteria bacterium | reverse complement strand
CCTCGCTATTCGAAGCAAGCATTGTTTGGGCTGGAGCCATTTGCACCGGATCTTCCTCGCCATCAGCAGTTGTCTGATAAAAGGCACTGACCCATACCTTCTGAGCTTCCCAATGTGCGTCCGGGTCTCTGATATTTAGTCGAATCCGGCGAGTAGCAAACTCGTCGTAAGGATTAGAATCTATCTTCATTGAGGTAATGATAGGCCGGTCGAGAACCTGATTGACTTTGATTGTTGCTTTGGCCGTGGTCTTCGACTTCTGCGTGATTTTTTCAACAACTCTAAGCTCTACAACAATATCCTCTTTGGTAAACCAATTTAGATTTGTGGTTTTGAAGGTCACCTCACCTTTAGTGTGATCAAATTTAACGGTGATTTCTTTAGGGGCTTTAACTTTGCTAAACGTCACTTGACCCGTTTCCGGTGTGTCGCCTCCAAAATCAACACTTTCTACCAGTTCTAACAGATTAACTTTAGCCTCTTCATCTTCAGTAAAAGTGACATTGAAATCATCGAAGGTGATGTCATCTGCTTGAGGTAGCACAGTAACCTGAACGGAAGTGGTTAATTTTTCCTGATCGCTGTCTTCGACTACCAGTGTAATCGTGACTGTCTCTTTTTTAAGCTTCAAAGAGGAGTTCCAATCCTTTTTTGGCACTAACCGAAGCATCGCCCCATCAATTTCTACCTCTAGGTTAGGAACTGATTCAGCTGAAAACTTAAGTTCGGCCGGATCATCTTCATCGTCGGTAAAATGAAGAGAAAGGTCTTCTTCAAAGTCGTCTTGGTCTTCTATGACCCTCAGGGTTTGAAGTTTATTGTCCGGATTATTTCTGGGTTTCTCCGCCACAGGAGTGACAGTCACCTTTATATCTTGGGTGGTTTTTTCTTTGTCTGTGTCGGTTACACTGATCGTAACGGTTTCCGTGCCGTGCCAGTCGTTATCTTTAGCGGTAAAGGTGAGTTTAAAACTTTCGGAATCGAAGACTTCGACCTTTGTAATCCCACCTTTTTGCAGTTTCTTAACGTCATCCTGAGTTAATTCTATGTCTGCTTCTAGTATGGAGCCACCAGTTTTTAAATCCACGACGGAACTGGCTAAGGTTCTTCCGACAAGATCATCATTGACATTGTATGTTTTAGTAGGTTTAGTTGGTTTGCTGGGAATAACTTCGATCTGATCCCCAACTTTCTCGATCTTGAGATCCAGCTTTGCGACCGGGTCGTTGTCGCTGACAACCTCTTCCCACATGATCTTGTTACTCGTCTTCGCGTTAACTTTTTTCGATTCATTAAAACTAATGGTGTTGGTGATAAAAATGGGCGGGCCGCCCGTCTGTCTGACGAATACCTTCAGCCTACCTGTCGAAGTCAGATTTGTTGTGCCGTCGACTTTCTTGTTTCGGTCGGTGACTGTAATGGTGATTTCCTCTATACCAGCCCAGGTTTCGTCTTTTGGTTCAATGATCAGATAGGCTTTGAGATCTACAATCTCTACAAATGCGTCTAAATGTTCACTGCCTTCGACCGTCCATGTTAGTTCGTCGTTATACTGATCGTCATCAAAAACAAGATCATCAGTATCAAATTCACCTTTTTCCCCTTGCGAAACCTGCAAAGGAGGGGATTTCAAGAACAACAGTTCTGGTGGTTCAGCAACCGGGGTAATGTTGAGAATCGCTTCAGTAGTGACCTCGCCCTCCTTCTTATCTACCACACCGACAGCACCAACCTTTATGATTGTCTGGCCATGAACGTTTTGAAGGGGGGTGAATTTAGCTATACCTGTCTTGGTATCGACTTCTATATCAACCCCGTCATTAGGTAGCGAGAACCACTCTGTTATGGCATCAGGGTGAATTTTATTCAGAAATAGTTTAAGATCCAGGGTAAAAGGCTTCTCTTCTAGGATTTCCCCTTTGGTTAACTGGTTAGCAAAGTCTTTGGTCAGTTTGATGTCGTTAGTAGGGTTTGGAATTGGAGAGGGGAGTTCGAAGTCGAAGAGCGTGGGAGCTTTCTCCTTAACTACGACCGGTTGGTCGATCACATGCGGTATCGGGTATCCGTCCAGATCAAAAATTGAGGTCTCGATTAGCTCTATGGATGAGGCTTTGACCTCAACCACTTCAAAAGTCAAATAAGCAAGGTTGGGTTCTTCCTCTTCCTCGTCTGGTTCACCTTTGGCAACAACAGTGATAGTATCAGCTTTGACAATTGGTGAGGGGAAATTATCGGTTAGAATTTGTTCACCGTTATTCGCTTGGACGAACTTCAAAGCGGTAGGGTCAAATCGCACGGTCAACGCATACTCGGTCACCGGGTCTGCGTCGAGGACGTAGCTGGCAACATCAAATGTTTGGCCCACTTTGGGTGAGACGATACTAAGGCCAAAATCGGTTTCCATCGCAATTAAAGGCAGAAATCCAACGACCACTTCAATAACGACGGGGTTGCTACGTTCTCGTCCAGTACCGGCTAATTTTTGGTCTATGGCCACCAGCGAAAATGTGCCATCCCCCTCGTCGGCGACTACTTCGACAACGATTTCTCCGGCTTCGATAATAACTTCAACAATTCCTTCCAAATTCTTATCTACGATCTCCCACTTAACTTGACCGTCGGGTAATGGATCTACCAGTTCCGGCAGAATAACCTGCACAGGACTCAATTCAGGGTCGAGGAACAGCGGTTTAATTGGTAGAATCCGTGGCGGTTTGGCTAAAGTATGATCAATTTTCAGCGGCACAGAGGCCAAAATCTGATCGCCAAACAGGGCAACCAGTTGGTAATCGCCACCAGGGAATTCACTGATTGGCCACGCCCACGTTTTTGTCGCAACCTCGCGCTCAACTAGCGCCTTCGTTTTGCCAGCGAAAGAGTAGCCTAGAATGATCTTTTGCCCCTCCAGACTTGGCCCGTAGTCCCACTCGATTGGGACCTCGTCGTTGAAAGCTTGACCTGCTGTGGGCAAGATAAACTCCAGATTTCTGAGTTGAAAGGAGACTGTGGCGACTTCGCTACCGTCAGCAATAGTTGCCCCGATTTGGTAGTTGCCACTGGGAAAAAACCTGGCTTGTTTTAGAGTGTCAAGAGGGATTTCGAACTGCCCACTGCCGGTTAAAGGGGCTTTTGCCAAGCTGTTTTTTTTCCCTCCATTCAGACTATAGACAATTTGGACGGTCTGACCAAACCAGCTTGTTCCGTATTCTAGCTTTAGCAGAAAGGCACCGCTCAACTGGGCTTGATTAGTGGGTGAGGTAAAAACGATCGATTCAGGCGGCTTTTCGGCCGGTAAGACGACCTTGCCCAATTTAGTCGTAGAGGGAATAATATCGTCTTTACCTACCACACCACCTTTTCCGACCGGCCCTGACAGAATAGTTTCAACTAGTTTTATCGTCGATGGCTGAAATTTGAGAACCTTAAACTTCATCTCAGCCAAAACGCCAGCCGTTTTGGCTGCAGTCTGGCCGAAAGCGGTGGCAAAGAATGTGAAGGCTCCAATCTGCCCAGCAGCTAATTGGGAAAAGGGTGGTTTAGGAGCATCCGGCAGAAAGTCACCCAGCACAACACTATTGGGAATGAACTCCAGGGCAGTTAGGTCGTAGGTAACGGTAAATTGGAACCCCACTACTTTCGTCGCCTGATCCACTTTTACCTGTAACGTCAAGGTTTCACCGACAGTAGGTAACTCGGCCTCTGGCGGGTCGATAAAAACAATAGCTTGCGCCCAGCCCCAAACAGGTATCAGCAGAGAAACCAGCCACAGCCATCCACAGATACCACTCCTGCCAAAAAGCCAGGTATTAGGCCTTTGGCTTTGGGCAATAGGTCTACTTTGAAAGGAGGCGAGCGGTTTCACGTGCAACGATGAATTCCTCGTTAGCTGGAATAATCAAGATCTTGACTCGGCTGTCAGTTGAAGATATCAGTGTTTCTGGTTTGTTCTGCTGGTTTTTATCCGGATTGAGCTCAATTCCCATCCAACTTAAACCGTCACAAATAGTAGATCTAGCAGTGATACTCTTCTCACCAATACCACCGGTATAAGCTAAAACATCGACGCTTCCCAAAGCTGCGGTGTAAGCCCCAATGTACTTTTTAACACCGTAGCAGTAAGCTTGGATTGCTAAACGGGCCCGGTCATTTCCACTGTCGGCTGCAGATTCCAGATCCCGCATATCACCGCTAATGCCAGAGATTCCTTTCAGCCCGGAATCTTCCATCAATTGTCGGGTAATTTCGGTAGGGCTCCACCCCTCTTGGGTCATGACGTATAGAGCGGCAAACGGATCTAAGTCACCGACCCGGGTCGACTGCAGCACTCCATATTGAGTCGATACACCCATCGAAGTATCAATGGATTTCCCTTCTCTGATAGCTGCCAAGGAAGAACTACCGCCTAGATGACAGGAGATAATTTTCAGATCTTTTGAAGGTCGATTGAGGATCTCTGGAACTCGCTCCGAGACCCAACGGTGGGAAGCGCCGTGGAATCCATATCGCCGAATCCGATGCTTTTCCATCCAAGATCTCGGCACCCCAAAATCGTAAGCATAATCCGGTATCGACTGATGAAACCCGGTTTCAAGAACTGCTACTAGTGGTACCTGTGGCAATAACTGCTGAAAAGATCTAATCGTTGCCAGATACGCAGGGTTATGGAGCGGTGCCAAGGGAATATAGGCTTCTAATGCCTGGATCACCGATTGATCGATGACAGCCGATTGCCAGATGTCTTTAGCGAATACGGTTTTGAACCCAATCCCGTCAATCTGTTCCAAGTCCGGTATCAGATTGATGGCGTGTTGAACCGAAGCCAAATGGTCGGCCGCTTCTAGTTCTCCTTGCGTTTGTCCAAGTTCGTCTTTGTTCGCAGAATCTGTGTGAGAAAAATATGATGGAGAATTACCAATCCGCTCAACTACTCCCTTGCAGACACTGGAAAACCGGTTAGAACTACCCGGTTGCAGATCTAGTAGTTGGTATTTAAAAGAGGTGCTACCGACGTTGGTACAGAGGATTCTCATACTTTTTTTGAGAAGATCACACTACCTTCGTCACAGGCGATTTCTGTTTAAGGGCATTAGCGACAATCTGCTGAACGATGCGTTTAGGTTGGGCAGAGGTTGTCGGTTGTTGAAGTTCGTAGACTGACTCTGGAATCAGATCTTTGCTACCTTCCAAATCACCATAGGTAGCTACAGGCGACGTATCGGGTAGATTGGCTCGGTAGCGATTAAAGATAGTAAAACGCGGATAATCCGCCGTCCATCGGCGCGCGCCGTGAAAGAGCATCTCAGTAAAAATCAGGCAGTCGCCAGCCATAAGCGGTAAATTGATTACAGTTGGCATTCCATCATAGATTGAGATCTCGGTCTGAACAGGCGGTTGGAAATGTCGCTTGTGACTACCTGGCAAACAGACAAAACCGGTCCCTTTTGGTACATCAACCAGAGAGATAGCCGCATTGAGAAAGCCCGCGAATGGTTTGTCATCAATAATCTCGTATTCTTGGCCTGAAGCGTGAAAGTGAATGTCATCCGAAGTACGATAATTTTTAGTCAGCGCTGTATCTACTAGGACAGGATAGCTGTGAGTCAGAGAGATGATTACCCTCATGATTTCAGGGTTTAAGACTAAGCGTTGAAAGACCGGGTCTGCGTACTGGATATGATTAATCCAGCGTGCAATAGTCGGCGAATAGTCAGGGTGGGTATCTGCGGTTGAGGTCAGCGGATGGGGTAGATCTTCAAGCGTCATTCCGTGCCAACGGTCTCCCAGTTCCAACATCCGTTCGATGTCATTACCTAAAATAACTTGGGGCAGGATAATAAACCCGTGATGGTCAAAATACCATTTTTCCTGATCCGTTAACATCTTAAAATCACCGTCTCTATTTTTGGGATGGTAGCATAACCAGCGTAACCTCGTCAATGGCGAATCGGCCCTAACTCCCCTCCAGTTTTAGAAGGGAAGGGTTGTGAGCATTGGGTTTCAACCACAAAGAGGTGGGGTGAGGTGAGGAAGCATATCCCCAACTTGATAGCGAGACGATCTTGGTCTGATTTGGCAAAATAGCTCCTCAGACCAAATACAATCAAGTTCAGAGAATGGACAGTGAAACAGTATCGAATAGTTGAAGGCTTACAACCATCAACATGCTACCGAAGATACCAAACTGTCAACTGCCCGTTGAGAAGAAGTGACCACAAAAGGAGCCTAGTCGCTTTAAGAAAAGGTCGCTCTAAGAGAAAGCATGTGTATCCAAAAACAGATAGGGTATGATAGCTAAGTAAATTTCGGCTTGCTGTGTCCTTGATGCAAGTAGTCGATAGGAGCATCGACGAAGACCGCTGTGTTGCCCAAAATGGGGTGATTGAAAAAGTCTTCACTCCCTTGCTCGGCCTCAAAACCCCACTTCCATGCCCACTCCGGTCGGTGAATCATAGCCAACATCGGACGAGGCGTATCGGTTGTATTCGGCATACCGCAATGCCAAACCCGCATGTCACGCAAAATTAAATCACCTTTTTGACTCTGTACCTGTTCTGAAGGCCGCTTCTGTTCCCACTCTGCTACCATCTCCTCGCTTATATGTCGATTATTAGCTAAAATCCGTTTGTCGGTATGTGTGCCTAACCAGACTTTAGTCCCACCGTTGGTTTCGTCCACATCGGCCAAACAAACATTGACCACAATACAATGGGGCGGGGGATTAACCGCCAAATTCGGCCAGAGCTGGTAGGTATCAGCATGAATGCCTTGCACCTGATCACCCACGAAAGCGGTGTTAGTCCCATAAGAATCAAGGAAAACACCATATCCCATTAGCTGGTGTGTAACCGCAATTGCCATCTCATTATAAACGATATCTTTGAAGAGATAAGGGGCAAATGGAGGTGGACGAACTCCTTGCCAATTGTTGCTGATGCCCTCCGATGCCTCCAGTTGGCGGATATCGGCCTGCATCTTCTCTCCAAGGGCACCGATGTGATCAATGTCGATCACTTGGGGCAGTAATACGACGCCATCATGATTCATGGCCTCAACTGCCGCTTGCAGGTTGGCAGGTTTCATCTGCCTCTGTTCCATCTCTAATCGACTGATTTCCACAATTTGCATAGTTTAGACCTATTCAGCTTCGTTCATTATCCTGTCATTAACTTGAAATTCTTTCATGATGAACAACTATCTAATAAAGCTCTTTACCTAAACAGCCTGAAATTTGTCCTTACGCTTATAGTAATTTAATTTTGACTTCACGGAACCAGACTTTACCACCGTGGTCTTGCAAACCAATGTGACCACTCTGTGGCATATCTTTCCAAGCATATTTGAACTTGTTTTTACTACCGTCTGCATTCTTTCCCGCCTCATTCCACTGATCGACATCCATTTCGGCGACTTGGATACCATTCTTCTCGATTGTGATACGGTTCGGAACACTGGTAATGATAATATTATTCCATTCACCGGCCGGTTTTGAGGGGTTGCTGGATGGAGCAACCATGTCGTAGATAGCGCCACAGGTATGGGTGTCTAGTATCTCTTGCCCGTAACTATCAAAAACTTGAATCTCAATCCCCGTATGGACCGGGTCATTCAAATCTGACCAGCGGAAGAAAATCCCACTATTGGTCTTCTCTGCAATTTTGAAGTCAATTGACAAGACAAAGTTTTCATACTGCTCTAAAGTATAGAGGTATTTACCCCCTTGGACCAGGCAGGCGATTGAGCCATCTTCTACTACCCAACCTTCGGCTTTGCCGGTCGTCGACCAACCATCTAAGGTTTGGCCGTCAAATAGTGAAATCCATTCTTGATTACTCATGTGAAACACGCTCCTATTTATCTATGGTTGATTAATGTATGAACCCATTGATTCACTCAAATCTCGACGAAAAATAACATTGAAGATCCTAGGCTTCGTGTAGAAAAAGGCAGCACGCAAAGCCCAGTGCACCCAATTATTCGGCCTTCTTACCCTTGATTCTATAGATATCTTTCGGCCGCATCTGTAGATGCATACCGAATCCATCCACGCAAACGGTTCGGATGGCCAGCGAGAGGTTGAAGTTCTCTCTGCACGAATCTAGTAGCAGTTTCCTCGAAGTTGTTTGGCACCATCTATCAATCCTTCCCGATCTCTGATTGGCGTCTTCGAGAAAGCTACGTTGTTAGCCTTCTACAGCCACATGCTAAAAGTGGTTTCATCCTGCCTTTTCCTGTATGGTTATCTTGTTGTTCTCACCGTTTTTTCGGTCCAATGGTAGTGACTCTACCAGCAAAGGAACATACTCGATTAGTCTCCTTGGTTTGGCATCGTCATTCTCTTACTGCCTCGAACATCTTGGCGGATGTTCTCTGGCGCAACATCCGCCAAGATGTTGTGAATATGCTGAAACACGAACCCACCACTAGGGGCCCAAACCGAGATGAGCTCGCGTACATTCTCCCGGACCTGATCAGGCGTTCCGCGTAGCAAGATAGACCGCGTGCCACAGCCGTCCCCCAGAAGGTAACATAATAGTGATCGGTACCTGTCCGGCGATTTTTTATTGGATTTGGTCTCTACCCAAAGAATACCAGTCTATTTTTCTGGTAATATACATTACTGTGGTCAATACTATCAATAGTCCAATACTGCCCATAATCAGGGCATAGTCTTCAAGTTGAATGGCGATATACAGGTATGCATATAGGATAACCAATATACCACAGACGGTTAATGTGAAACGGTTGTTTTTTAAAATACTCTCAGAGTAGCCAGTTATGATAGTGGTAATTGCAGCTGCCGACAATATATAAGCAAAATCAAAATTTAAATGCTCAGAAATTGAAAGAAGCAGAACATAGAATAAAATGATGGCAAGTCCAATAAGAATGTACTGAATCGGATGAACTCTTTTTTTATTAATAATTTCCGAAAGGAAAAAAGCAGAAAATGTGAAGACAATAAACATTAAAGCATATCTCGATATTCTAATGGTTTTTTGGTATGTGTCAGCAGTAATCAAAAGTTTCAGCCCAAAGTAAGCGTCGCTGACCTTATATTGATTTCCCTCCCAAAATTGAGGGAAATTTCTATTTAGATGCAGAATATTCCAATCAGCTGAAAACCCTTTTTCGGTGATTTCTCTAGCCGTGGGAAGAAAAGAACCATTGAAACTTGGCGAAGGCCAGGTTGATTTAAGATTAACGCTGGTTGTCTCACCGACCGGGATAAAGTGAATTTGTTCACTACCATTCAAGTTGAGTTTTAAGGAAAAGCTATTTTCTTTTGCGGTCGAAGACAGAGGAATAATGCACCCGATACCTGATGAAGCGATATTAGTTGTTTTTAATCCTGGATTCGCTTTAAATTTTTTGTCATTAAATTCGATAATTATATTGTCCTGTATCCCTTTCATGTCTGAGATACCAACAGAAAATACGGCTTTTTCCCAAAGTACGTTTTCTCCGGGGATAAAAGACTGATGAAGCATAGGAATTGCAAAGTTGCCATTTATGTTGATTTGTATGTTATATAAAACAGCTTCGTAAATGCTTCTATATCTAATTTTTGGATCGATCTGCCCAGAAATATTCAATCTTTCTGGCAGAATATTCATATAGCGGATACGGGCTTTCGACTCGCCATTTTTATCCGTTTGGAAAGACTTAAATGGAACGCAAAAAAAAGGACCTGTAATAGTTTGACTGTTTCCCCACTTCTGGTTGATTTCTTGAATGACAGAATCTCTTCTTGAGGCCCTTTCCGTCATCAGGGAGGTGATCATAAATGTGGGAACTAAAAGGACTGTAACCAAGAAACCGATGAATAAAACTTTTATAGTTGCGGAGTTTCGAATGAAGTTGCCCGTTTTCTTTGATATATCTTGTAATGTATCTTGCTTATTCATAGTTCCTTCTTAAACCCAACGTCAAGCATCAAACACTCCGAGAAGGAATCGTTCTCTCAAGGTCGTTTCTTCATACACTATATTAGATGATTTTATTTCTCTTTTTCAATGGGAAATCCAGAGGTCGCAACGGTGAAAGCAGGTCTTTCACTGGACTTAACAGTATTATTCGCGTTGTACTTATTACGAAAGACTTTGGCAAATATGGCCTATCTTTGGACATACACGGTCATGTTATATTTCGGGCTATCATCGCAAGTAAACTCTTCCAGACGGCGATATGCCGGATCTATTATTTACCGTAAGCCGCCACACACCTCTCCCATTGGTGTTTGTGGCTGTACACACTTAGGGCCTGTTTTGGGAAAAGAAGGGGTTGAAATAGTAAGAAGTTCCAGGTAACGCTGATGGATGAAAAGAGTCCAAATCAAATATGGGCCAGAAGGATTATAACACACATTCGCCTCTTTCTATGAATGAGGCGATTCTAGATCAATGGAGGACGCAAAACCCAAACCGCAGAAGCGAACGTAGCATCCGTGGATCCGCACAAATCTGCTGGTCACTCCTTGGTTTTAGGCGAAATAGAGTTGGTCTCTATCACCAGTCTTG
Source organism: Candidatus Poribacteria bacterium (assembly GCA_030748495.1). GTDB lineage: Bacteria > Poribacteria > WGA-4E > WGA-4E > UBA9662. Next base: position 36,074 of record JASMLX010000042.1, on the reverse strand, counting down.
TATGCTTGGCTAGTAGTAGTGCAGAAGCCGACCAAAGGCGAAGCGGAAAAGCCAATTGGTGGATTAACCCCTTCAAGGACATCAAGATTGAGTGAGGGATTGGTTGGTGTGGATTCAGGAGTGTTTATGTCAATACACTTCTTCCTACATGGGAAATTGACGATTGGCAGCCAAATCAGAAATTGGGGGAAATGTAGGGTGATTTCCCCCAATCCAGCGGAAAAATAACAACTGCCCGACCCGATTTTTTGTTTAAAGGTAAAAGGGATTTCTGCAGTTGCGTTTATTGGACTAAAGGTAGGAGCAGAAGTAAAAAATGCAGTATACTTGTCATATTCCATCTTCTCAACCGCCTGGACAATTAACCAACTTGAGCAGGCACTTTTTGGTCCGTCGAATACATACGGTGGCGTACTGGGCGTTGCTCTATTACTTGTTTACCTGGAGCCTACCTGCTGAATCCCACCAAAACAGATCCATACTGCCCATAGTTGAGGGGCAATTGACCCTGAGCTCTTCACTACGTGTCGAACAGAGTGGGACCTTGACCTTCTCCTGTTCTTCTAATTCGGATATGGCGATCCAAGGACAACTTGAGTTCCGGCTACCGAGGGGAATCCAGGTCGCCTCTTCGACCACCTTCGACCATCTCTACCTTCCGCCCCAAGGTCAGCAACAGTATCGGGTTGCCATTCATGTCGAGCGCGCCGGCCACTACCCATTACAGGCATCACTCTACTTCACCATGCCTGACGGTCGAAACAGCGCAGCACACTTCTACCTCTATCTCCACACTCAGCCCGGACAGGCTCAGGTATCATCCTATCCTCTGACCGCCCGTCAGCAGGATCAGCAACTCCAGGTGGCAGGTCGCGTACAGCAGGCGGTAGCCGGTGGTATCAGCGTTGGCGGAACTCTCACCTATGACAACGACAACCTGCGTCAGGCACGCCCACTGGTTCGGGCTAAGGTGACGCTGCTGCAATCGGACCTGCCACTTGGTACTACCTTCTCCGATCTGGACGGCCACTACCTATTCGAGGAGGTAATTCTCCAACCACAGGTGGTCAATACGCTGCAACTATCGATTGAGATGGAGAATGATATTTTGGTCGTCACTGACCCGCAGCGAGAGGTCTATACCTTCAAATCCGACCTGATCCGAAATGTCGAGCCCGGACACATCCAGCGGGATCTGCTCCTGGATGGGGGAAATGCCAATCGCGGTGTGGGGCATATCTTCGAAACGATACAGAAAGCGCACAACTTTCTGCTGGAGCAGGTCGATGCTCATCGCACCCAACCCATCAGCGTCATCTGGCCGGAATCGATGGGTGGATCTTACTACCACACGACGCAATTTTTCGGTCGCATCAACAGCGAATCGATCCACATTGCGGCCGGAGCCGATCAGTGGCGGAAAAATGTAATGTACCACGAGTACGGTCACTCGTTGATGTCGGCGGTTTACAACTACGACTTCCACGCTATTCCACACGGCGAATACCGGGAGGTCCATCGGCTGGAGATGGTTACAGACCCGGAATTTGCTTTGAGTGAAGGCTGGGCCGCATTCCTGGAAGCAGCCGTCGATAACCGAGCCCTGAACGTGACCGGATTTCTGGACGGTCGAGATCCTAACTTGGAGGATAACCGATGGTGGTCTGGCGCGCACGACGGCAGCGGATCTAATCCGGATGGCAGTGTGGTTGAAGGAGCGGTGGCCAGTATTCTGTGGGATATTTTCGATACAGCGGATGCCATCGACCTGTCGCCCAGTACCGACGATGACCAGATCCAGAATCGGTTCGACCTATTATGGGCGATCCTGCGGGACCAACGTCCCAAAACCGTGGTGCAGATTGCCGAGGCCTGGCGTGATGAAGGATATCCCCACTGGGAGGCCCTGCAGGACATCTATGCCACCCATCATACCCTGTCTCAACCGAACCAAGCTCCAACTTTCGCTTTCACTACTCCCGGCCGGACCGATATTCTAGCTGGACCGACCTACCAGATTGCCTGGACGGTCAGCGATCCGGAGGGCGACAACTACCAAATCGATCTCTACTACTACCCCAGCAACCGAAATTCCATCCAAGCCAAACCTATCTCGCGCCAGGTGAAGGGGCAGAGCTTGGTCTGGGAAACGACGAATATCGACGACGGCCGCTACTACCTGCTAGCCGTTGCCACCGACAGCAAAGGCGAATCGGTCCAGGTCTCCTCCCAGGCTGTAGTCATCATCGATCAGACACCGTTGAAACCGCCACAGGTCGTCTCTCCAACCCATCCACAGGTGGAGACCGGCGTTGCCAATAATTCGCCGATCTTTCATCTCTCCATGTTACCGACTGACCCGACGGCCGCCGATAAGAGCGTCTATAGCTATCTGCTGGACCGACAACCCGACACCGTGCCCGACACGGAAGCGGATCTGCAGATTGTCGACCACCAACTCAAGCTCTACGGGCTGGAAGCCGGCGACTGGTGGTTGCATGTTCGCGCCTATGATCCATTGGGCTACTGGAGTCAGACCTATCACTTTGCCTTCACCATTCTTCCCTCAGCTAATGGCGCTGGCCCTGACGCTGCCGTGATCGACTACCTGATCGAACTCACCCTGTCGGAGTCGACTGAGGACAGACTGAAAAGGTGGCCGTCGGAAATCCGTCTTCAGCCCCACGGCTTTCCGACCAACCGCGACCTGGGTGTTTTGAACGATACGGTTGCCGCCCTCAATGCGCTGATGGAGACGGCGCAGATTCGGCTTACCACCGATGACCCGAATTTCAACATCTATTTTTATCCGTCCATTATGCTTCGTCTGTTGGAATCGGGGTACAATATCGGTAACTTGGGCTTTATCAGTATCCGTTGGCAGGAAGACCGGATTACCGAGGGAAAAGCCCTGATCGACAGGTTTCGTACCAGTCAAGCACAGCGCGACTACCTGATCCGCAAGCAGGTGGCACAGGGGTTGGGATTGATACTGGATAGCGATACCTACCCGGATAGCATCTTCTACCAGGACTGGAACAGTGTAGCCGAATTCGCGCCCATCGACCAACAGGTGGTGGCGCTCCTCTACCACAGCCAGGTACAGGCGGGAATGACCGCCCAACAACTACAGCAACTAAGCGGAGACCAACAGATAGTGCCCATTTGGCAAGCCGATATCACGGTCGAAAGTCTGAGCCATCCCCTCGACTCCGGACAACTGATTTTCGGTGTCTCAGATGAGGCAACCGACGGGTTTGACCTCGGTATCGACCAGGCGATATCGCTACCGGTGGCTAAACCCGCACTGAGTGGCTACCTAGTCGGAAACCAGGCCGGCGTGGCGGAATTGAGCGCTGATTTCCGTCCCGCCTTTGAGACTGCTACCTATCGGCTGAAGGTGCTGACCGATGGGCAGGGGTTCCGACTGAAGTGGAGTGTCTCAGCTATCCCAGCCGATTTTAGCCGGGTGTCGATTCAGATCGTCTCCCCGCAGGATTCTGCCGTTTACGATATGCGCCGGCAGCAGCAACTGGCATTTGAACCGGGGGCTGACCAGGACTACACCTTCGAGATCACCGTCGGCCACTACCAGACCTTCACCCTCGACCTGGCGCCGGGTTGGAACCTGGTCTCGATTCCGGGTATTCCCAAGACGCTGGAGCCGGCAGTCATCGCTGCTGATCATCCAAACCTGGTACTCCCCTTCTACAGTTGGGACAGTACTGGGTACCGCTATCAACCGGTGACGAAACTGGCGGTCGGTCAGGGGTACTGGGTGCTATCGACCGATCCAGCCATCACCCAACTGGAAATACCACTGACTCCAGTTAACTCCTACCAGCGCCATATATCTCCCGGCTGGAGCCTGGTGGGAGGGCTCACCCAACCGATCGACTTCACCGATACGGCCAGTGTGGCCGATCAGCCTATCGGTGGTTCCTCGGGCCGATCGATCTTGCGCAACTCGCTCTACAATTGGCAACCGGATCTCTACACCTACGATCGTTCCAGTCGACTGGAGCCGGGAAAAGGCTACTGGGTGTTGAGCCTGAGCGACTGCCAGCTAACGGTTACGATTGACGCTGTCAATACGTCTTCTCCGTCCATCGCCCTGTCATCGACATCGATACCTCAATTGACGGCCCAACTGCCGCTGACCCTGACGACGGCCGACCAACGAATCCGACTGGTAGTCGGTTGGAGTGAGCAGGCCGCCCACGGATTGGACGCTTATGATCGGGTGGTACCACCTACCTCACCAATGAACGATCGAGCCGACGCTTACCTTCTGCGTCCCGACTCCGGCCTCAGGTTACAAACCGATATCCAGCCCTGTCCCGATAGCCCCCGCTGGCACTTAGTGACCACACGGGAGATGGATCTGACGGTCGAGACAGCACAGCTCCCTGTCGATTACAAACTATCGGTTCAGGGGAAGATTTTAACAGGAGAACAGCAGACCTACTTAGCCGCGGGTCGCGTGTATTTGAGCCTGCAGCAACTTCCCACCATTACCGTTTTGCAGCAGAACTACCCCAACCCTTTCAACCCGGAGACCTGGATACCGTTCGACCTGGCTGATGAAGTTGAGGTCAGACTGAACATCTACAGTAGTGAAGGCGTCCTAGTACGACAGATGAATCTGGGGCAGAAGAGGGCGGGTAGCTATCAGAGTCGGCAACAGGCCATCCATTGGAACGGAAGAAATCAGAACGGTGAATCGGTCACCAGCGGCGTCTATTTCTACCAGATCGAAGCCGGCGACTACCGCCAAATTCGTAAGATGGTGATTCTGAGGTAACTCCCACCTTGAATCCCGAACATAGGAGCCAAGTAGCACCAGTGAGTTGGAAATAGAATTGAGATTGGGGAAGGGGAAAAATATGTGCAGGAGTCGGAGTTGTCTGCTTGACCCAGCCAAGTGGAAGTAGAAATGGTTTCTGGTCTTCCAAAAGCTAATCAAGCTGATCTGTGGCCGGTTATTCGGCCACAGAAGAAGAGAAAATATCAGAGAAAATGACAACCCAGATTGAGACCAAAGGCGGCAGAGAGTCGAAAAGGCGTCCCGGCATCTGAAACGGTGGGGTGGAATGGCCACAGATGAGGGTGAAAATTGAGACTCTTTTTTAGCCGCCATTCATCTAGGAGGTATATTTTTCAGGGCTACTCGTGACTACACTATGTGGAGGCCACTTACAGAACTTATGGGACAAAGTCGGGGAGCCAGAGGGCGTATTGATGTTTGCCTAGGAGCGGGTGGAGAAAGCATCAACGGGTTTCCACTAAAAGGCGGTTTCGGGGCAACCGATGCAGCCGGGTTGTCGTTGGCCTCTGCTACATGCCAAGCCCTCGCTGAATCTGAAAGTATAACGCCAGCACCACTCAAAGCGCAGACTATGAAGTTGACCCTGCCTTCTCGCACTTCCGACTATAGAGGGGTGTGAGTCCGTTGTTAGCCGAGAACACAGAAAATCAAGCCTATCTTGATATGTTGGCCATTGCTAAAAAGTAGTCAGCCGCAATTACACCAATTTCTCCTGAGTGCTTTCGCCATCGGCGATGAACTTAGCATCCTCTATTTATCAGGTGAAATGTTTGCCGAGTACCGGCTATTTGCCAACTAGATTTCCCCCTTCAAGCATAGCTGGTTTTTGCCTATACTAACGGAAGTCTGGGCTACATAGCCACCAAGAAAGCCTACGACTTGGGCTTCACTGACGGCTACGAGGCTTCATCCACTGGGTGTTTGTCGCTCATACCTATCGGTGGAAAAAATCGTTCAACAAGGCATCATCGACCCGTTAGGAGGATTGAAACGGTCGTAATACAGATCGAATTCCACCCACCTGCCCTTCAGATCGCAAAAAACATTGGCCCATTTACTTGAAGGAATCTATTATCTCTGATATATTTAGCAACAACATCCGAAAATCGGAAGTCGACAAGACGACTTCTAACGAAAATAGAGAGAAATGAGAACCCGGCAACCTTTCCATGTGATGACCAAGCCAATTGGCCCCATCTGCAACCTCGATTGCGAATACTGTTTCTATTTAGAAAAAGAAGAGCTATATCCAGAGACCAGATCCTTTCGCATGGAGGATTCAGTGCTGGAAAATTACGTTCGCCAGTATATCGAGACACAGCCAACTAACGAAGTCGTGTTTGCCTTTCAGGGGGGTGAGCCAACGCTGATGGGGATACCTTTTTTTGAGCGAACAATGGAGTTTCAGCGAAAGTATCGACGGCGGGGCATGACGATTCAAAACACCCTGCAAACTAATGGAACGTTGATCGACGACGATTGGGCCAAGTTCTTCAAAAAGAACAACTTTCTGCTCGGAATTAGTTTGGACGGTACGCCTGAACTACACGATAAGTATCGGTTCGATAAGCAGAGACGCCCTTCACACCACAATGTGGTACGAGGTATCAGGTATCTGCAGAAACATCAGGTCGAGTTCAATATTCTCTGTGTAGTCAACGAGCACAATGCCCAAAAACCTCTGGAGGTCTATAATTATGTCAAGTCGTTGGGCGTTGAATTCATGCAGTTTATCCCAATTGTTGAACACTTTGGGGATGGTGAGGCGGTTTCGCCTCGGTCCGTCGGTGCCAGACAATATGGCGACTTTCTGGTTGCCATTTTCGACGAATGGGTTCAGAAAGATATAGGAAAGGTTTTTATTCAGATCTTCGATATTGCTTTGGAGGCCTGGTTGGGTTATAACCCCAGCCTCTGTATTTTTAACCAAACCTGTGGGAATGCGCTGGCCTTGGAACATAACGGAGATCTCTACAGTTGTGACCACTATGTCTCTCCGGAATATCTGGTCGGCAATGTGATGGAACAGACGATGCGCGAGATGACCGAATCTGATTTTCAGATTAAATTCGGCCGAGATAAGCAAGACACGCTACCTCAATACTGTCTGGATTGTGAAGTTAAGTTTATGTGTAATGGCGGTTGTCCCAAGAACCGATTTATCAAAACCCCCGCTGGTGAAGATGGATTAAACTACCTCTGCCAAGGTTATAGGCACTTTTTCAACCATATTGATAAACCGATGAAGTTAATGGCTACTACCCTAGAGCGAAGTCAACCAGCGGCTTCGATTATGCCGCTTATGCAGAAAGCACAAACCGCCAAAAATCGGATTCCACGTGCAAACCAACCCAAGCGCAAACGACGTCGCAAAAAATAGTCGCGATATAGAAAGAGAAAAATCATGAAGTCGATCTTAGTTCGAGTTTTCAGTTGGTTCCTGAGTCTATTAATAGTAGTTGCAATCCTTGGAATGCCCGTCATCGCTGTACAAGAAACAGAATTGCGATTTGATCGCGATATCCGTCCGATCCTGTCCGACAAGTGTTATGCTTGTCACGGTCCCGACGCTAAAGAGCGAAAAGCCAACTTACGCTTGGATACGGAGGTTGGTGCATTGACCGGGCAAACCGAAGAGCCCGTTATTGTTCCAGGTCAACCAGATCAAAGCAAACTGATTCAACGAATTACACACCCAGATTCAACCAAGCGAATGCCACCGGCTAGCTACAATCGCGAATTGACAATGGAAGAGATAGCTCAGCTAAAACAATGGATTGCAAAAGGAGCCAAATGGGAAGACCACTGGCTTTATACTCCGCCGCAGAGGTCGGAACTACCACCTGTGAGCAACCGGTCGTGGCCGGAGAACGAAATTGACCATTTTATCCAGCGTCGATTGGAATCTGAGGGGATCGCGCCATCACCAACAACTGACAAACAGACACTGATCCGTCGTTTGAGTTTCGATCTGACAGGTCTTCCACCGGCTTACGAAGATGTGGAAGCCTTTGTCAACGATGACAGTCTGGAGGCGTACCAAAAGGTCGTTGAACGGTTGCTGAATTCGCCACACTACGGCGAGCGAATGGCACTCTATTGGCTGGATCTAGTTCGCTATGCAGACACCACCGGCTATCATTCGGACGAAAACGTCAGCGTTTGGCCGTACCGTGATTATGTGATTCGTGCTTTCAATGAGAATATGCCTTTCGATCAGTTTACACGAGAAAACTTAGCCGGTGACCTTCTGGACAATTCGACGGTTTGGCAAAAGGTAGCGGCCGGTTACAACCGTCTCAATCAAACCACAGCAGAAGGCGGAGCCCAAGCCAAGGAATATCTAGCCATCTATTCTGCGGACCGGGTTCGCACCACGGCTTCGGTTTGGTTAGGAGCCACCATGGGCTGTGCCCAGTGTCACGATCACAAGTTTGATCCCTACACCACCCAAGATTTCTATCGTTTGGCCGCATTCTTCGCCGACATCAAAGAGGTAGGCGTTTACGGCGGCAATAGTAAACGAGAGCCGATCGTTCGTATTTTGGACGAAACTCAACAGGCTGAGCATGACCGCTTAGTGCGAGAATTAGAGAAAAGGCAAGCCGAATATAACGCACTGGAATTGACCGATTCGCAGAAGAGATGGGAAATTCAGACGGTTAAAGATCTCTCTTCCAAAGAACCTGTTGACTTTGGTTGGATCGACGATAAACAGAATAACGGCGGCAAAACCCAGGGTAAGTGGCAATTTGTTGATAAGAGCGATGCTCCCGTGTTTAGTGGTCAGTTTTCACGGCGGCAAACCGGCAATGCGGTAGTTCAACACTATTTCCATGAAGCCGGGAGAAAATTCACCCTTAGTGAGGGCGAGCATCTATTTGCCTATGTTTGGCTGGATCCTGACAATCCGCCACAAACAGTAATGCTGCAATTCAACGATGGGGACTGGAACCACCGTGCCTTTTGGGGCGAAGACAAAATCGGATTTGGTGTAATTGGTAGAGATGGACCCGACCACCGACCGATGGGTGACCTGCCTCCGAAAGGCAAATGGGTTCGCTTGGAAGTCGAGCCTGAAGTCATCGGATTGGAGTTGGGTTCTCAACTCAACGGTATGGGGTTTGTGCAGTATGGAGGCTTGGCTTACTGGGATAAATCCGGGCTACGGACCACCATTGCCAATCAGACTCGAGCTTTACACCCAACCTCTGTCCTATCTGTTTTAGAAGGTGACCAGACACCAACCGATGAACAGAAGAAACAGGTTACTGACCACTATCGGACTATTGCGCCGGAGCTTAAAGAGTTACGAGATACTATTCAGCAATTCCAGAGCGAGCAGAAAGAGTTGATGGAATCCGCTCCCTATTCACTGACGGTGGAAGCAGTTGAACCACGAGCCATCCGCATCTTACCCCGCGGGGATTGGATGGACGACTCTGGCGAAATTGTGACCCCCGGCACCCCTGAATTTCTGCCTTCGCTACAGCCCTTGGATTCCCCGGCAGACAGTTGGCTAAGCCGAACAGATTTAGCCGACTGGATCTTGTCACGCCAGAATCCATTAACCTCACGGGTGTTTGTCAACCGCTTGTGGTATCTCTTTTTCGGTACCGGTATCTCCAAGGTGCTGGACGATCTAGGGGCACAAGGAGAAGCACCTGTCCACCCTGAGTTACTAGATTGGTTAGCAGTTGAGTTTATGGATAACAGTTGGAACATCAAGCAGATGGTTAAAAAAATTGTTATGTCCCAAACTTACCGGCAATCGTCCAGCCCTCGACCTGAACTGCAGGAGCAAGATCCCTATAACCGTCTGTTGGCCCGACAGGACCGCTTTCGACTCGACGCTGAGGTAATCCGGGACAGTGCATTAGCCATCAGTGGACTACTGGTTCGCCGGATTGGTGGACCAAGCGTCAATCCTTACCAACCCAAAGGTTACTACGCTAACCTTAACTTCCCCAAACGAGTTTATCAACACGATTCAGGTGAAAAGCAATACCGACGCGGTATGTATACCCACTGGCAAAGAACATTCCCACACCCCAGCATGGTAGCTTTCGATGCACCGAGTCGGCAGGAGTGTGTAGCAGAACGGCCTTATTCCAACACGCCGATCCAAGCTTTAACCCTACTCAACGATCCGAGTTACATTGAATCAGCTCGGGTATTTGCCGGGCAGATCTTGAGGCATGGTGGATCCTCTACCCCGGAACGTGTTAACTGGGCCTTCCAGCGGGCTTTGTCCCGCTCTGCTTCGGAGGAAGAACTGTCGGTCATCAAGGCGCTATACGACAAACATTGGCATGCCTACCAACAGGAAAGCCATTCCGCACAATTATTAGCTAATGCTGGTGAAAAAGAGAGGTCGGAAGGCTTAGCTGATGGCGACCTGGCAGCATGGACTTCGGTGGCTCGTGTAGTCTTAAATCTGAACGAATCCATTTCTCGCTATTAGTGGCAACCGATTGGGCTTGATGCGACACGCCACGCTGTGTTTCCCTATCAGGGTTAATACCGCTTCAGGCACCGTATCTGAAATCCTGCTGGCGGAGAAGAAGTCTGGTTTCGGGAAAGGAAAAATTGTCGGTATCGGTGGTGGTATTGAAAGCGGAGAAACCGCCTTACAAGCCGTTGTTCGGGAAACGAGGGAGGAGTGCCATCTGTCGGTTTGCGTTGTGGACTTGCAACCGATGGCAAAACTGATCTTCGACTTTCCTTACCGACCTGGTTGGAATCACCTGGTTGAGGCATTTCTGACTGAGGTCTGGACCGGTAATTTGACCGAAACGGCGGAAGTCAAGCCCATCTGGCTAGCCGTTTCTAAGATCCCCTACCACAAAATGTGGGCTGACGCCAGACATTGGTTACCGCTAGTATTAGAGAGACAACAGATCACTGCTAGTTTTACCTACAACAGCGACAACCAGACTTTAGCCAGTATTGATATTGAGGTGTTGGGTCTTCGGTCCTACCGGATATAGTATGCAACCGTAGTAGAGAGGTAAATTCACAGCTAATTGCTGTGATCATGTATTAGACTTGATTTCATTTAACGATAATTTACATTTGGTTGTAATCATTAACGACCTAGATCACTATTAGGAATGCTTACCTGGGCTCAACTTCGCCATCGTTCTTCTGGTCTTACCCGTATAATTAACTGCGTTAAATCGATGCCAGATAGAAAAATTTCGGCCAACTTTCAAACCAGCATTGAAAACACATCAATCTTCATCGGTCGTGGTTGCACCAGACAAACGCCGACCCAAAACAGGTGCCGCTAGGACTCCAAAACTCAATTCAGAAGATTTGTTGATCCTGATTCTTCCTACTTTGGTATCTATCCTACTCAGGACCTTCTGGAACTGTTGTTCTCAGGACAGCAAAGTTGGGTTTGTAAATAGATCTCTGGCAAAAAGAGGGAAATATTAGAATTAAAGGATCAGATCGCAACAGATCAAAGATCGATCCGAGTCAGATTTCAAACCGTTAACCGCCGTTAGTGTGGGTCTTTTCCGACAAATGTTGCCAACCCTGTTTTCTCCAACCAACAGAGGAAGACCAGCCCAGCTAAGTTGTAGCCACCAACGGTGGATGAGATTGATGTCTTGGAGGGGATATCCAACTCAGTACTACATGGCCCCAGCCGATGCGGTCAGCCAGTCTACCGTTGGTCGCACTATACAACCAGTTGAAAATAGGTTGATCCAATATCGACCGTTCCGACGACCAGTAAAAAAGAGTTGCTTGAAAGCCAAACCAACATCCAAGGGGTGAGAGTAGATGTCAGCGAGCAAGCGATGGAACGAGCTGACAAAAATAGCCTCAACATTACAGCGGCCAGAAAAAAAACAGACACTGCCAGCCCAACTAATCATCAACTAACACCGCTGACAAGTCATCTCCGACCGAAGGTCGGCGACCCCTTTCAGTCGAGGATCCAAACCTGATTTTCAGCTATTTAAGGATAGCCAAACGGCAATCAGCCGGCAGATTAGTTGTCTCGCCGATTCTGACCATCAAGGCGGGGCTAATTTGCCTGCCAAGAGCTCGTGGCCAAGGAAGAAATCTAAACACCACCCCTTAAACGACCAGAGACAATGCCCCTTCAGCATTTAGGCGGAGGGCGGATTCAGATTGAGCCTGTGATTGGCCAACTAAAGGTCTGTGGTTATTCGGTGCCAGCCTGATGGCCAGCGACGACGACGTTTGTGACCCGGTTTTAATTTGATGGCTGCGTCTCCAATCTGGAACTCAAACTCAAGTCCTGACTTATGCAATAGGTCTCTTATAGCTGGTCCCGGTCAGGGAGAATATCCTATACTTCGGATTATTGAAAATCCAGAGGAAATCGGTTTCTCACATTAGCCTATCAGCACCTCAGATGACAACTAGATTCGGTACTAGAGCAAGAGAGGCCACCGTTTGCTTTTGGATCAGCCGCCGAAAGATGCTATCTTTTTGCCCACAATCGCCCAACCCCGGGTGGCATCTACCGTCAGTATAGCTATAATCTTGGCTCTCAGCCATATTCTGCTCGACTGACTTAAGTGCTACGTGGCGACCCAAGTTGGCTGCTTTTTCCCTCAGAGATCACTAGGAATCCCCTTGAATCAAAGGCCTGGTTGTGATATACTCGGTTCCATTGAATTTCCACCCTAGAATGAATTTGGACTGAGATAAAAATGGCAGGAGACGCATTAGGTTTAATTGAGACCAGAGGGCTTGTGGGAGCTATCGACGCAGCAGATGCAATGTTGAAAGCGGCCAACGTTTCATTAGTCGGCTACGAGAAAGTTGGAGGAGGACTGATTTCTATCATGATTCGCGGCGATGTTGGAGCCGTCAAGGCAGCAACCGATGCTGGTGCGCAGTCAGCAGCTAAAGTGGGTGAAGTTCTATCCGTCCATGTGATTCCCCGGCCTCATGCTGAGGTGGAGTCAATCCTTCCTATCTATTCACCTGAACCCAATCGGACGCTTGATCTATCTTCCTCATCTGGAAGTTGAACTGACACCGACAAAAAGTCGAAATCACAGCCTTGATCCGCTTGCTCAACGTGATCTTGAAATAGCTTGCCGTATCCCCGTTGAAAATGAGGAGACGGTAAGATCAAGTTCTCCCGCCGTTGGGCCAACACCTGTTCAGGCAGATGTAGATCTAGCTTACGATTGACGACATCCAGTTCGACCAAGTCTCCATCCTCTACCAGTGCTAACGGTCCCCCAATCGCTGATTCGGGCGCAACGTGCAGTACGATTGTACCAAAAGCGGTTCCGCTCATTCGTGCATCAGAAATCCGAACCATATCTCGAATCCCCTGCTGAAGTAATTTCTTCGGAATTGATAGATTCCCAACCTCTGGCATACCAGGACCTCCAATCGGCCCAACGTTTCGTAAAACTAGCACGTGATCCTGTGTCACTGGCAAATCGGAATCGTCCAGTCGATGATACAGGTCTTCAACTGAATCGAAAACTATCGCTGGCCCTCGATGGTGGAGTAGGTGCGGAGAAGCGGCTGATTTTTTTATGATCGCGCCATCTGGTGCTAAGTTACCAAAGACCGGTACTAGGCCACCATCGCTAACCAGTGGCGATTGTCGTGGACGAATGACCTTTTGCCAACTTGACGGCGTTTCAACCCTGGCTAAATTCTGTCCAACAGTCGAGCCTGTAACCGTCATCACATCGGTTTGCAGCAAATCTTCAATCTCTTTCATGACAATGGGAATGCCGCCGGATCGCCATAGATCTTCCATATAGTTTTGACCGTTCGGTTTAACATCGACCAAAACAGGTGTTATTTTAGAGTGATGATCGAAATCGTTTAGCGTTAACTGGATCCCAGCCCGTTTAGCTATAGCTGTTAGGTGAATCACGGCGTTGGTCGAGCCACCAATTGCCATTAGGACGGTGATAGCATTTTCAAAAGACCGTCGATCCAGAATCCTGGACGGAGTCAGATCGGCAGCCACCAGGTCGAGGAGGGTTCGACCGGTTGCTTCGGCTTGTCGTCGTCGGTCAGCCATAACCGCGGGGATAGAAGCTCCGCCAGGCAACATCAATCCCAGGGCTTCTGCCAGTGCGGCCATGGTGCTGGCCGTCCCCATAACCATACAGGTTCCGGTTGTAGCGCATAATTGGTCGTTGATGGTCTCAATTTGGTTTGAATCGACTTCATCGGCCCGGTATTTGATCCAGTATTGCCGGCAATCAGTACAGGCTCCTAGGCGTTCTCCCTGATAGGTGCCTGTCATCATCGGCCCAGCGACCAGGCAGATAGTCGGGATATCCACGCTGATGGCACCCATCAATTGGGCAGGAACGGTTTTGTCACACCCGCCTAACAGAACGACCCCGTCCATCGGTTGAGCGCGAATCATCTCCTCGGTATCCATCGCCATCAGATTGCGGAACATCATGGTCGTAGGCGAAGTAAAAATCTCACCTAAGGAGATAGTCGGAAACTCGATCGGAATACCACCGCCGGACAGAATACCGCGTTTTAAGGCCTCAGTCAGGTCATCAAAGTTTTGATGACAGCTATTGAAGCCGCTACCACTGTTGGCAATTCCGATAATCGGTCGATCCAGTTCACCATCGCTGTAACCCATCGACTTGGCGAAAGCCCGGCGAATATAACGGCTGAAATCAGGGTCACCGTAGTTGGTTAAGCCTCGACCGATTCCCCGTTTAAGAACCTTTTTCATCGGTGGAGTCTCATTGGCGTAGACCTAGATCCCGTAAGATAGTGGACATCATATCATAAGCGATTTCGACTTTTTCCAACGGCATCGACGAGAAGGTTTCAACCGAAATGTATTTATCGTAACCGTGTCGACCCAGTGTCTGGGCGAAGGTTCGAAAATCGAGTTCGTCGTCCGGGGCTCCAGGAATTAGGAAAGTGCTGTATGGATACATGCCCTTAACGCCTTTAACATGGCAGTGAACGGTCAACGGAAAAAGCCGAGCAGTTACCTCTGCGATGTCCCCACCTAGATGGTAGAAATTAGTAATATCGTGCAGCAACTTCAGGTTCTCAGAACCAACGTGCTGAACCAACAACTCAACCTTATCAGGGGCATCAATGGTGGTGGCTTCGTGGTTATGAATGTTCATGCTTATACCCAGTTGTTCGGCCCGCTGGCAGATGGGTTGCAAGACCTCAATTAGCAACTTCCATGCGAATGGATCCCCCTTATCGCCTCCATAGCCAGTCAGGAAATTGACCCCCCCGGCGTCGAGGGCAATAGCGACATCCTGCAGCAGTGAGTAGTGGTCGATCGCTCCTTGTGGGCTGGTAAGGGCCAGTTGGTATAGTCCGGGGCCTTTGTAAGGGTTGATAACGGCCACCTTCAGACCGTGATCTTCGACCATCGATTTAACCTGTTGCAGTTCCTGGTCAGTCACCGAGTTAGAATCGACATGTGCTTCAGGACCACACATCATTTCTATCGCATCATAGCCTGTCTCAGATAGCATCCGGATCACCTCCGGTAACGACAGATCTTGTAGTCCACCCGCGTGGTACGATATTCCAATCATTTACTTTCTCCTTTAGTAGAATCCAGACCGTCCTGTCTGTTTTCCTCCAGGCTCGAAGTCTGAATTCCCGATTGACTATTTTTGACAAACTGAATGGAGACGGAGTTGATACAGTAGCGTAACCCCGTCGGTTTAGGACCGTCGCTAAATACGTGGCCCAAGTGTCCGTCGCAACGTGCACACAGTACCTCGGTTCTGACCATGCCAAAGGACAGGTCTACCTTCTCCTTGACCTGATCTTCTACCACTACGTCATAGAAACTCGGCCAGCCACAACCGGAATCGTATTTGGTCTCTGAAACAAATAATGAGTTCCCACAACCTGCACAGACAAAAGTTCCTACTCCTAATCCCTTCATCTCATCAGTGAAAGGCCGTTCGGTACCCTTTTGTCGTAGAACCCTATATTGCTCCGTTGTTAATTTTTGTTGCCACTCCTCATCAGTGAGCTCAACTCTGATAGTAGACTTGGGGCTATCGGTTACTGAGATTTCATTCACGGTCTTAGCCTCAGCAGAGATAGTTAGAGATTCTGGTGGTTGTTTTTGACAACCAGTACTAATCATCAACAGAATTCCTGATGTTATAAAAAATAGTAGGCCGGGCTGTTGGTCTTTCATCACTTACACCTCAAAAATTGCGTTACGGTTTTCTCGCTGTCACTAAAGAGTAATAACTAAACACTGGCCAAACTTGAAAGTCGGTGAAGCCAACTGATGTCAACAGTTCCGATAGCTCCGTGGGAGTATACTGCTTACCCCGCTCATGAAGAACCATAGCAATCGACATGCAGGCCGTGACCAATGGCCCATCTTTGGATTCGTTCAGTAGCATTTCGTGGAGGCAAATCCAACCACCTGATATCAGTGCATCGAAACTGCTCAGTGCCAGTTGGTAACACGAATCCAAATCCCAATCGTGAAAAATATTGCCAAAGAGCACACCACTAAAATTAGATGGCCATTGCTCTTTAAATATATCGGTGGGTAACGTCCGAATCTGGTCTGATAATTTGTATTGCCGAATGTTTCGATCTGCAATCTGGCAGACCGAAGGCAGATCGAGAATAGTGCAGTGAATTTGCGGATTAAAACTGGCAATGGCTAGACTGAGCGAACCGGAACCACCGCCTACATCTAGCAATTTTTCCATCCGGGCAAAGACGGGTTGTCGCGCTAATTTGCTGCCGGCAGGAAGGGTCATCGTGTGCATCCGACCGATGAAGGTTTCGACCTGAGCTGATGTCAAATTACCCATCTCAACCGCAAATGGTTCTATGGGATTATCTTCAGTCTGAAGAAATGCCTCTCTTAACTGGCAGAGGAAGGGATCGGTTTTTGGCACTACTAACCCTTGGTAAAAAGGGCTTTCCGGTAAAAGATAGGTACATGCCAGATCGGTTAGGCCGAAATGCAAATCGGGTTTAGCTGCTAAAAACCCCAGTGCGGCGACGACTGCAACCATCGCCTCTGCTGTACGAGCAGATAGGTTCAACTGCTCGGCGACCTGATCAATTGTAAAAGAACTATCGGCAAAAGTGGCAAACAGATCGAGTTCTTGAGCTAGAGCAAGCGTCGACAATGCCCTCCCGCTAGCAGTTAATTCATCCAACTTTTGGCTCTCAACGGTTGGTGTTGGGAAAATCGACATAATCTTCTTTTTTGCCCCTGGTCTTTGGAATGGTATACTTTAAAGTTGTTGAAATACAAACTATTGAAGCATCGGGAACGGCTGAAAAACAGGAAGGCTTGTTGATTACAAGATTGTTGAATAACGATAACAGATTGAGTAAAAGTTGTCAAACACGTTCCCTATAGCCAAATTGAAAATTCTTTACTTCGACACTCAACAGAATGTTCCACTGGCGGGAAGATCTCCTGAAATGTAGGTCAGACAGTCATCGAGAAAATGAATCGATTAGCCCAAATTGAAGCCGTTAGGCATAAAGCTGCTGAATGTTGTAATTGCCAACTGTCAGAAACCAGAAAGAGGGTCGTTTTTGGCAGCGGTAACCCACAAGCCAAACTTACGATTGTAGCTGAGGGGCCGTCGGCGATGGATGACCAAACCGGGGAACCGTTTACCGGCCCCGCCGGAGATCTATTGGACCAGGTTTTGGCCGAAAATGGATTGAGACGCCAAGATATTTGGCTTACCAACATTCTCAAGTGTCGGGCTGCCGCCTGGACTGGTAAGAGGCTTAAAAATCGCCCTCCCAAATCTGCTGAAGTCAAAGCCTGTGCCAAGTGGTTAACTGAAGAATTGGCCTTAATCTCACCCACGGTAATTCTATGTATGGGATCCCCTTCGGCTAAAGCGATTATCCGAACAGATTTTCGTCTGAGCCAGGAACGGGGCATCTGGTTCACCGATAACGATCGGGCCCCTTTCGTTGCCGCCACTTACAACCCGGCCTTCATTTTAAGAATGGACGACCTCGATCAGAGTTTCGCCGAGGGACGGCAAACCTTGATTAACGATATCGCCGCGGCCAAACAGAAACTCACCCAATCTCCTGTTGCTTCCCAATTGACACTGTTCTGATAGATTGTTCTCTGACAAATTGCTCGCACGTCAAAACCTCGCTTGAAAAGCGATATTTTCCGTGCTATTCTTTGCCCTTTCGAACACACGTTCAATAGAGGATAGAAGACTGATTTAAGAATGTCATACTCAGGTTCAAACGACCGCTACTGGACACATCTAGCCAACATTCGCCTTCTTCGTTTATCAGATAATGAGGAGATTGATCTCCGTCGGTTTGAACCGCCACTCGACTGGATAGGTCTATTTGGAAATAACAATCCAGTCCAAATCGAGGTCGGTTGTGGCAAAGGTCGATTTCTGGTAGAATCTGCGCAACAGAATGCCAATGTTAACTATATCGGTATTGAGAACTCATGGAAGTACGTCCTGCGAACACAACAGCGACTCAAAAAACACGGTCTAACCAACGCGTGTCTGGTTTACGCAGACGCCGCTTACTTCGCCCAAAACTACGTTCCAGACCATAGCATTCAGGCTTACCACATCTACTTCCCGGATCCATGGCCAAAGGATCGCCATCAAAAACGCCGGCTTTTCAACAATCCAATTTGGATCGATCAAGCCGTCCGTACACTGGATTCACGGGAGGGGCACTTGTTTGTGGCCACTGATTTCACCGACTATTTTGTTCAGATCAAACACAGGTTAGATGACACCTCCCAGTTAATTTATCTACCCGAACTATCCCAGGATACAAATTACATACAGACCAGCTTTGAAATTAAATATCGAACGCAAGGTCGACAAATCTATCGGGCTGTATACCGGATAAAGAACGAGATTTAAAGGGGAATTAGAGATTGTCCTTCCGTCAGCTAAAAACCATTTTAGAGATGATCAAGTTTGAACACACCATTTTTGCCTTGCCTTTTGCCATTATGAGTGCCTTCTTGGCCGCTGAAACACTGCCGAGTTGGTCGAAATTGGGATGGATTCTGGTGGCCATGGTGGGAGCACGTAGTTGTGCCATGTCCTTTAACCGGTTAGCTGACGCAGAGATTGACACCCAGAATCCGAGAACGAAAAGACGCGCAATTCCTGCAGGACTCCTGCGGAAAAGTGAAGTTTGGGTCTTTACCATCTTCTCGTCGCTTCTCCTCGTGGTAGCCGCTTACCAACTTAACCCATTGGCCTTCAAACTCTCCCCGGTCGCCCTAGCTACGGTAATGCTCTACTCCTATACCAAACGCTTCACCTCAATGTCGCACCTCTGGTTAGGACTCTCCCTGTCCATCGCTCCAATTGGTGCTTGGATTGCCATTAAAGGTCAATTTGATGTCCTACCCCTGTTACTTGGATTAGCCGTGATGTTGTGGACAGCAGGTTTCGATATTATCTATGCTTGTCAGGATTTAGATTTTGACCGTCGACGGGGGCTTTATTCTATCCCGGCTCAGTTTGGCATCTATGCTGCGCTTTGGATTTCAATGGCCCTACACGTCATTACGGTAATTCTGCTAGTAGTCATCTGGCATGTCTCCCCACTGGGTCTAATTTATTTAGTTGGCGTTGGTCTGGTTTCAGCCATCTTGATCTATGAGCACGCCATCGTCAAACCGCACGATTTATCGCGCGTTAATCTGGCCTTCTTTACGTTGAACGGTGCAGTTAGCCTGATCCTAATGTTTCTGACTGTCGCTGACGTTCTTATGGCAACGTGGTCGATGCTATGATTTGTCGATGCTATAGATTTGAGGCAACAAAAACTTGAGAACTCAACTTGAATAATTTAGCTTGAACTGTCCAGATAAGGATGAATGAGTAAATGAAAAAAATTAACCGTGCGCTGATTAGCGTTTTTGATAAAAATAGTGTGGTAGATTTGGCAAAGCTGTTAGTAGAGATGGAGGTTAAAATCCTCTCGACCGGTGGTACGGCTAAACTGCTCCGACAGGCGGGTATCGACATTGATGATGTTTCTGATTACACAGCGTTTCCCGAGATGCTGGATGGACGGGTTAAGACGCTTCACCCTAGAGTTCACGGAGGGGTATTGGCTGTCCGGGATAACCCGGAACATATGGCTCAAGCCGCAGAAAACGCGGTAGAGATGATCGATCTGGTCGTCAGCAACCTCTATCCCTTCGAAGCCACTGTCGCCCGACCAGATGTCGATTTAGCTGATGCGATTGAAAACATCGATATCGGTGGCCCAGCCATGATCCGAGCCGCTGCTAAAAATTACCGTGATGTTGTTGTCCTGACGTCTGTCGACCAGTATACACATTTTATGGCAGAGATGGAAGTGAATAAGGGCACGGTGTCTGAAACAACGCGATTTTCGTTAGCTAAAGCGGCCTTCGCCCATACGGCTAACTACGATCGAGCTATCTCTGGCTACCTAGCTTCTCTGGACACCAAACCAGACGACTTTCCTACCACGCTGGATTTACGTTATCATCGAGTTCAGCAATTGCGATACGGCGAGAATCCACATCAGTCCGCCGCTTTCTATCGAACCTCAGTACAGCCCAAACCCTGCGCAGCTTGGGCTGAGCAGCTAAACGGGCAGCCTCTCTCCTACAATAACCTGTTAGATCTAGAGGCGGCAATTGAGATCGTAAAAGATTTTTCAGATCCGACCTGTACGCTGATTAAACACAACAATCCATGTGGGATTGCCACCAACACTGACTTAGGGCAAGCTTTTTTGCAAGCCCTAGACTGCGATCGAACCTCTGCTTTTGGCAGCATTGTCGGTTTCAACCGACAGGTAGATCTGTCCACGGCTGACATTGTGAGAAATGAAGCCAGGTCCGGCATTAAAATCGAAGCCATTATTGCTCCCAGTTATACCGATAAAGCCTTGAAAACGCTGTCCAGAGTCAAGACGCGAAGAATTCTAGCTACTGGCGGTTCAGGGATAGATCGCTCAGTTAAGCAGATGCGTCACTTAACAGGCGGTGTGTTGATTCAGGATCATGATTTAGCCGACGTTTCGGCTGCTGATCTGCAATTCGTTAGCCTGCGTCCAGCCACAGAAGCTGAAATCCAATCCCTGTTGTTCGCCTGGAAAGCCTGCAAGCAGGTTAAATCCAACGCGATCCTACTGGCCGCTGGCACACAAACAGTCGGTATTGGGGCGGGTCAGATGAGCCGGGTGGATGCAGTCATCATCGCCATCAGAAAAGCTGGAGAGCGTGCCAACAGAGCCGTTTTAGCTTCCGATGCCTATTTCCCGTTTCCGGATGGAGTTGAAACGGCAGGACAAGCTGGGGTCTCGGCCGTTATCCAACCAGGTGGCTCTGTAAACGATGCACCTGTGATAGAGATGGCGAACCGTTACAACATGGCTATGGCCTTTACCGGCATGCGCCATTTCAAGCACTAGGCCAATCAAGTACCACACCTTTTATTATTCAACACTCAAAAGAGTTGAACCGTATTAGAGGCGCAGTGCAGGTCTACCGACGACTTCCGGACAAAAAAGGAGCCGCATCAATTTATGCGAATTGCAGTTGGATGTATTGGACACGAAACTAATACCTTTTCATCTGTTCCAACTACCCTCGATAGTTTCAAAAATGGAACTTACTATTTTGGACAGGAGATGATCCCGTTTTTTCAAAATACCCATACAATTATGGGTGGATTGACCAAACAAAGTCAAGCCTTACAGATCGAACTGATCCCCCTCCTCTGGACATTCGCGACGCCGTCAGGCACTGTTACTGAATCAGCCTACCAAACCCTCAAAACCGAATTCTTAGATTTACTCCAACAGGCGGGAAAAATCGACGGCGTTTTTCTTGATCTACATGGTGCTATGGTAACCGACACTATTCAAGATGTGGAGGGAGACCTGATCGCAGCAGTTCGTCAGATAGTAGGCGATCGACCAATTATGACCACACTGGATCTGCATGCCAACATTACGGCTGAAATGGCCCGCCAATCCAGCGTCATCATCGGATTTGATACCTACCCTCATATTGACTGCTATGAGCGAGGAGTTGAAGCGGCAGGAATTTTACACGATATAATTGACGGTGAAATCCAGCCGACCACGGCTTATCGCCAACTGCCGTTATTGACTTCCCCACCAGCCCAATGTACGATGAAACCTTTAATGCAGGGGATTTTAGAGCAACTACACTATTTAGAGACTGAACCAAAGGTGGTGACCGCAACTTTATCGATGGGCTTCCCTTTTGCTGACATTTATGATGCCGGTGTTTCTGTCGTAATTACCACTAATGCTGATCAAGAACTGGCCAGTCACTATGCGGATACTTTTGCCGCTGACGTCTGGGAGAGGCGCACCGCATTCGATCTAGATCTGGTCTCGGTGGAGCAGGCAATTAAGCTGGCAGTCAACAGTCAGCACAAACCCACTATTCTGGCTGAAGGTTCGGATAATCCGGGTGGCGGCGGACCTTGCGACGGCACCCACATCTTGCAAGCCTTAATTGACGCCGAGGTTCAGGAGGCCGTAGTAGCAGTGATAGCCGACCCAGACTCGGTTACTACTGCTATTCAAGCTGGAGTTGGCAATGAGGTCCAGTTCGAAGTAGGTGGCAAGACCGATCCATTGCATGGACAACCGGTTTCATTAACCGGTTATGTCAAAACGATTTCGGATGGTACCTTCATTCACAAAGGGGCAATGGGACGAGGGCGAACCGGCTTTATGGGGCGAACTGCGGTCATCAAAGCTGGCGGGGTGGAGGTGATATTAACCGAAAAACGGATTCAGCCTTACGATGCTGAAGTCCTTCGTAGTCTTGGTATTGAACCTACTGACCAAAAATTGATTGCTCTCAAGTCTGCTGTTCATTTTCGAGCTGATTATGAGCCGATCGCCAGCCAGATATTGGAAGTCGATACACCAGGTGTCCATAGCCCGGACCTGTTTAGCTATAATTATCAAAAATTGCGACGACCAATCTATCCGCTAGATCCACAGACAACCTTTTAACCGTTATAAGATGAGGTAATCTGTTGATATCATCCACCTCTAATCGTTTCGGCTAGTCCTATCATTCCCATCATCGGGAACCCAATCTTTCGCCCGGAGCCATTCAACAACAACTGCGAATTATCATCTGTTTATTTGTCGAGGCTAAGCAGACATACATAAACGCGACCAAGCCAAAAACCGGCCTTGATCACCAAATAACCTCAAGTGCTTGGCTTCTATCAATTTTATACGGCAACGAAAATAATGTTACAGAAAGCTTGCAAAATTATAATAGTTACGTGGAGTGTACTTCTACTTTTCGGTTGTGGTGGCATAGCTAAAAAGCCTGAACAGAAAGAAATTCTAAAATTGGACGATAGATATCTGGACCAGATACTACAGGATAACAGAGACAAGTTATTCGTAAAACGAATCCTTCGCACTGACAACTACAAGCCACTCGATCTGGGAAACGGGCAGACAGCAAGCCACCTGATGGCGTATGGTGAGGCGGACGGTAAATTCTTTGTTTTTCCTACTGTTTTGATGATGGGAGACGGAAAGCTCAAACAATTCTCGTCAGACCAAGCGTGGAAACGTGTGCATACTACAGGTAACGTGATTCAATTCGACTCTGAGGTTGAAGCCGCCTGGTTCTCGAAAAACTATAAACGGTATTGGGCTCGGCAATCTAATTACTAAAGCCGTCTCACTGGCTCTAAGCTCAGATAACCCTATCTCTCCAACCGCAAAATAGTGTAGACTTCAAAGAACCCACTCTATTCTTCTTGGATGAATAAGACTGAAGCAAGCTCAACAACCTCCAAGGAAAGCCCGGAACCATTGATCATTAAGGAAATGAAAAAGCTAAAATAGGAATTTGCTGAGGTCAAAGAGGAGCCTGATATTATAAAAAAGGCAACGGCATATTTGGCCCAAGAAAGTCAGTAAAATATGCTTGGATAGCAAAGAAGGCATCCTACTTGAGCCGGGTTTCCATGTGCCAAGTTATGGAGGGATGTAAAAGTAGTTTTTATCGCTGGCAGAACTAAGCCTGAAAGCTCGATTGAGAAGGAAAATTGGGCGTTAACAGAGTACATTAAATTGATCTTTGAGGGGTAACTAGAGGGGCGTGGTATGCAAACCGGTTAAAAGAGCCCTAAGTAGGTTAGGCTATCGGGTCAGTCGACGAAGAATTAACGAGTTCATAAAGAGGGCTGATTTCCGCGGCCAAAAACCAAAAAAGAGTCTGAAGCAACGGCAGATCAAAGCATACATCTACCTGTTGGCCCAAACTGGTAGATTAGAAAGCCTAAGGTGATGGAAATCAATGGTTACGTCATGGGCTGGTCACTGGATTCAACGATGAAAGCCAAATTAGTTAACCAAGCATTGCTGAAGGCGCTTTGTCAACGAAGGCCGAAGAAAAGTTTGATTTGATACTCGGATAGAGGGAGTCAAGATGCCTCAAAAAGCCAGAGAGAAGTAATAAAATCTTTGGGGCTGATTCAAAGCCTGAGTCGTGGGGGTTATTGTTGGGACAATGCGGTCTCAGAGAGGTTCTTTCATTCGTTAAAAGTCGAGTTGGTAAATCAAAAAAAGGACCAAACTCGGGAACCGGTAATGCAGTCTATATTTGAATACATTGAGGTCTTTTACAACCGCAAGAGACTTCATTCAACCAATGATTACTGATCACTAGTAGACTATGAAGGTAGACCTAAAGTCGCGTAGAAGAGTATCCAAGAAAATATTGACACGTCACTACTTTTTCTAACATAAAAATAATCCAGAATTTTTATGTTATACTTAGCGTTTATGTGATTTTTCATGATACTTAAGGAAGTGAGTTATCTGAAGTGAAATTCGAAACGATTTGTCTGCATGGAGGGCAAGAACCAGACCCTTCGACCTTGGCCCGGGCTGTGCCGGTCCACCGCACCAGTTCCTATGTTTTCAACGACACTGAACACGCGGCTAACCTTTTCGCTCTTAAAGAATTGGGTAATATCTACACTAGGATTATGAATCCGACTCAGGCTGTGTTAGAAGCCAGAGTTGCGGAGTTGGAGGGAGGCGCTGGCGCATTGGCCCTCTCTTCCGGAACTAGCGGTGTTTACTATTCCATTATTAACATCTGTCAAGCCGGGGATGAGCTGGTTTCTGCCAATAACCTGTACGGTGGCACCTATACCATGTTCAACGACATTCTGCCCCAGTTTAATATCAAGGTCAATTTCGTCGATCCAAAGGATCCGGAAAACTTTGCCAAGGCCATAACACCCAAAACTAAACTGTTATTTTGCGAAACGGTCAGCAACCCTGGTCTGGATATAGCCGACATAGGGAAGATTAGCGAGATTGCCCGCAACAATGGTATTCCACTTATGGTGGATAGTACTTTCTCCACTCCTTACCTGCAACGACCAATTGAGCAGGGGGCAGATATCGTTATCCACTCCCTAACTAAATGGATGGGAGGGCACGGTACCGGCATCGGTGGTATCGTAGTCGATAGTGGACGATTCGATTGGCAGTCAGACAAGTTCCCGCTGATGACGGAACCGGAATCCAGCTACGGTGGTGTTCGATGGGCCTACGATTTGCCGGAACCACTGTTGCCGCTGGCGTATATCCTCAGAATGCGAGTTATTCCTCTGAGAAACTTGGGTGCTTGTATCTCACCCGACAATGCCTGGATGTTTTTGCAGGGAATAGAAACGTTGTCATTACGGATGGAAAGGCACTGTGAGAATTCGTTCAAGGTGGCTGAATATCTATCGGGACACGAATCGGTAGAATGGGTGCGTTACCCAGGACTCTCCTCCGATCCCAACTACGACCTCTGCCAACAATACTTGGGTGGTAAAGGCGGTTCAATGGTTATCTTTGGCGTTAAAGGAGGACGTGAAGCTGGTGCGAAGTTTATCGAGCAGTTGGAGCTCTTTTCTCATTTGGCAAACGTGGGTGATGCCAAGAGCCTGGCTATTCATCCGGCGACAACTACTCACTCGCAACTCTCACCTGACCAGCAGATCAACGGTGGAATCCTGCCTGAATTGGTACGTCTTTCAGTCGGTATAGAGAACGCAGACGACATCATTGCCGATATTGAACAGTCTTTGGCCAACCTTTAGCTATACAGTGGTGTAGGCCGGTAAAACTGGCCTGCGCCTCATCTGTGTAATCTATGCAAAACGATATTGGTCAGGTCTCTACCCAATTTTTTGACTTTCCCTCTGAAAATCTCCCTTTTCTGTTGCAAAATGGAGATAGCTTGGACCAGGTTCGGTTGGCATATGAAACTTATGGTCAGTTGAACAGCCAAAGAGATAACGCTATTCTGGTTTTCCACGCTTTGACTGGCAGTCAACATGCTGCTGGCTGGAATCCTTTGGTGGAAGGGGTAGCACGGTTCTGGAACGAGGAGTGTCAGACCGGCTGGTGGGATCAATTTATCGGTCCGGGCCGCGCCTTGGATACGGAGCAACACTTTGTGATTTGTGTCAACTATCTAGGGGGATGCTACGGTTCCACCGGTCCGTCTTCCCAAAAGCCGGATGGATCGGGGGAATTATACGCCGCAGCCTTTCCCCAAGTGACATTTGCCGATATCGTCAATTCTCAAGTGGTCTTACTAAACCACTTGAAAATTCAGACCTTGCGCGCCGTGATTGGGGCATCGATCGGCGGCATGATGTGTTTGAGCTTGGCCACTCGCTATCCGGAACGAGTCAAAAATGTGATCCCAATCGGTAGTGGTGTGGAGGTCTCTCCCTTGCAAAAGATTCTCAACCTAGAGCAGATCCGGGCCATTGAAGGGGATCCTAATTTCAGTGAGGGATATTATACCTGCGACATGAAACCGGATTGGGGCATGGCTTTCGCCCGCATGATTAGTCATAAAACCTTCGTTTCTCTCGATGCGATGCGCGACCGGGCCCGCCAAGAGGTGGTTGTTGATAATAGCGATTTTGAGTGGTACGACATCCAGAGCCCCTTGGAATCTTATATGCTCTACCAGGGCGAGAAATTCGTGGCCCGCTTTGACGCCAATGCCTATCTGAGGATTCTGGACGCTTGGCAGAAGTTTGACCTGTTGGCGGAAACCGGCGCTGGAGACTACATTGAACTGTTCTGCAAATGCCAACAGCAAAGCTTCCTGATTTTCAGCATTGACTCCGACGTATGTTTCTATCCCGAGGCTCAGAAGCAGATGGTAGACTTACTGCAACAGGCACAAGTACCAACAACCTGGTTAACCGTACATTCTGATAAGGGCCATGACTCTTTTTTGGTAGATCCAGATCTATTTGCTCCTCACATCCGATATCAACTGAACCGATAATTTTGGTTTGCTCTCTTTTTTACCGGCTTTATAAATAAGGGCGGGCTTGTTGTTACCAATTTCCGTTTCCGATAGAATCGACCCTCGCCTCAACAACCAAAATCGGTTCTTCTAACTAGTCCGTTTCTGACCGCTGACGGTGCTGCCAGGCCTTGGATATCAGTGAGACCACGTGCAGGGCATCCTGACTGCCGTTAGCCACCCCTTTTTCAAAATCACCTTCGGATTGCGCCATCTGGTTGGTTACGTGGGCTAAACAGACGATAGACTTCTGTCTAGCCTGAGCCATTGCGTAAAGGGCTGCCGCTTCCATTTCGACTGCCAGTAGGCCCAATTCCCGGTAATGGGTAATAGCACTCTCGGTTTCCCGGAAGGGGGCATCGGTTGTCCATGTTGCGCCCCGGTAAACAGGTAGGAGAGCCCGGGAGCAGGCTCGTTTTGTCAGTGACCGAAGGTCAGGCGAAAGCTGGCTGAAGTCGGAGGGAGGCAAATAGTGATAACTCGTCCCTTCATCACGCAATGCCTGCTCAATTAGAACGAAGTATGGAGGTTCTCCAATTGGGTTGATCTGCCCGGCTGAAGTCACGCTAATCACTAATTCAGCTCCGCAGGCAAATAACTCTTCAGCCACCAGTACGGCGAACGAAGCACCCACCGCGCAACCAACGATACCATAGTGAACCTCTTCAAAGTTGAACCTATAAAGATCGGTATGATAGCAGGCCCACTTAGCATCCAGCGTGAGATCATAGGTGTCTATCAGCCAACGAACTATATCACCGTCCGGATCAAGCAGACAGATAGAAGGCACCCTATTCTGTGTCAGGGATTTTTGTCGTCTGGCTTCCCGCAGTAAATTGTCAGCGGTGAATATGGTTGATTCCGCGTAGTACTTGTTGCGCAGAATCGGTGGTTTTTCCTTCATTTTGTTGGGCTTTTAGTTTGCCATTTTTTGGAATAATGTTCCATAGTGGTAATTGTTGGACTTTTCTCGAAAGGATAGAGGGTAAGCTGTCGGTCCCATCACCTGGCAATGCGGCCAAAGCTGGCCAGCCAACCGATGGTGGGCTCTAGTCTCCATCCTTTTCGCTAGCCTCATAGAGGGCGGCTACCTGGTGTTTGGGTCTTCTTTCTATTTTTTTCGAGGCGGTACAATCAGCTCAATCTGTTAACCAGCAAGTCGTTTACGTAAAGACTAATTGCCATAGGCCTTGTCAGCAAAGCGCTGTCTCGATGCCTTTGGGTCGAATCAAGCTCTGACCTCGACCAAGGTCACTTCCGCAGATCAGGCCAAACAAAGGTAGCCTCCGACAAGAATACCCTAGCCGTCTGCCATCACTATCAGCTTGCTACCTTGGCCGTCTTTAGTTTTTCCGACTGCAGATCCCTTTTTTGGCCACCGCCAAGCTACCAAGCTACCATCGATCAACGTGGGCCACGCGCGTAAGCACATCCGGTCTTCTTCCCAACGACCTAATCGAGGGTAACACGTTGACCAGCGAGGGTATGTGGCCGCTCAATCTGGCCAACCGGCACTTGAGCCGAAGCCAAAGATGCCTTCAAACAGCTCACGATTGGAGCGCTAGGGATGACCACAGTTGATCAATTCTGGCAGGAGAGTATCGATAATGTCCTATTACTGATCGCTTAATATTTTCGATCGATGATTCATAGCTAATAAACCTTCTATGAGCCATAAAATACATCATATTGGTCATGACCTTATGAAATAACTTCTAATAATGCCTCTCGGGGTCGAGGATGAGCATATTCTACCACCTGATAAAAAGTTGTCAAGATCTAAAACATCGATATGAACCACCAACCGAATCGAGGATATTCAGCCCAAGCGCGAATTCTTATTATGATTGAATTAGCTGTCCAAAAACTACCATGTTAATGGAAAAGAAGGAAAGAAAAAACAATCGGAACGAAGGCTTGTATTTGGTTTGGAAGGGAAAACTAGCCTGTTTGGTCAGACGAAGCAAAGCCTACAGTTAAAGTTAATGGCTTCCATCACTTTAGTTCTCGTTCTCAACAATCTAATTTTAGTTGCCATTTCTTTAGGTACTTTCAAGTCTTGAAAAGGTATGCTGTCTTTAGTAGCAGTGCTGGACGAAATGAATTTTAGATGTTTCAGGTTTTGAATACACTAATTATTTATGGATCGTCCACTGGCTTGCACAGTTTAGGTGCTTTGATCCCCAGTTTGGCTGTTAGCCTGTATCATTTACATGATACGGGTCGTAGCAGTTGGTGGTTATTGATTGGCCTAATACCGATAGTTAGTTGGACTCTACTAATTATTTGGTATTGCCAAAAAGAAGATGAGACGGAAAATAGGTGTGGTTCGAATTCTGGTTCGATGGGAGCAGAATTTATAGAAGGCGCTAATGCCTGAAAAGGAGAGCTACACCGTAACTTTCACAAGGATGGTAAAATTGGGGTGTCAAACACATGTGAATACGGAAAACTAGTGTAAAACGATAAGCGGGCGAAATAGTGTGGGTGACTTAGATTGGCTTGATCGGCAGGGCTAACAGCTAAGAGATCGGTTGATCAAATGTCGCGCTAATTGTCATCGTTTTCATCGTTCAACCAATTCACTCGCTAAACCACAGGAGGACTGAGCGACGTTAGCGTCTAACCCCGGCTTCGACTTGCCATCTCCATCCAACCAGATCAATAAATAACCTCTGCCCGCTATTTTAGTGTTTGCGGGAAAAGACCATTTACGCAAATTTTGGTTGTCATCGGTTAGGTATACCCCGACAGATCAACCGATTTTTGACCTCTATTGTAGCATTCGATTCAATCATCAATTCGCTTTGTGGATCAGGTAAACCGCAGAGGTTGAATGCCATTATTTCATTAACGGTAATTGGGATTAATAACAATCGGGGAATTGTTCGCTATTAATTGACATTATGCGGTAGGTAAGGACTCCCAAATCAGCTTTCACTGGAAGGAGAGCGGGGTTCCTAGTGGGGTTAGTGCGCGAGCCTCAACATAATGATAAACCTCTGTACCCGCGGGGAAAGAAGGAATCTCACCTGCTAATATTGGCGTTTTTCATTCGAAGGTACGTGTGCACCTGCGGAATAATCGGGTAATTTGCTAAGAATAATGATGATCCCCTTCATAATTCCTGATATAATCCTATCCACAACTCAGTTGGGGAAACAGGTAACATGATAGAAAGAAGTACTGCTGTAGCTTTGATTGGTGATCGTTATCATAATTCAGACTACATTCGAACAGCTTTGGGAAAGACACTGGTACGGGATCTAGAATTGACAATCGATTTTACCGATGAGGTTCAGAGGTTGAATTCAGAAATCCTGAATAATTACAGGATGTTAATCATCTTCCGTGATTCGATGATTTGGCCAAACGGTTATGGTACATCTTCAACGATTAGTGACCCGCCTTTACCCAAATACGAAAATAGATCTATCCACTGGATGACGAAGGAACAGGGACAAGCCGTCAAAGATTTCGTCAACGCAGGAGGTATGGCTCTTTTTTATCATAATACGACCTATATCGCTGCTGGGAACGAGATATTCCAAGAAGTTCTGGGAGCGACCACGGAAGGTCATCCTCCAACTCGGCCGTTCAAAGTCCGAATCACCAATCCGAACCATCCTATAATGCAAGGTGTCAACGATTTTATCGTTACCGATGAACAACATTTCATGACGCTGGACATAGATCCGAAATTTGTCTTCATGGAGAGTATAAATGAGGATGGTCTGACACATCAAGATATGGGTACCTCTTGTCACGCTGGGTGGGCTTATGATTATGGGCAAGGTCGGGTATGCTACCTCGCCCCTGGACACACCATTGCGGCTCTATGGAATCCAGAGTATGAAAAGATTCAACAAAACGCTGTCCGCTGGCTGATGAAACAAATCTAGCTGTTTGCTGGCTAAAGTGAAACTTGCAGTCGCGTGCCGGGAGGCACATAACTGCTTAAAATAGCGGTATTACGCTGCTACCTTTTTAAGAAAAAATTGGACATTACCAGAGGCTCAATCATCGATTTGAGTCGGTGTCCTTCCGGTCTATACATGGTAACAATGGCTTTGATCTGCCTACGATCGCCAGTGGTCATGGTGCATCGTAGGACATAGGTGGTTGTTCCAAAAAGGCTTGTGTTCCAAAAAGATTTGGGCAAATGCATCCCGATCTTCGGGCCATCAGGTGTTTGGATTCGTCTGGCCCGGAGAAGGCACGACCGTCAGCCAGTTTCCCACTAGCATCAACCGCAGGATTTTCCCCCAAGCCCTCTGAAATTTGCTCATGTGTGCGCCACCGGCCAATAGCGTCGTAGTCCAACCTCCGATAAACTGTAATCCAGGATCTTTATGGGAGTTCGATTTTAGACATAATCGGTATCCAAGATGAGTGACCTGGGTTAGACTATAACTGAATTTCTTTGAGCTCGTTGACAGGATCTAGGTTTCTGGTATTGGCTTTCATAGGCCAAAATAAAGGGAGTTCGTTATATTGCTACGAGAAAGAGCCCTAAAGGCGTTCACCCGTCAGAAAACCGGTAAAGTTCTCATTCACCATCTTGGGTACTCAAGTTAGGTGGATCCTATAAATTCTACATAGTATAATCACGAGTAGCCCAGAAAAATATACACCCTAGATGAATGGCGGCTAAACACCGTTTAAGATGCCAGAATGCATTTTCGACTCTCTGCCGTCTTTGGTCTCAATCTGGGTTGTCATTTCTCTGACATTTTCTCTTTTCCTTTGGCCGAATCACCGGCCGTATCTCAACTTGATTGGCTTTTGGAAGAATTGACTGGCCATCATAACCCTCATCGGTCAGTCAATGCTGAGCCTGAATTCTTGGTCTCAGATCTCCAGTTGGAGAACGATCTGCGGTTGTGCCTGCCGTAATCATCGCTCGGATCGGCCGACCATTCTGATCCCGGGCCAAATCTAATTTAGTGTTGAGCCCCCTTTGGTCCGACTCATCTTCCGATTCCCTTTTTCCCCCGCTGCCACAGGCGGCTGAACTTTGAGATGACCAGCCTCTATCATTAACCACTCATCATCCGGCTTATCGGCTAATGGTTTCAATATTTTTCCCCCACACCTCAATTAATTTCTGCAGTTAATAAATCGACCCCAGCTATTGCCTCACCCAGACCTTTCAGCTCAATCCGGCCACGCTGCCCCAGTGCTGAAGATGCAACAGAGCCCATTGATTAATGGGCGATTATTCTTTAGCTATTGCTCAGACGCCCCCGGTTCAGGTCATAGTGGCTTTAATAACGGAAATGCTTGGTCGGATATATAGTGGCTGTCTGGAACGGATTTCATTTTTCTAGCCTGGATCTTTTTTCGGCTCTTATACCATTTATATTGTGACTACACTACCTAAGCCGACTTCGCTGTTGAAGAGGTCATCATCCCTGGCTTAAAGAGGTCGTTTTATGTTCCTTTCCCTCCGGTCAGGAGTCTGGAAAGAGTTAATCTCAAACGCTCATCGGGTAACACAAGGGGTTATTTCTGAAAGATACCTGAATCATTACCCTGATTCATCGGACTAGAATAGACCACCAAATTAAAATCCCAAATTCCTAAAACCGGGAATGAACCTATTAGCTTGGTTGGTGATTACCTGAATTAGAACAGACAAAAAAGCCCATCTGTTCACTAACCTAATCCAGCACGGCTGAATGTAGGCAACCAACGTCAATCAGGACCCTTACTTTAGGTTACTCCAAATAGCGGCCAATTCCTCTTGATGGCTTGATAGTTGGTTGGACTGGTAGCAAATCCTAAGTTCATTGATCTCAACATAATCGTACAATACTGTGAAACCTCTGCCACCAAGGCTATGACAATTGACAAACGAAATTATGTCTTGTCAAAAATGTACTGCCTTGACAAGCCAAACCTGATTGGATAGAATCGATCCTATTTACTGGAGTCATCGAAGAAATGATTATTACGGGTCATCGAGGAGCTGCCAACCTGGTGGCTGAAAATACGCTCTTATCCATGCAGACGGCTATTGATCTAGGCGTGGATCAGATCGAGACAGACGTTCATCTGACTAAAGATCAACAACTGGTAATCATACACGATCAAACGGTGGATCGTACCACTAACGGCACGGGACGGGTCGCTGAATTGACTTTGACCCAGATCAAGCAACTGGACGCCGGTGAAGGGCAGTCTATACCGACCTTACTGGAGGTCATCGACCTGGTTCGCACCCAATCACCAACTGTCATCTTGCAAATCGAGTTGAAAGGTCCCGATACCGCTGAACCGGTGGTGCAGATGGTTGAAGATCAGGCCTTCAGCCAACGGGTCATTTTAACCTCCTTTGTTCATTCACGGTTGGTCGAAACCCACCGACTAAATCCGAACCTGCGCCTCGGTGCCCTCTGGACGCAGCCACCGGCCGACGTCTGCCAGCAGGCCATCAAGATGGGGGCCGAAGCCATCCATATTAATCACCAACACCTCACGGCTGAACTGGTACAACAGGCCCATCAAGCCGTACTTAAGATTCGGGCCTGGAACCCCGACACGGTTGAAGAGATGCAGCAGATGATCGACTTGGAGGTTGATGCCATCGGTTCCAATCGACCCGATCTACTAATCCAACTGTGTCGGGAGGCCTAGTAACCCCGAATAAGCCAGCTTGTCAGCCAAGTACCGGGTTGACATCTCAATGGACAGAGGGAGAGGAGGTCTTCTGTTCTTCCAACAAAGTTACCACTCTATGGTTGGAGAGATAATTTCAGGGTAAGGTCTCTCAATTTTTTGATGGAACATATAGCAGATGGTCGAACCGCTTCAATGCTAAACTTACCTGTTCTGAAACCCCGGTTGGGCAGACTAACGCTGCTGTTTCTGCTGATTACGCCCATCAACTGCTACTTTCTATTCCAAATGGAGTTAGTGCGCTATACCTTTCCAACTTGGGTGGTTCCCCTCTCCAACGTGATCTTCATTCTGGTGTTGGTCCTGATCATCAACACCATCGTCCGCTACGGTACTCGTTTGGGCTGGTTCCCAACTGGTTGGATCTTTCAGCCGCAAGAATTGCTGCTACTCTATGTGATGTTGAGCCTGGCCACCTCCTTGGCCGGATGCGATGTCCTGCAAGCGGTACTGTCGGTCTTAGGTCATAGCACCTGGTTCGCCACCGAAGAAAACGAGTGGCGCGAGCTATTCTGGCATCATCTGCCCACCTGGTTAACCGTCTCGAACCGAACGGTATTACGAGGCTATTACTTGGGCGAATCGAGCCTCTACTTCCCACTCCATCTGCTAACATGGGTGCCGGTCGTTTTGAGTTGGGTACTCCTGTTTTCGCTATTGGCGGTCATATTCCTCTGCCTGAACACCATTTTACGCCGCCAATGGGCAGATCGTGAACGGCTCACCTTTCCCATTATTCAACTGCTGTTGGAGATGGCCAAACCCGATTCAAGTATTTTTCGTAACAAGCGGCTCTGGTTGGGCATTGCCCTCGCTGGCGGAATCAGCCTGTTGAATGGGGTCATTACTCTTTTCCCTTCAGTACCGGGATTGCCGATCACACGTCATTTTTACCGTTTCAGTGAGCCGCCTCTGCGTTTCTATGGTACGGTGATTGTCGCCTTTTATCCCTTCGCCATCGGAATTATGTTTCTAATGCCGTTGGACGTTCTCTTCTCGACCCTGCTGTTTTATTTTATCTACCGTAACCAGATGGCGGCGTCGAGCGCCTTCGGACTCCAAGGGAATTTCCCTTACCTGAATGAGCAGACGCTGGGTGCCTTTTTCGGGCTGTGTCTCTTTTTTATCTGGATCGGACGATCACACCTGAAGAAGGTGCTGAAGATAGCCGTTGGATCTTCTCCGACCAGAAATGACGATGCTAATGAACCCCTTCCCTATCGGGTAGCCGTTTGGGGCATACTCCTGGCCGGGTTGGCCTTTGCACTGGCAGTATGGCAGGCGGGGATGTCACCCTGGCTGGCCGTGACCTTTACCGGTCTTTTTCTGGTGACGCCGATCATTACCACCCGGATCCGGGCCGAAGCCGGCATTTTTGTCCACGCCTATCACTGGCAAGCGCCTCGCTACCTGTTGATCGATCTATTGGGCACCCGGCGACTCGGTACGCGAAACCTGACTGCTCTGTCGATCTGTTTTTTCAACCGAGACTATCGGCCTCAACAGATGCCGCCAGATGGAAGCTTTCAAAATCGCCGAAATGGCTACTATTCATCACTACCAGCTAATAGCTGCTATTCTCATTGCCACCGTATTGGGCGGTTTAATCGCCTTCTGGGTGCAACTTCACCTCTACTATCTTTATGGTGCCGCTTCGGGCTACTTTGAAAATTGGTCAACCGGCTATGGGCGTGAGTATTTTCGGCGGTTAACGGGCTGGTTGGTCTATCCCACTAATACGGACTGGACAACTATTTTGTTTGTCGGAGTCGGTTTCACTGTCATGATGGTTCTGGTCTGCCTGCGACTGAAGTTTTTCTGGTTGCCCTTGCATCCGCTGGGTTACGTGATGGCCGGCAACCAGGAAATGTCCGATCTCTGGATTCCGCTGTTGATCTGCCTGTGTCTAAAATGGGGGATTCTTCGGCATGGTGGAGTTAGAAGCTATCGGCGAACGGTTCCGTTTTTTCTGGGATTGGTGCTGGGCGACTATGTCATGGGCAGTCTCTGGAGCCTGTCAGGCGTAATCTTTAATACACAAACCTACCAATTTTACCCTTAGCCAGGTGACGGGAGCAGAATCTTTACTAGAATAGGACTGACGCAGTTGAGCACAAAATGAGGTAGAGTGGGTAGAAATAAGGTTAAAGTGAGATCAAAGTGATGAATCGACCCAAATCCAATGCCGAGAAC
>JASMLX010000429.1 GCA_030748495.1 Candidatus Poribacteria bacterium | reverse complement strand
ATGCAGATTTCTGTGAAGATGATCCAGACTCGGGGTTGGATGTTGACCTGCTTAGGAGCAAGATCTCTGCTCTAAAAGCGTGTGGCACTCAGTATATGACTATGGGCTGTTATGACTGTGGTCGTGATGATGTTAAAAATGTGCCATATCGTTGCAAGTTGCGGGTTTGTCCTGAGTGTAGCACTATCCGTAAGAATGAATGGCTGGATCGGTATAAGTCTTATTTGGAGTCTGTGCCTTCCTTCCGTATTCGGCATATGACTCTAACTTTGGCTAATGCTGATGATTTGCCTGCAACTTTGACTAAGATCCAGAAGGGTTTCAAGGCTTTACGTACTCATTGGTTCAAAGATCGGATTGAGGGTGGCTTAGTGGGCTATGAGTTCCACCTGGGTAAGAGTGGGGGGAGATGGAACGTTCACTGCCACGTGCTTTATGTCGGTAGTTTTATACCTCATTCGGAATTGTCTGCTACTTGGGAGAAGATTACAGGCGATTCGAAGGTCGTTGATATTCGGTCGATTGGTCGTGGCTTTTATTGCAAGCGGAGAAACCGCAAGGTTTCAGCCCAAGAAAAGGCTTTGGATTATGTGCTTAAATATATCTCTAAAGGGGTGGGGATTGATGGTGTGCCTGATTCAGAGT
>JASMLX010000428.1 GCA_030748495.1 Candidatus Poribacteria bacterium | reverse complement strand
CTCTAAACGCTCCTTACAGGCTTTTAGGCGGTTTATACGACTATTGCGGTCTCGCAAATCCTCGGGCATTTCATCGCCACGTTTATCAGAGCCGAAAGCTTTGTCTTCTTCGGCATCTTTCGCTGTCGCCTCAGAAAGCATCTTATCTATTTCCTGTTCCAGGTGCTTTAGTTTACGATTGGCCGCCAGTGAAGCATTGGCCTTGATCTTTGTGCCATCCAATGAGACATTGCCGAGTTTAATCAATCCTGCCTCAGAACAAAGCCGAAGGATTTCGAGAAACAGCTTCTTCAAATGCGACTGATTATCCTTACGAAAACGACTGATAGTAGTATGGTCGGGTAATTGGTTTGCCGTGATGACCTTGTAAGCAATGTCAGTCTGGCAGTGTTTTTCAATACGCCTGCTGGAACGTTCACCGGAACAGTAAGAATATATCAGCAGGGCTGCCATCATAGATGGCTGAAAAGCAGAGTTGCCGACACCATCAGTGCGATATTTCTTGTAGAACTGGGATAAGTCAATTTGCTCGACAGCATCGAGAACAAACCACGCCAGATGATCTTCCGGCAGCCAATCAACCAAAGACGGCGGTAGAAGATACGCCTGATTTCGATTGCAAGGCAGAAAATTGTAAGCCATAACA
>JASMLX010000427.1 GCA_030748495.1 Candidatus Poribacteria bacterium | reverse complement strand
TACTTGTCGGGTAATGGCCTTTATCTGCTCCATTCAAACATAGATGCCCTTTCGTCCTCGGCGTCGCACTCCTCGACGAAAACTGCGGATACCGGAAAATGTGCGTTCAGATGATTCTGGAAATATCGGTGCCGCAATTGATCGCCAGTAATGACGACTAGGTTCTGGGCACCCATGGTTATGTAACCCGTACTATTTGTTTTCTTAGGAGCAAGGGTGGGTTCTCTGAAATGGGGAAATAGCTACAGGTGTCCAAAATGGATTGGGAGAGCCTCTCGACCAGGCTGGAGACTCTCGCAACCTTTTAAAAATAAAATGCCGAAGGACGGACTCGAACCGTCACAGGGTTGCCCCTACTGGATTTTGAATCCAGCGCGTCTACCAATTCCACCACTTCGGCGATATATTTTTCAATCATTTACGAGATCGTCATAAACGCTTGTCTAACTCACTCCTCACCAGAACCACAATTATATCACACCAGAACCACAATTATATTACACCATTTGAGTGTGGTTTCGTTGGTATTCGTTCTCCAAGAAGTTCATATATTCTTTGGTAGATTTTCTCAAAAGTTGAGAACGAGATACACCAATATGATTGGATACATAGGATACGGTATCGAATTGAAATGGATTCTGTAAAT
>JASMLX010000426.1 GCA_030748495.1 Candidatus Poribacteria bacterium | reverse complement strand
TATGCTGACGGAGCGTGCTGCACAGTTCAAATATTAATCGGGATACTTTCTCTACTCGAACCGACCAGTCTTCATCTATATTTTCTGTTTCACTTTTTAAGTCATGTTTCATCTCCCGCATCATTTCATGTTCCATGCGCATGACCTGGGTGGGGCCAGAAATCCCCACATCTTCAAGTGCCTGGAATAGAACCTGTTCTTCCCGTTGATGATGGGGTTCTGCACCAATAATCTTAACTGCCAGTTCATTGGCACGTGCCATAAATACCCTACCATTATTCTGATCATCACCAGAAAGCTGAAGGGTTATTTCCTGTAGTTCATCCAGCATGGCCAGGATATGTTCATGTTCTTTAACCATGGTTTTAATTATGTGTCCTTCTGGCAATTGTTCAAACATAATTCCTCATTTCCCCTGTTTATTTATTATGGATTATCGAATTCTCTTTTGGGCCCCTGGTAATACCACCAGTTAAGCACAAGACAGATCACATAGTAAACAGTAAATCCGTATAAAGCATATTCAGGATGACCAGCTTTAATTTGTTGTCCAAACACTTTAGGGATAATAAATGCGCCGTAAGCGGCAATCGCTGAGATCCATCCGAGAACAGGGCCTGCCTGTTCTTTGCTGAAAATATAAGGGA
>JASMLX010000425.1 GCA_030748495.1 Candidatus Poribacteria bacterium | reverse complement strand
CCAAGCCCGTTCTTTACTACCGTCTCTTCAATTTAAAAACGGGGAAAATGCTGCTCATCCCCCATTCAGACGCCAGATTAAAATATAAAGGTGTGCCACGCCGGATTTATGACTATGTTAATGAATTGCATGTCAAGGTAGAAGATATATTGATCGACAAGGCTGGAACCAAAGGCCCGGTTGAAATGGTTGAAGTGAAGGGAGGATGTTTCAAAATGGGCTCCAATCTAGGAGCAGCTTCAGAAAGACCTGTACATGAAGTCTGTTTGAAATCTTTTCAAATGGACAAGTACGAGGTAAGCCAAGGCTTGTTTCAATCTGTCATGGGTCACAATCCTGCGCGCTTTAAAGGTGCTGATCGACCTGTTGACAGAGTGACCTGGCATGAAGCCAAAGGATTCTGTAAGAAAAATAATAAAAGATTGCCAACAGAAGCGGAATGGGAGTATGCAGCACGAGCCGGGACAACCACAAAATATTACTGGGGAGATGAGTTCGAAACCGGTAAATCTAACTTATGCGATAGTACTTGTGACCTGAATATTAGCGCGAAAAATATTACCGATGGATTTCCATATACAGCTCCCGTCGGTTCATTCCCAGCCAACCCCTGGGGACTTCATGATATGGTAGGAAATGTGTACGAATGGACCG
>JASMLX010000424.1 GCA_030748495.1 Candidatus Poribacteria bacterium | reverse complement strand
ACATCCTTAGATGTTACAGGTAGCCGCGTGCCTTTTCGATGAAGCCGGATGCCCATTTTTGGTCCAACTGGCCCAGAGTAGAGGTTTGGATGGGCATAAGAAATCAAAGAGCACAAAAGGCATTTGGTAGTAGAGGTGATGGGAATTCCACTGTGAATCAAAGTTAGTGGAGGCCAATGCTTGTGATAACCAAACGGCATATGAATTATTGCCAACAGTTTTATTTTGGTGGAACACGCAGTAAAAACTGCAGGCAGATGGTGGCTATGGGGCAATCGGGGTTTATGGTTATGCTATTGGTTTCAAGTAGAATTAGAGATAGTTGTCAATTTGAAAACAGAGAGCTTTCAAGTCTGGCCTCAACGGCAGATTGTAGAGCGAACTTTGAGCTAGTTAGGCTAGTATCGATGATTGAGTTTAGACGATGAGCGAAAAAGCTTACACTGGGAAAAGATGAGCTATATTTCCGTACCCCAGTTGATGTTCAAACGAATAAAATGACTTTCAAAAAGGCTCTTAGGAAGGGGAGAAGTTCCGGCAGCGATGACAGCCTTTTATAATCGAATCTTAGCTAAAGTAGCAAGTTTCCTTATAGCCAGGCAGGCTGTTGTTTAGGGAACGAAGGAAGAAAGTCGAAAGGAATGAAGAGAAGTGCAAAC
>JASMLX010000423.1 GCA_030748495.1 Candidatus Poribacteria bacterium | reverse complement strand
TCTTGAATTGACCAACTGTAACTTCGGTAGCGTCCATCCAAAAAGGGTTGATGGTGTCCGAAGCCGGAATAGATACCATTTTAGCCCCGTCTTTCTGCCAAATGATCTTCTTCACCGTAATTCCCTTCAGTTCCTTTGCACTTCCAACAACCACCTCTGTTACATCTTCGGCATAGACTGAAAAGGCCAACAGCATTAGTAACATCCAACGTGGCCTTCGCATCATACTTCCTCCAATAGGTTTCGGGTTTCAGCCTCTGGGACTCCTGAGTGTTTTTCTACCTTCCATCCCGGACATACCTTCTCATTCATCGGTTCGAATTATCGCGAGTAGACTAGGTTCTCATCCATTGATATAGCTTTCGAGAGCTAAAGAGACCCAGATTCAGACTGTGATACTAATGGGGGTTAATTAAAACTGTGGCACACCATTAGAATGCATAACCACAACTAATCCCCTAACCGCTTGGAGATAACGTAAATGATCGACATGCAGTGCAGTGATCAAGACAGCCGTTAGTGGTTGCCACGACCCCTTGTCGTGCTCTCTCCCACTTTAGAATCCGGATCATCAACTGCTGACGAGTATAAACTTTATCTGACAACTAATATCAACACTGCTTTCATCCTGCTTGTCCTAATACTGAGAATCGTGGCTAT
>JASMLX010000422.1 GCA_030748495.1 Candidatus Poribacteria bacterium | reverse complement strand
AATAACAACTATAACAACTACAACAATAAATACAATAACAAATACAACAACAACTACAACAACAATTACAACAACAATTACCACAATAATTACAACAATAATTACAACAACAAGTACAACTAAATAACTATAACAACAACTATAACAACAACTACAACAACAACTATAAGAACAGTTACAACAACAATTACAACAATAATTACAATAATAACTACAACAACAATAACTACAACAACTGCAACAACAGCAACACCAACAGCAACTAGAGTTAAGTCTGACCAGATGAGGTCCTTCCTTGGAGATGGCCTAAAGTCAACTGACACTTTTCCAGTGCTCTTGTCAGAAAGTAAACATGATTGAATCCCCATTTAACTTTTGCCTATCAAAGTTAGATCAGCTACTAACTTTTACCCATCAAAGTTAAATCAGCT
Source organism: Candidatus Poribacteria bacterium (assembly GCA_030748495.1). Classification (GTDB taxonomy): domain Bacteria; phylum Poribacteria; class WGA-4E; order WGA-4E; family UBA9662. The sequence continues at coordinate 230 of JASMLX010000422.1, read as the reverse complement.
GCTACAGCCTAGCATACAGCTTACCCTACAGCCTAGCCTACATCCTAGCCTACAGTCTAGCCAACATCAACAATATCAAGAGCAAAATCAACAACATCATCAACATCAACAAGATCAGCAACATCAACAATATCAACAACATCATCAATAACATCTACAACATCTACAACATCTAGAACATCTTAATATTCTAATCAATTCATAAACAATGATTTCAGCCTCGGGTCTGT
>JASMLX010000421.1 GCA_030748495.1 Candidatus Poribacteria bacterium | reverse complement strand
CGCCTTCAAGAAATCCCTTCCCATCTTCAGGCTATACCCCAATGGGTACACTGGAAACTAGAGCATAGCGAGGGCAAGGAACGAAAACTACCCGTCAACCCCGACGGGCGCAAAATCGACGTACACAGGCCCGCCAACTGGCTAACCCTCCAACAGGCTATCGACAGCTACAACCCCAAGATTCATAGCGGTATAGGCTTTGTTTTAACCGATTCCGGCTATACCGGTATCGACATTGACGACTGCCTGGAAATCAACGGAGACGCCTCTAGTCTAAAGACATGGGCTAAACCCTTACTGAACCAAATCGAAGGCAACTACAGCGAAATTTCACCCTCTGGTGACGGTCTGAAGGTGTTTGTGCGGGCAGCTAAACCCGACGGATTCAACCGTACCAAGCTGTCCATAGGTGACGGAGCCATTGAGGTCCATGATCGTCAATATTTCACCGTCACAGGTGAGGTTATCGACTCTGGTGATAGTGACACCGACGGACAGGCTCAACTTGATTCTCTCTGTCATTACCTGCTCCAGCAGGCCAGCCAACAGGAGCAGAAACCCAAACAACCCAACCCCCCTCCTGTGCCTACCAAACCAGCACCAGGTATCGACTTGCAACAACGACTAGAGATAGCACGTCACGAAAAAGAGTGGGAGTACGCA
>JASMLX010000420.1 GCA_030748495.1 Candidatus Poribacteria bacterium | reverse complement strand
GAGGTTCGTAATTCTGCAGCATATGCATTAGGGGAAATAGGACCCGAGGCAAAGGGTGCGGTACCTGCTCTGATACAAGCATTGCAGAATCAGGATGAGGTTGGTGTTCGTGTTTCTGTAGCATATGCATTAGAGCAGATAGGCACATCAGAAGCAATCAAGGCAGCAGTACCTGCTCTGATACAACTTAGGTTCTATAGGATCAGGATCCAAGGATGCGGTACCTGCTCTGATCCAAGCATTTCAGGATGATGATTGGGAGGTTCGTAATTCTGCAGCATATGCATTAAGGCAGATAAGAACACCCGAAGCACTGAAAGCAGTTGAGGAATATCAATCCTCATAATAATATTTTGACGGCGATACATACAAAGCATCGGGTGTTGCATAGGTATCAGTAGCTAGTTCTGAAGATCAAGCCAGCCCATCATAATTCCCATTTGGAAGAGTCATCTTTGGGTTCGTCGGTCTCATTCACCCCGATGAACAAAGGGGGGCTCCGGGGAATGTGGTACAAGACAGCAGGGAATCCAAGGGTGAAACGAAAAAGTCCGCCTTACGCCTCGATTTGGACCCAAAAGTTGGGGGCAGACCCGTCGCGTGGTGGTCAAAGTGGAATGGCCTCCGGGTGAGTTGTTGCCCTGCCTAGGTTTGATTGTCACCA
>JASMLX010000041.1 GCA_030748495.1 Candidatus Poribacteria bacterium | reverse complement strand
CTCCTGGGTATGGCCAAAGTCAATCATTAAGCTTGCCCTCTCTTCTTGCCATAACCGAAAATCAGGCTCGCTCTTTTTTCGGCGGTAAAGTCGATTGCAGCTATTTTGCTGCACCAGACTATACTCTTTTTCGTCGGTTTTTATTTCCTGTGCATGGGTATGCCGAACCACCAGATAATCGGCCGGAAGATTTCTCTGGCGAAAGACGGTTGGAAAGTGATCTGTGTCAGCTTCATAGTTGTTGAGGTAGGCCACGTCTTGGCCAATTGCCAAGTAGCATTCCAGATGACCAAACGGTTGAACATACTTCGGTTTTTGTCCAAAGGCCGCGACAAAACCATTCCATTCCCCGGCACAGTTGGCAAGAATACATTCCCCAGCACCGCTGGCAAGAGTGGTGTGAGCCGGAAGTTGTTCAGTGATCGGCATCACCTTCGTTAAATCGGCATTCAACTTGGCGTAGGTCTGGCTATTGAGGCCTAAATGCCAGAGGGCAAGAACTATGATAACACTGCCCAGTGTTGTTCGCGCATAGGATAGCCACCTTGTCTCACCAATGCAGTTCAAGTTTTTACTGACCTGCTTTTTCGAATTGAACCGATAACCGCCAAGATTAAAGAATGGCAACAAGACCAAAAATATATAGAGGTGGACCCGGTCGTTGATCCATCCCCCACCATACTTTGACCACGGTAGTTGGTAGTACATTACCGTCAGAATAATGGTCATGAGCAGGAATCCGTCTTCTGGCCTGACCAGTAAAGACCAAATTGGTTGTGTTGCAACTGGTCTATCTGTTTCATCCCCAAGTATAGTCTGAATTTGTTGCAGGCGCTTGAACAAAGTAATAACCAAAGCTACGGTGAAAACAGCCAGTAATAACTGGCCAATGATAATATGATCGTCGCGAAAAGCAACCAGTGATTTCATTGACCAGAAATAGTCCGTCAGTTCCTCAAAGCTGTGGTAGCGTCCGCCGGGACCACGCCGCTCTAGATAATAGGAAAACATCAATAAATACAGAGGTAGCATCAAGCCAAAAAAAGTAGCTACGGGTTTGAGGTAAGATTGAATGAAGTGTTGGCCGCCACCACTTTCATCGTCTGCCGGAGTGAGGGCGTAGTGAGCATAAATACGTGAGTAGGTAAAAGAGAAGACGGCCAACACCGAAATCGCAATCAACAACAGCGAAAACGATTGGTAGTGGGTGAAATAGGTGGCAACCAGTAGGATATAAATCACTGCTAACTGAGTGAGAGTTAGGTTGTTTTGCAGGTGTAACCATTGATGGCGGCACCAATAACCCAGCGTAAAAAAGAAGAGACTAATACTGAGGGTAAAGTTATAAAATCCCATGTGTAATAGATAGTTGAAGGCATAGATAAAGCCGACCAATCCCAGGAAATTACCGCTAAATAGCAGAGAAATTCGTTCCGGTAAAGTTTTTCCACGGCCGGTGGATTGAGTTGCCAGCAAGAAGGATCGATGATTTACTGGCTGGAGGTTGGGCCAAACCACACTATTCAGAAAATAGAACAATGATAAGGGGATAAGGGTAATGCAGATAGTCAGTAATATCTTTTCACAGATTAGCGGTGGAAAAAGGTACATCAAGGCCAGCAAAATCAGGTGTGATGACCAATTTGGAAAAAGTGTCAATCGAAGATCATAAACTTGTCTCAGCAGGTAGTTATCGGGATTAGCATAGGATTTAAGGATGTGGGCATTGTAGAGGTGACTTAAACCATCTTGGGACGGAAAGTATTTGAAGCCCCAGATCGGCAGTAGATGGAGAAGCAGCAGAATGGCAATTACTAACTGAAACCCAGTTTTGGGTAGCGGTAGTTTTGACCAGATCGTTGTCTGCGCTGTAAATGACGTGTTTGGCTGTAATTTCACCGCTAATACCCTTTTGGGGGCAAACGCTTCTGTTGCCCACTGATATCAAGTCGTAAGTTTGACCAAGGAGCGTTCTTTCCTATTGGCAACTGTTCGCCTTCAACAGCATCTGGCGATTGCTCAGCCAACTATACTAGTCGGCCACCAGTTAGCAAAAACAGACCAAACGACAGACGAATGAGATCAGGATTTTGGGCGAATTGGTCCGGCCCCCATCAAGCATCGAACACTTTGCGCACGGCTGATCTTAGATGAGTATACATCTCTACTCCTCGGATGTATTGAGATCCTCTATGTATTAAATTTCGTCCAGTTTGCATCCACCCTCGACATATTAGATCGGCCACCAAAAACAAAGAGACGGTATCGACTAGTGGTCGTTTCACCTGCAGATAGGCTCCAGTGCCCAGCGATGCAGCGGCTAGGTGCGATTCCCAGTTGGCCGTCCACCCGCCAGGGGTTAGGATGCTCCGGATTGGTGGAGTGATCCATGATGGCGATACCCGCCCAACCGTCAGCCCCGAGTACCTTCTATTGGTATGGAGACGCTGACCCACCTGGCGCGTTGACCTTCAGCCGGCTTGTTAATTTGTCCCTGGCTGTTCACCGCTTCACCCCCCAGTTCCTTCTTGTACGGCATGCGCAGAAAAAGCCCGCCGTAAGCATATTGCCCAAACGAGAGATCGATGGCCGCGGAAAGCGACCAACACAGGTCCAAATCGTAGGTGTCACCGTGGTGGGTGAAACACCAGTTTTGAGTTTCTGTTAACATCAGCATACCGTTTGGATCACGCCACTGGCTGGAAACTGTCCAATTGGCCTGATTTTGATCTACCTTTGTTCCAACGATGGGTTGCGGGTGAAAGGTGCCGTCCTGACTTCTTCGGTTCTCCTGCAATCCCTCTGTCCAGAAACCGATACCGTTGACATCATTCAGTCCGACGTAAAGTCCGTGTTGCCAAGGGTGATGATCTGGCGTATCTTCCGTCAAAACTGCGTGTCCTCCGGGCATCAAAATAGGGTGAATGTAAGCACGCGTGTTGGGGGTAGCCTGCTGGACTAAAATAGGATTATCGTCGCCCGGTAGCAGGAGTTCGATTCGTTCGGCTGTCGATTGCATTTTAAGTTGGGTCATTTGGTCGCCTTTTCAGGTAAAGTACCGTGCTATTGCTTAATAATTCTATAAATCAGCAAGATATTTCTTTAGTTTCAATCAAACCTGTGATTTCATGTAATAAGACCGTAGCGAAAGGAATGACTTTAGACGTCACACTAAATTCATTTTAGCACAGATGAGCCCAGCAATCCAAACGTCATAATAATCAGCTGAATATCTGATCCAGTCAAAAAATCCAAGGAGCCTAGACGTTTCTACCAGTTACAAGGTTCCAGCAGAAGCTAAAAATCTAATTTGCTGAAATGAACGACAAGTCAAAATAGAATAGCTCTATTCTAACTGAACTGAATAAGCATTACGGGTAAGAAATGTCAACTGAAAAATACGCAATTACGAAGCCTGTAAACATTTTACGACAACTTGACAAAGGTTTGTTTGCCTAGTAGAATAATTGATAATGTTGCCATCTACAAGCGCAACTGCTTAATCTGGGCTAAAAGAAATTACCCCAGACACAAAATCCTGCGCTGGCGTTATGTCATCTACGATGAGATATCGTGTTATGCGATTCACATAGGATATCCTAATCCCTGGCGTATTCACCTACGTGTGTCGGAATGTAATCTATAGGAGTTATGGAATGATGAAACACTACTTTAGTCTTTTGAAAATCTCTTTCTGTCTTTTCTTGATAATCGGTGTAATGGCTTCGTCAATGGCGGATATAACTGAAGGATTAGTCGGCTATTGGCCTCTAGACGATTCAGTCAAAGATGAAGTGGGCAAGCATGATGGCAAATTAGAGGGAGGTGCCAAATTTGTTAAAGACGCCGACCGAGGGCAAGTCCTTGAAGTAGACGGTGAGAACACCATCGACGGGGGCAAAGCCATTGTGCCTCACGCTGATGACCTTTCTTTTGCGATCACAGACAGTTATTCTTTATCAGTGTGGGTCAAGGCGATTGCCTTACCTGGTCACTGGGCTGGTATAGTTAATAAGAGTCGGGATCAGGCTCCTTGGTACGGACTTTGGCTCGATGATAGTAATAGATGGTGTTTTGGTGGCGAAAACATATTTGGTAGTACCCCTAAAACCAAGCGATGGTATCACGTGGTATTGGTTCAAGATGCTAAAGCAAAAGAAAGGCTGAGTTATGTTGACAATAAAAAGGATATAAAAGGTGGTGCCCCAATTGAGGCTAGTGGTGGAGGCGACCTGTGGTTCGGAGGTGCTAAGTGTTGCGCTTTTGCGGAACAATTCCATGGTCGCATCGACGATGTGGCCATTTTCAACCGAGCTTTGTCAGAAAAGGAAATCCCTGATGCGGGCGAAATTGTCCAAATGCTCCCGGTGCAACTCAAAGGTAAATTAACCACCACTTGGGCGAAGATACGACAGAGCCCCGCGAACCTGCGAAGACAAGAATAATTTTGGTCGGTAGAAATTTAAATTCTACTACAAAAACACCTAGTTGTTATAAAACAGCCCCACTAGTGCTAACTGGTAGGGCTGTTTTATTTTTCGGCCCAATTTTCACCTATTCTCATGATTATCCAAATTAAATCCGATGAGTAGAGGGAATAACCAAGTCTCTTTTAGCCAACAGCCCCGTCTGGGGGTGGTTCTGATAATTGGCACTTTGCTAACCGTTGCCAACTGCTATTGGATGGTCTTAGCAGAGGCAATGTTTCGTACCATCCACATGACGGTTCAATCAATCGCCATGAATGCCATCTTCTTTCTTTTCTTCCTCAATCTGATCAACATGGCATTGAAACGTTTCCTTCCTCGCGCAGTCCTCAGTAAGTCGGACCTGTTGTTGGTCTACGCCATGATCTGTATGGGATCTACGGTAAGCGGTCATGGATTCATGCAATTGTTGATTGCCATCATGACCTATGTCCATTGGTTTGCATCACCGGAAAATGACTGGCAAAATCTCATTTGGCCTCACCTACCACCATGGATCACAGTGGCTAACAAAGCAGTTTTGACCGACCACTACCAGGGAGAATCATCTTTTTATTTTATCGTCAACCTGAAGGCTTGGGCAATTCCCACCTTGGCTTGGTCATCTTTTATCTTTGCTCTCATCCTGATGATGCTGATGATTAATGTGTTGATGCGTCGGCAATGGGTCGAAAGCGAAAAACTGACTTATCCTATCATCCAGTTACCGTTACGAATGATCGACTATCCGGCTGGACTGTATAGCAACAAATTACTCTGGGCCGGCATTGCGATTGCGGGAGGTTTGGATATTCTGAATGAACTGCACCATATTTTCCCGGCTATACCTGGAATTAATCTCAAATTACACAACCTGAACCGATATTTCACTGAACACCCTTGGAATGGAGTTGGCTGGTTCCCCATCTCCTTCTATCCTTTCGTCATCGGTTTGGGCTTCCTGATCCCGCTGGATTTACTCTTTTCCTGTTGGTTTTTTCATCTTCTGTGGAAGGTACAGCGTATTATTATCTTTGGCTTTGGCTTGTCGACTCGTGGAGGGGGCTATGCTGGATATCAGTCGCTGATTGAGCAATCAACCGGAGGATATCTGAGCCTCTGTCTGATTGCGCTCTGGGTTAGCCGTCGGCATATCTTTACCGTTTTGAAATCTGTTTTCGGGGTGAAACCATCAGACCAGACCAAAGAACCCATCTCCCACCGAATAGCCCTTTTTTGGTTATTATTGGGTTTTCTTTTTCTGATCGGTTTTTCGACGGCGGCCGGCATGTCAGTTTGGTTAGCGGTAGCATTTTTTGTTATTTACATCATGATCAGTATCGCTGTTACCCGGATGCGAGTGGAGATGGGAACCCCGGTACATGACATCCATTACGGTGGGCCTGATCTGCTGATTCCACCCACCATTGGCACCCGGCAACTAGGTGCGAGAAATCTGACTATCCTGGGCATGTACTCCTGGTTCAACCGAACCCGTTATAGTGATGCCATGCCTCATCAACTGGAAGGATTCAGGATGGCTGAACGAACAGATACCGATAATAGACGACTCCTCTTTGTCATCGTATTCGCTGTTTTTATTTCTATTTTGGCGACCTTTTGGGCTTTTCTTCACAGTAGCTATCAAATGGGAATGCTAAATAGCCATATGATCTGGCCTGGCAGAGAAGGTATGGAGCGGCTACAGAAGTGGTTAACTCAGCCTTTGGCCTCTAGCGTTGCCACTCCGGTTTCTGTTTTTATCGGTATGATTTCAACGCTTTTCCTGGCTTTGATGCGTACCCGCTTCTTGTGGTGGCCCTTTCACCCGGCAGGTTATGCTGTCTCCAATAGCTGGGGCATGTCTATTTCCTGGTTTCCACTTTTTATGGCCTGGTTGGTTAAAGGGCTGGTCCTGCGACACGGCGGGTTCAGGCAATATCAAAAACTAGTTCCATTATTCATGGGACTCATGCTGGGCGAATTTATGGTGGGCGGATTTCTTTGTGCTTTTGGCACGATAACCGGAAAAACGGTCTACTCCTTTTGGCCATATTAAGCTAAGTCAAGTTTACCGGTCTACTTCTCTGAGTGGCGGGGTTCAATTCTCTTCTTCAACAACAAGCAGTTGGTTCGATTCAACTTTGTGGAAACTTTGTCTTAATCCGCTTGGCCACTGAATGTCGATCTCTGCCATCTGCGCAGCACCTAGACCGAAGTAGGCCCGCAAATCGCTTTGACATAGATAGCTGCCACCAGACCGGATCTCCCGAATCTGGATCGTCTCCGCAGTTCGCACACGAATTCGAGTGCCAATAGCATCGCGGTTGCTTTTTCGGCCGATACATTTAATTGCCAACCAGCGATTTTGATTGCCACCGTCGTTACGTAAAATATCTAGTCGTTGATTCAGGTTAGTAATCACCAAATCCAAATCGCCATCATTGTCTAAGTCTCCGTGTGCCATTCCTCGACTGACCTTGAGCAGTTGCAGACCCGCGCCCGATTGGTGACTAACATCCTCGAAAATATTCCTGCCCTTATTCTCAAAGAGTTGATTGGATTGTTCATACCTCCCAATTTCGCTAAAATCCTCTATATTGTTGTCAATATGGCCATTAGCCACAAAGATGTCGAGATCCGCATCGTTATCGTAGTCGAAAAAGTCAACGCCCCAAGCCAAGTGGGCTAAGCTTTTTTCACCCATGCCGCTAGCAAAGGTTACATCGGAAAAAATACCATCACCATCGTTGTGAAACAACAGATTGGGCTGATCCTGAAAGTTGGTCACAATTAGATCTAGATTGCCATCGTTATCATAATCGCCAAAGCTGGTTCCCATACCATTCAGGGCGAGCCCGTCCTCGTTAAAAGCAACTCCTGTTAGAATGGAAAGTTCGGTGAACATTCCGTTTCCTTCGTTTCTGAACAAAAAATCCTGCATCAAGTCGTTAGCCACAAACAGATCAAGATCGGCATCATTATCATAATCTCCCCAGACGATCCCCAATCCTTTCCCAGCTTTTTCTACTCCGGATGATTGACTGACATCGGTGAAGGTTCCGTCTCCGTTGTTGCGGTAAAGAACGCCGGAGCTGGTTGGAAAAATTTCTGGGTTGCAATAGGTCGGAAAGTCCCCTTTCGCGCATTTTGGATTATCTGCTAGCTGAAACTTAACATAATTAGCCACATACAAATCCAGGTATCCATCGTTATTGTAATCAGCAAAACTACAACTGGTTCCCCAACGTGGATCACCGACACCAGCCTGTTGGGTGACGTCAGAAAATGTGTCATCTCCATTGTTGCGATAGAGTTGATTGGGGCCAAAGTAGGAGATGTAGATATCAGCATCCCCATCGTTATCGTAATCCCCAATACAACAGCCAACACCATAACCGTTGCCCAAGACGCCTGCATGTCGGGCCACCTCGGTGAAGGTCATGTCGCCATTGTTGCGGTAGAGTGCGTTATAAATAGGTTTTTCTCGCTCACAACCAGGTAGGACGTCGGCATTGACACAGTAGATGTCGAGGTATCCATCGCCATTGAAGTCGAGCAGTGAAACACCACAACCTAATGTTTCAAGCAGAAATTTTTGACCACTCCGTCCATCGACGTGCTTAAAGTCTACACCTGCTTGCAAGGTTATATCTACAAATTGGGGCTTGGCCCCGACATTGGCTCCCCAACCTAACGCGATCGAACCGAGAAATAACATCAATTTAGCCTTGATAAGGTCAAGGAGGGGTTGTTGCATCGGCTTAATCATTACGTCCTGTCCGGACTTCATTCATGGCCGCTGGATGGTTTTTTGGATCCGTTTCAAGCCGCGCTGGTAAAGTGGATTCTCCGGATCTAAGATGATTGCCTGCTGAATAGCCTTCTCAGCGGCTGAATACATTCCATTACGATGATAAATCCAAGACAGAATATTCAGGTATGGGGCAGTAGGCTGAAGGTCTACCGCCTTTTTAGCTACATCTAAAGCCCGACTGAGTTGGGCTGGGTCACGGCCGTACAATTTGGCTAAACCTATCAAGGCTTGAGAATTTTCCGGCTGAAACTGAAGTGCGTTTTGATAATGATGATCAGCTAACTGATAATCTTTTTCAGTAAAATAAATATCAGCTAAAGTGCACTGCACATCGACCAGTTCAGGTTTCAATTCGAGGGCGCGTCGATAGTGGCTAATAGCTTTCCCCTGTTTGGATTGGCGTAAATAGATCAAACCCAGTGAAGCATGAGCCTGAGCCATATTGGGTTTAAGCTTGATTGCCCTCTCTTGGGCGACAATCGATTCCTCATAACGTTCTAACATCAGATAGGCTAAGCCCAACCCACTATGGGCTTCAGCTAAATTTGGATTACGCCAAATCGCCTTTTTATAACATTCAATCGACTGCTGATAATTGCCCTGTTTGAGATAGGTACGTGCAAGATTAGAGAAGGCCCCGGCTCGATCTAGCCCCTGACTCCGATTCACGATATCATATTTTTCTTGGATTTCTTTGGATTTTGCTCTTAACTTCTCAGCCATATTTAGATGGTTGCCAACCAAAGGTTTCAAGGTGGTGTCTTCCTTACTGAGGCGAAAATAAGCTTTTGCTAAATTATGATGGGCGTTTCCCATTTCCGGCTGGTGCTTAACAGCCATTTGGTAGGCTTCAACCGCGGCCTTAAGTCTCTTTTGTTTGGTCAAAACCTTTCCTTTTTGATAGTAAGCATCAGCCAGTCTGCTTGCGGTCGGAAATTGACGTTGCAAAAAAATGGCCTGATCCAGGTGCTGAAGAGCTTCTTCAAACCGCCCACGCTTGGTCAACACCACACCCATTTGGTAGTGTGCATCCGCCCAGTCAGGTTTGAGTTCAATAGCTTTTCGGTAGGCGGCAATACCTTCTGTAAATTGATAAATTTGTGTGTAAACATATCCCAATTCCGCATAGGTCTGGGAAACTGATGAATCGAGGGCGATTGCCCGTTGATAGGCTCGAATGGCGTTTGTGAATTGGTGTTGATTAGAGTAGAGAACACCTAATCTGTAGTGAGCTAGAGTCAGATTGGGATTTAACTTTAGGGCTCGTTGATAATGAGTAAAGGCATTCTCAAAATCCTCTACCGCCGCATAGGCATGACCTAATTGGGTGTGAATTTCGGCCGATGGAGGATCGTGTTGCAACCGTCGCTGATATTCATCAATCGCATCCAAAGGATCACCAGACCAATAATCATCCGCCGCAATACCTACAGAGAAAACCAACTGTAAAGACAACAATAAGATGGCGATATTTTTCAGCGAGCGTGGCTCTGCATAGATTACGCTGAGGGCAAAATGTGTCATTTTTTCGTCTCACTGTTCACTTTGGAAGGGCAGCAAATCTGTGCCCTACCTTTTCTTTTCTTCTCACACCATTTATGAATTGTTTTATCCTAATCATTTTGGTCTAAAAATAATATATTGTATGAGAAAACAGGCTAGCTAGCAAACAATTCTTCTCAGTGGAATGCCACTGAGATTAGGACCCTACCTCAGAAATACCATCCACTTCCACTAAAGATGGGGAACTCGAGGTCGATTGCGTCGGGAAGTGTGTCGATTAGAGGCTAGTTGCTGATTCTGCCAGTGAAGGGGCAAAAAAAGTAAAAGGTATTAGCCCCGGCTCGCTTGAAGTAGATCTCGGAAGCAGAGGGAAGAAACCCGCCGGGACGGCCGACAGGACGGCTGTAATAGGCATAGTCTAAACACAGTTCAAAATTCGACGCCACCATAAACATATTCCTACCAGAGTCAATAGCTAGAAAATAGCATATAGATAAAACTATGTAAAGTATGGTCTGTCATCCAGTCAGATCACCTGGTTCAAGTTTGGATTAGCCTCAGAAGAACAGCCTTCAACTGACCATGGTTATAACAAGATGTCTGACCAGAGCCAGAATCAGATAGGATGGGTTAGGAGAAGGGAAAAGGGTACCAGCTAGGGTCGCTGATACCCGCCTGATTACCCCATACACGAGTTATCTATTGTGCGGGTATGAATAAAAAAATAGGTTTGTACCTTGGCAGAATAGGCAACCTGTGAGAGAATGGCTTCTAGTTTTACCAAAAATTAAAGTCACAGCCCAACCCTACCGAGACCTCTCGGCTTTTTTTATGCCTGTGAAATGGCCTCAACGTGCCAAGAATTGCAAACTGATAAATCAGTTTAGAACTGGAGTGACTGGCCTGAACTCATGCTAAACTCGATGAAGACAATAGTAATTAAGATAAGAATGACTAGGCGGAAGCGGGGAACGGGGAAGAATCGATCTTAATACGCTGTCGGGAGATAATACTGGACGCTCAGATAGCCATCCTGTCAAGCGGATAAAAGAAGTCTCAATGTCGGAAATTCAGCCTGTTACTCTTCAAGTTTCGTCGGCATGTCCAAATTAATCTGGCACCATACATTCCATAACAGCATGTGTTCTGAAAGAATTGGGAACAGTGACACGAGGCGAACCTAGCGTTGAGTTCGAAAAGAGAGTCATACGCAGCATAGAGATTCTTGAAGGGCAGAAGTGATAGAAGTTTTGGCCTTGATGATGAGTTATTAGGTCTTCCCTTCGTTTGGTCGCATCGGAAGAGAACGATGTCGAACCCCCGTCGCATCGAAGATAGCATTCCCTATAGAGGGAGCAATAGCAACGATAGGTGTCTCGCCCCCACCTGCTGATGGAAGGTCCCGGCGATTCAGCAGAACCGTTTCTATGGGGGGAATGTGGCTGAAGCGGGGCACTCGGTAATCAGAAAACCGTGGGTTTTTAATCACCCCGTTTTCAAATTCAATGGCTTCAGATAAGGCCCCGCCCATGCCCATGATAATCGAACCTTCAATCTGATTCATCAGACCATCGGGGTTGATAATCGCCCCGCATTCAAAGGCCGCTACCAGACGTGTGATCTTCACCTCACTACTTTTTGGATCGACTTGCACTTCCGCGCAGGTGGCCATATACCCGCCTTTCTCAACCCCACCGGCAATGCCAATGCCTCGATGTGATTCGCTCTTTCTCTTCTCCCAACCCAAACGCTCTGCCGCCGCTTCAAGGACGGCTTTAAGCCGTGCGTCTTTCAAGTTCTTGAGGCGAAACTCAAGGGGATCCATTTTCAAGGCATTAGCCAGTTCATCCATGTGGGTTTCTCGAGCAAAAACGTTGGCGGTGGAGGCCAGAGCCCGATAAGAACCCTGTCGCAGCGGGGAATCTGCAGGATGGAATTGTACCTTTTGGTGGGGAACCTGGTAAGGGGTTCGGATGGCTGATCCACCAGAGTTGTAGTTGTGATATTCCCACGTCGCTAATCTGCCGTCGGCTTTGACGCTACTCTGAATCTCAATCAATCCTGCCGGTCGGAAATAGGCCCAGGTGAACTCCTCTTCCCGTGTCCACACCAGTTTGACAGGTTTGCCTACGGCTTTGGCCAAACGGGTGGCCTCAACCGCAGCTTCGCCGGTATGCTTGCCGCCGTAACCGGAGCCGGTGTCCGGCATAATGACGCGAACTCGCTCCTCGCTAATTCCGAACGCCTCAGCTAGTTGTCCTCGGACCCCGAATGGTCGTTGCGTTCCTGTCCACACTGTCAGTTTTCCTGCCTCCCATTCTGCCACGGCAGCGCGGGGCTCTAGTGGAGCATGGGCAATGTAGGCCAGGGTGTAGGACCCTTCCAACATTATATCAGCCGCTTTAAGACCTTCCTCAACGCTGCCTTGCCTGTGGTTAGAACGTCCGCCCCAGCCTCTAGTCTCTACGGGGTGCTGTTTGAGATAATCGAACAACTCTTCGTGGGACGGCTGGGAGGGATGATTCCATTGGGCCTCAATGGCCTCAATCGCACGATCGGCCAGATGCTCATTTGGGGCAACCAGGCCGATAAAGTCATCTTCGCGGACAACCGTGACTCCTTTCATGGTTTCCGCCTTTTGTATGTTGAGGCTGATTAGTGAAGATGAAAAGGCGGATGGGCGCAATACCTTCCCGTGTAACATGCCGTCACGCTGTATATCTGAGGAGTAGTGATGCCGCCCAGTGACCATCTCTCTGGCGTCGACCTTTGGCACGGACCTGCCAGCAATCTGCCAGCGCTCAGCAGGCGTCGTTAGGACATCCTCACCGATGGTTTTCATCAGTTTTTGCCCCTTTGTCAATTGCCCGAAATCGAGTGACTGGTCCGTTTTTCGGTGGCTGACCTTTCCATCGGCGACAACGATTGAATCACCTTCAACGTTCCACTGTTCTGCGGCCAGCGTTATGAGAAGTTGGCGAGCGGCAGCGGCGGCTTTCCTCAGTTGTGGGGCCATCGTCGGCGTAGTGCGACTGCCAAAGGTCCCTCGGTCATACGGGGTAAGGTCGGTATCGCCCATCACCAGACGAATCGAATCCAATGGAGTGGGTAGTTCTTCCGCAACAACTTGTGTGAGCGAGGTGCGGATGTTCTGTCCGACCTCGGCCTTGCCGGTATAGACAGTGACCGTACCCTCTTCGCCGACATGCAACCATGCGCTAAGTTCAGCAGGCGTCTCACCGCCCGCCCGGCGATTACCTCGCCCACCTTGCCGCCGCTGCGCTAGGGCCGAGGTGGTGGTAAAGAGGACAACGATACCACCACCGAGCACTTTGAAGAACTGGCGCCGAGCCATTTTAGAGCAGTGGGGCGAACCGTCGCTATGCAATTCGTACCGTTCAGGTTCGAGATAAATATCAGAAATCGGTGTCTGACTCATTTTGCGTCTCCCCGCATCATCTCTGCGGCTTGACGAATCGCATCAACGATTCGCGGATAGGTTCCACAACGACAGATATTCCCATTCATGGACCGGACAATCTCGTTTTCACTCGGGTTCTGGTTCTTTTCAAGCAAGGCGACCCCAGACATAATCATACCGGCTGTGCAGTAACCACACTGCATGGCCTCCCTTTCCACGAACGCTTCCTGAAGTGGGTGCAGTTGTCCGTTCTTCTCCATGCTTTCGATGGTTTTTATCCGCTTCTCTGCAACTGCCCCAACTGGTGTGATGCAGGACCGCCTCGGTCGTCCATCGATCAATACTGTACAAGCACCGCATTGACCTTCGCCACAACCATATTTGCTGCCGGTCAAAGAAAGTTCGTTACGCAGGACGTTAAGTAGACTTCTGGCAGTGTCCGACTCAATTCGATACTGGCCGTCGTTGACATGAAGTGTCATTCTCTTTTGCATTCTCAGTTCTCCTTTCGACGCACCTTGCTATAGCGCAAGTAGGGCATGGATAAAAACGATTGGCCTAGAGCTCCAACGTCCGAAGACATGTGAACACTTGTTAAATCTCAGTTACATATAGATGATGTCAATTCGCTGCAATGCAGTAGAGATATTTGTCCCCCCGCAGGTAGATCTCGTTATCAACGATGGCGGGTGAAGCCGTAAAGCTCGAATCGAGTACGTTCTGGGCGATCACTTCAAACTGAGGACCATGTTTGATGACCAGTGTAGTGCCATTTCCACCACTGAGATAGACGCGATTAGCCGCGCCTACCGGTGAGGCAAAAACATTCCCCTCTATGCCTTCCATCCGCTGTGGACCGTAGTATGACTGGCCCGTTGAGGCGTTGAAGCAGGAGAGAATACTATCGTTGCGTTTTAGGAAATAGAGCTTATCGCCGTAGAGCAGCGGAGAGGGCGTATACGGCGTGTCTCGGTGGTATTCCCAGACAACGGCTTTTTCATTGCCGCTGATGTCGCCAAAGGCAGAGGCCAAGTGGATGGCTTGCAAAGCGTTGCCTCTAAAACCGCTAGTGACGTAGACCATACCCTTTGCAGACACCGGCGATGGAATTGTATTCATGGTCATGCCGCCACATTCCCAAATTAATTCCCCGGTTGCCAAGTTATAGCTGCGCGTGGCGTTGGTCGCACTGGTGATGACCTGTGGTCTTCCATTGTGTTCAACCACAATTGGTGTGGACCATGAGGTGGGTTCATCGCGATTAACTTTCCAGCGTTCCTGGCCAGTTTTCTTGTCAAGGGCAATGATGAAGGATTGACCTTCGTGATCCCAATTGACGATGATTGTCTCACCATAGAGGACGGGTGAACTCCCTTCACCAAAACCGAGCTTGATGGTCATGTTCCCAAAGTCTTTCTCCCATTTGGAGTTCCCCTGCATATCATAGCTATATAGTCCCCGCGAACCAAAATAAGCATAAATACTCTCTCCATCGGTTACTAGCGAGTTGGAAGCCCAACTGCCCTCGTTATGAGTTCCTTCATGCGGGAAGGCCTCGTGAGCGGTCCGCTGCCAGACAATTCTCCCGTCACCACGATTAAGCGCGAGGATGTCGAAGTGATAAATCTTTGTCGGTTGGACACCTCTCATAAATGAACTTCGCTGCCCCTCTGAGCCTCTTACGCCCTCTTCTCGTCTGGATGGACCATCATCATCTCCACGCCGGGGACCAGGTCTATCATCTTCACGCGGTCGCAAACCCTCTCTTCGTCCGAAGTGTCCAAATCGGTTTTGCTGTCGTTGTTGAGCCGCTTCGATTAACCTGGGGTCGATCGGCTTATCGGTTTCGATGGCGGTTGTGACGAAGACATGATCACCCCACACGATCGGGGAACTGTGCCCCTTGCCGGGAATTGAGATTTTCCATCGGACGTTTTTATTTTCGCTCCACTCCATTGGTGGGTCGGCCTCTGGTGCGACGCCCGTTGCATTTGGTCCACGCCAGGTGGGCCAATATTTCTCGAAGTTAGAAGAGGACTCCGCTCCCCATGCCAAAGTCGAAATTACACAGAAATATCCAATCACGATTGCGGTTCTTCTCATTCTCGGTTCTCCTTTGATTAACGTGAAACCGGTAAGTCATACAAATTTGATTCTTGTGGGTGAGGGGATCACACATCTCAGATCAGCATAAATAAAAAAAGCCCCATGTTTGGCTAGTTCAACATAGCCGGCTTTTCCATCTCGAGCCTCATCTATTAATGGCTTCGATGTATCAATGTTGTAATGGGTTTTATTGATGATTAATAGCGCGTTGAGTTTTTTTACCCTCTAACTTCAATCTGGCAATTAAGGTTTAACAACCAGATGAAGCATCTTAGCAAAATAAGTGTGTCGGTGCAAAGAAATTAGGTTATCAACAGTAATTGGCGTTGGCGGTGATGTTCCGAGAATAATATAGAGTGAGGAAGCTTTGAACGGTTTTCTTCAGTTTCGATAATATGCTGTTTAAGGTGAAGTGCTGCGGGTCCTTAGAACCGGTAAGGACAAAAAAGGAAGATAGGGCAAGCCGCTCGAGCAAAATAAATAGTAATATTAATCGGTCTGACCTTGCCACTAGTTGAGCGACTCTGGGCTTATATAATTGCTTGCTGTCCACTAATGTCCACTAAATGTTATTTTTCTTCTGACAATCTGGATGTTATGATTAAACTCCATCATGCTACTGTTCTCGACCCATTGCTCGATTTGGATGAATGTAGGAGCTTATTTAGAATATTAAAGTCGAGGGGTCATAATGCCAAGTATGAGTATAGTTAAAAGCAACCCGCACGGGGGACACTGACCTTGCGAGGTAATCAAGCGGGTATCAGCAACCCTAGTTGGTACCCTTTTTCTTTTCCTATAGTTTCTTCTCTTATTAATCTTCTTTCCTATTCTTGATTCTACTCTGTAGCGTTTCTAACCTGACTACAATTAGAGGGCAGTTAGTGCGACATCGGTGCCGCAGGTGCTACAGCAATGTCGCACTTGTTCCGACGCTCTTCTGTCTAATGTTCAGTCTTGATGTGAAAATTAGCCATTGTTATCTATGGCACGACTAATGCTTGCTATGAATCAGTTTAGATAATAGAATTTATTGATCATAACACTATCGGCCTTAATTCTCCAACCTGTCTGGCGTTATGAGCGTAAATAAGAAAGTAGAAATGAGGTATTTGTCGTGATTAAGTTTGTCCCATACCTGCTGTTCCTAGCTATTATTTCTGGTTGTTATGTTCTAATACCAGAACTGCAGCTATCAGTAGTCATTGATTCAGAAAAAATCGAAAAGAAAACCTTTTCGGAGCACATCGGTGCTATTAAGATCCAGTTGACTGATTTTCACTCTTCACCTGAACTAGAAATCTCTATCCTAGGTAAAACCTTCGCCTCAGACCCCATTGCTACCGGACCGGAGGCAATTTGGTTTTTATCTACCAGTGATTATAGAAAATTAGAATCTCATTATTTCCGTGACGGTGAGCTAGGACTAGGCGTAGGATTTGGTAAGAACACCGAGTTGTTGGATGTCAACAATGATGGAATATTCGAAATTATGCCAGGTGGTGGTGGTTTCCAAGGAGTCGGATTACTGGATTCAAAAGGAAATACCTTATGGACCTTTCAACCTTATCGCTCCCCCCACAGAATGATTTTCGGGGATTTGAATAGTGACAGCATATATGAGTTTTATGTGGCTGATTACGATGGAATCTACCAATTAGATGATAAAGGAAAGGTGATCTGGAAAGTCAATAATCAAGCCTCCGATGGTCCACACGTTTGGGCTTTGGAAATATTCATAGATAGAAGAAACAATAAGGGTTATCTGGTTACTCTTAATGATGTATTTAATTTCGATGGTGTGTTCCAAATATACGACTATCAGGGGAGAAAAATTCGGCGATTTCCTACACCATTTCCGATAATGGACTTTGAAATAGTAGAATGGAATGAAACTGTTTTCATTTTAGCCGGCTATTTGGGAAATAAGGCTATTTTGATGGATCTAGCGGGCAAGATTGCTCACAATTTTGAGCTAGAAAATTTCCCCTTAGGAGGTTACGAACTCCAAGGGATAGCCGTTAAATTTTCACCCGATGAAGACGAATATCTGGTGTTATTAGCACATTCAAACCAATTCCCACCGTTTGACAGCCGGACACTCCTCAACATAATTTCTCCGAAAGGCGAAATTATTTATCAGGAGATTGTAGCTGAAACCACGGCATTTACTTCTCTAAACGTTCCTGATAAAAACAAGGAAGTCCTAATAATGGGAGGTGATTCGGGAAACCTGTTTGAGTATGAGATGAAGACCAATTGAAAAGTTTTTGGGTCAGACTGATTGAACCCCGGACAGAACTAATGCGGTAGATACTGAATGATGTCCTATTCAAGGTTGGAAGCTTATTGGGTTTATGGGGAAAGAATATGAGGCAAAAATTAAGTTGGATATTACTATTACTTTTGGGATTTTCAGTTGATGCTGAAGACGAAAAAGCAGTAATTGTCGAAAGTGCGAAAGAATTGAATGGGATTATGGCGAAGAAGATCATTTGGAAGAAAGATAGGGCTAAAATGGCTCTGATCCCAGCCGGCTCATTTGAGATGGGAGAGTCGCAAAGGAAACACAACTGGGTACATCCGTATAGACGAGGGCATAATGTGGAGCTAGCTTCGTTCTATATGGATGTAACGGAGGTTACGGTGGGTCAGTTCAAGCAGTTTGTCAATCAAAGTGGATATAGCTATAACAGGTGGAATGATGTCGTCAAGTATTCGCCGGCAGACAATTATCCGATGATCTATGTCAGTTGGGATGATACTGTTGCCTATTCAAAGTGGATGGGGAAACGGCTGCCCACCGAAGCAGAGTGGGAATATGCTGCGCGTGGTGGGTTAATAGATAAGGTTTATCCATGGGGAGATGAGATTAGCCATGATGATGCTAATTGGGGTAATACGATAAGTGGGAAAGATAAGTGGAGGTACTGCTCACCGGTAGCCAGTTTCGAAGCTAATGGATATGGGTTGTATGATATGGGTGGTAACGTTTGGGAGTGGTGTGCGGACTGGTATGACGAAGATTACTACAGTAAATCACCAGCCAAGGATCCACTAGGGCCGGCGAGTGGTTCCTACCGGGTGATGCGGGGCGGATCTTGGAACTACGGTACGGACTCGTTGCGCGTAGCCTACCGCTTCAGCGATCGACCGACCGATAGGTACAACGATATCAGCGGTGGATTTCGATGTGTTGCAGAGGAGAATTAGTAAAAACTGACTTGACTCACTGAAACCTGAGCCAAAGATAACAGGTATATGGAAGGCGAGTATCATCTGCCCAGTTGGCACCCTTTTTTTCTCTAATAATCTCTTTCTCACAAATCTCATATTTATTCTACTACTTTGTTTCAATAGAGGTTTTTGAACTGACTGATCCTCTGAGATCATGATATCTTATGGATATTACCGAGTAATGGCGGGAGTCTTAAAACAAAGAGGGGGCAATTCGATGCGGAAACTACGTTTGATTTTATTAGTTGTGTTGGTCTTTTCGGTTTACGCTAAAGATCAAAACCCGTTGGTTGTCGAAAGTGATAAAGAGCTGAAAGGAGTTACGGACAAGAAGATTCTTTGGAAGAAGGACGGGGCCAAAATGGTACTAATCCCAGCTGGTTCGTTTCAGATGGGGGATCACTTTAACGAGGGAAAAGATAATGAATGGCCGGTGCATAAGGTGGAGTTGAATGCCTTCTACATGGATGTCACAGAAGTGACGGTGGGGCAGTTCAAGAAATTTGTGCAACAAACGGGTTATGGTTATGGTGGCGATTGGAATCATGTAGCTAAGTATTCGCCGGGTGATGATTATCCGATGATTTATGTCAGTTGGCATGATGCGGTGGCTTACGCCGAATGGGCGGGGAAACGACTGCCGACGGAAGCGGAATGGGAGAAGGCGGCCCGAGGTGGCTTAGAGGGCAAGCGTTATCCGTGGGGGGATGGGGATCCAACGGGAAAAGAGTGTAATTTTGCTGACACGAATGTAAATGAGAACTCTGATCATGTAGAAGGTTGGTATACAGCAACAGCCCCAGCAGGTAATTTTGAGGCTAATAGCTATGGGCTATACGATATGGCGGGAAATGTATATGAATGGTGTGCCGATTGGTATGGCACTGATTACTACAGTAAGTCCTCAGCTAAGAATCCTATAGGACCTAACACAGGTGCCTACCGGGTTTTGCGGGGCGGTTCTTGTTACTTTAATACCAGCACCCTACGCGTGGCAGACCGAAACGTTGACGCCCCGAATAATAGGTTCTACCTCAACGGGATTCGATGTGTGGCGAATATAGAATAGTAAAACCTAGAAACTTACTCAAACCCGCGCAAAAGATAACTCGTGTACGGGGTATGTTCTTCAAACCGGGTCCCATCGGTATCCGGTAGTTGATCTCCAATTTTCCATACGCGTGGACTTCAATGCTGGCTATTAAGTCCCGCAGGATAGATTTTTTAATTTCTACTTCCTGCTCCAATCCTTTGGCTAACGCCTGCCTGAAATCCTCCAAATTGGGCGTTTCGGTTGAACGGATACTCTCCAGCTGCCTTATCTGCTGATCGCTGAATACGTCCGATCGATGACTGATAGCTCTAAACCTCCTATCAGCCATAAAATACATCATATTGGTTAACCTGACCTTATGAAATGACTTCTAGTCTCGGTTTGTACAACAATAACCTAACGGAGTACCATCAGAGATTAGGTCAACTGACCAACCTACAAAAACTCAATTTGGGTTCTAACAAAGAGTTAGACTGGGCCGATGCCTTCAACAAACTAGCACGACTGACCGTAATAACTGGAGACGTTTACTCCACAGTGATCGATCTGAGAAATGGTTTATTACCTTCAACCCGACCTCCGACTCCGTCATCTTTTGAAATCCTTGCCTGGTCATATCCATCATCCGAGCTAATCTGTGACCTGCCTCATAAGGAAACATGGCTAGAAAAGCCAAGGCTCTCCGTCTCTTCTCACCCATCTTCAACTACTACTAGCCACTATAGGCCTCCTGGTATAGCTCAGCCTCAAAGTTAGGCGCCACAGCCACGGCCATTCGTTCCTGTTCTTGCTGTCTATCTAGCTGGGCTATCTCCCCCAGCAGCATATAGTTCGAGATAACGTTCTATAAATTAGGGAAATGGTTTCTTGTCGATGCTCAGCTAACCGTTTCAATTGCTAATGTTGCCTGGGGCATAGACGCATTAAGAAGTTGATTCTATCCTTTCTTAGCTGACGCTGTTTTCGTCCTTTTACTGTTGGCATGTTCCACCTTAATAGTAACCATTTAATACTTAAATCAGCGGTCATTTCGACTAGGCACTCGCCCAATCTTCATTTTTCCCCCACTGCCGAGATATCTCTCTCTGCCCGACACAAATCGATTATTGTAGAGGCCAATGTAGGAGCCAAGCAAATGAGGTGGAACTTGGCTGGCGGAAATAATGATTTTGGCTGGGATAGATGTTTTTGGAAAAGACGTTTGGTGCTTGGCCCAAATAGATTGAAATTGGGTATTAGCCTGGGCGAAGTAGCACCGATGGGTTTAATGTTCGGCTAAATGGGTGCGGGTGAATAACGTGTTAGTTTGTGAGGGTCGCATACTTGGTTTCTACGGTTTTGAGACCTTTCACAGATCCTTCACTGCCTCCAGAATGACAAGACCGGTTTTCAATGCCTATCTAGGTTGTTTGCCATTCTAAGCCGATCCAAAAATCTCTCCAACCGCTCTAAATCTCCCTGCCTCAACAGTCCATTCGAAAAAATAAAAAAACCAAAAAATATTAAACAAAGCTGAAAAAAGTGAGTTGTGTCATACTTCCTGCCACACTACTTCTGCCAATAAAAAGTTAGCATGAACGGTTTTCGCATTAACTCTTCTTTATTACCTCACGTCTCAACTCAGCCGCTTGGCCCAAATGCAAGCCGAGAAAACGACCGCTGTCGAACGGTTGGCCATCAGCCAACGGATGCGCAACCAGATTGTGGGCTAAAAGTAGGCCCGGGATAGTGTGTGACAAGGGGCCAATCTGGTTCATACCTTCGAAGGCGGAGCCTGTCAGGTAAGGCATCTTGGGACGAATGCGTGAATTATCCATTTAGGCCTATCACGTCTAGGACAGAGAGCTATTTCAGCAGGGTTGGTTATCTATAGTAACTTCCCAAGTCAATTAGTGGAATATGATGGAGACCACCTTTAGTCCGGTTTTCGGAACCGTTCTCGGACTCGGACTCGGACTCTGGATTAACTACGGTCTGATTTATCAACCGGAAGATGATCCCGCTGTAGAACTGGATTCCAAGGCTGAAGTTGGTTTGACAACTGTGCATCTACCGGCTTTCGGTCTGGAACTTCATGTCTTACAAGGTGTTTGACGAACTTTGCTGATCAAGCCATTACCATGAGCCTGATCCCCTTGATCGCAGTACTGGGTGGTCGAGACTGGCCCTTCTGGGTCTGCTTCCTTGTTACCGCGTGCCGATCGCTGGAAAAACCTTGCGGTCACTCTGCCTATTGAGGGGATCAGGTTTCGATTGGTTTCGGTTAGCTGATTTACTTGATTTTACCGATGGGGCTGATGACCTGGATTGCCATGAAGGAGGTCAGCTAGCCGAAGTAATGCAAGAATAAAGTGGGCTGGATTTTTGTCGACGTGCTTTGATCCTCAATACCATCTGCTATTTCGGTTTGAACTATGCTTTTTAAAATTTTCCCTAGCCGTGGACTCAATGGACCGGTCAAACGCCAAACGGGATTATTTTTACCATCTGTGTCATCGGCTTAATCTTCTCAGCACTCGTTTTTCCATGCCAGGAAATCCATGCCAGGAAAAATGAGTGGCAGTTCCGCTGACCGTCCTTAAACCGTTTAGGCTCCTAAGTCGTGGATTGGCTTGACAAACAATTAAGTCAGGTTGCATAATCTCGAATATGAGTCAGCTTTTAATCTCTCAACCCCATGACGCCTCAGTAGAAGCACCAAACCAAGTAGAAACAACGGTTTCCGTCGGTGGCATGACCTGTGCTGCCTGCGCAGCTAGAGTGGAGAAAGTGCTACGGACAGTTGAAGGGGTCACTACTGTTGAGGTCAACTACGGTACTGAGCAAGCGACGGTGACACATTCAGCAGAGGCTATTACCTTCGAGCAACTGCAAGCAGCGATTATTGGTGTTGGCTATACGGCGCTCCGTCCCGGTGAAGCACGTCAAGCACAACTAGAACAGAAAGAGACCGAGCAACAAAAAGAGTTGAAAGTGTTAGCCGTCAAGATCACGGTCAGCGGCATCGTTGCGACACTAGCTATGTCACTGATGTTCCTGCCAGGCTTACTTCCCGTTCGCTGGCAGTTAGTAGTGCTCTGCCTAATGGTAACACCGGTCCAGTTTTGGGCCGGTTGGCAATTCCATCGCAAAGCCTTTTCGGCCTTAAGACATCTGTCCGTTGACATGAATGTACTGATCTCTATCGGTACTTTTTCCGCTTACCTCTATAGTTTGACTATAACTGTAATGGCATTTGTTTATCCGTCGATGTCAACCCAGCACAATTACTACGAGACCTCGGCCATGATTATTACCCTGATTCTAGTGGGGCGTTATCTGGAAGTCAAAGCCAAACGCGCTACCTTTGATGCCATTACGGCCTTAATTCGACTACAGCCGCAAACCGCACTACTGGTCCGTGAGGAGGAAATCGTTGAGGTCGATGTCGATCAAGTTCAGATTGGTGATACGGTTATGGTACGCCCCGGTCAACGAATTCCGGTAGATGGCCTGGTAACGGCAGGCCGGTCCAGTATTGATGAGTCGATGGTAACCGGTGAAAGCATACCGGTCTACAAGACAGTTGGCGATGAGGTAATCAGTGGAACGGTCAATGGTACAGGGAGTTTAAATTTCCTGGTGCAGAAAGTCGGGGACGAAACTGTGCTAGCACAAATCATTCGGCTGGTTGAATCGGCTCAAGGATCAAAAGCACCAATCCAAACACTAGCCGACCGGGTAACGAGTATTTTTGTCCCCATCGTAATCGGGGTTTCGGTACTGACATTTAGCTGTTGGTTCTTCTTGGTAGGTGACCCATTGGCTAACGCACTGACCTTTTTTATTTCCGTTTTGATTGTCGCTTGTCCCTGTGCACTTGGGTTGGCTACGCCAACGGCGGTGGTGGCAGGTGTGGGGCGCGGAGCCGAACAAGGAATCTTGATTAAAAGTGCGCCGATCTTAGAGGTAATTCACCGGATAAAAACGGTTGTTTTCGACAAAACAGGTACGTTGACCGAAGGACATCCTCGAGTTACTGACATCGCTACCAGCAATGGCCATCAAGAAAACCATCTGCTGTTGTTAGCCGCTACACTGGAATCCAAATCCGAGCATCCATTAGCTGAAGCTATTATACGAGCCTGTACAGACCGGGATCTACAGATCGAAAAGGTAGAGATAACCAATTTTGAAGCTGTGGTTGGTTTTGGTGTCCAAGGTGATCTGGGTGGAAAGTGGATTCGGTGTGGGAGCCGGAGACTGATGGAAAAAGAGGGTATTCAACTGCTAGGCATGGATATCGATCGCGAAACAGAATACACTAAAGAAGGAAAAACTGTCATCTGGGTCAGTGTCGAAAATCAACTGGCAGGCTTGATCGCCGTGGCCGATACGATTAAACCCAATGCAACCACAGCTCTGCAAAAGTTAAGGCGAATGGGGCTGCAAACGGTGATGCTGACAGGAGATAGTGCTAAGACGGCTAGCATAGTGGCGGAGCAACTCAGCATTGATCAGGCCGTCGCTGAGGTTCTACCTGCGGATAAAGCTCAAGTAATAGAAGATCTGCAAGCGAGAGGAGGTATGGTAGCCATGGTCGGAGATGGTATTAACGATGCGCCGGCCTTAGCACAAGCGGACGTGGGGATTGCCGTTGGAACCGGCACAGACGTGGCACTGGAAACGGCTGATATTGTATTGATGAAGAGCGATCTTGCCCATGTCACCACTGCCATCCAACTCAGCCGCCAGACCGTCAATACGATTCGTTGGAACCTCGTCTGGGCTTTCTCGTATAATCTGCTGGGAATTCCTGTTGCTGCTGGCCTGTTTGCCACGCTGGGGGTCACATTGAACCCGATGCTAGCGGCAGGAGCGATGGCCTGCAGTTCGGTACTAGTTGTTACCAACTCACTTCGACTGCGGAATTTTTAGTTCAGCCGATTTAGCCATGGCTGCTTCTGCTTCTGCGATCATGCCTTTCCGCTGATAGAAAGCGGACAAACTACTGTAAGCCAGACTGTCGTTGGGGTCGAGTTCAATTGCCTGTTTAACAGCTTCGATTGCTCCATCATAATTTTCAGATCTCTCATAGGCATGTGCCACCCCCATATAGCCCTCGATTTCGTCAGGAAAAGCGTCGATCATCTCCTGAAAAGCAACAACGGCTTCATCGAGTTGGTTATTGCCAAACAGGGTGAGTGCTTGATCGTAAAGTTGATCTTTAGTGGCTTGGGACGGATTCATTGGATAATCCTATTCTGTCTTGAAGAATATCATACCCTGTCTCATAAAGGCAAACTATAGCCCCAAACTAATCTGATGACAGAAGCCGATATATCAACCTACTGTGTCCAAAAGACTATACTCTCAACTACCTGTCTCAGATGGTCATAATACGTGACCAGAGTTACGGCTGACTAACTATATATGGACAACATTTTTTAGATATGATACTATTTCGGGGCTAACGTTAACCGTTTTGGTGAAGGTGATGGACAATTCAGTCAAGGATATTACGGGACAAGTTGAGGTCATCTACGAAAAGACGATTTCTGAAATCGACCAGGAAGAGGGGCAGTTAGAAGCGCAACTCGATCGTCTGTCACGTAAAAAGGATTCGTTAAGCAAAAAGCGGCAAGAGGTCGATCAGCTACGTAATCAAATTAGTGGGTTGATGTCTGGGATTGCAGAAGTAGAGGAAGCATACGACCGTGTTGCCCAACAGAAGTTGGAACTGGATCAGGAAATTAAGGAACTGTCTGCCGAGTTAGCTGACTTAAAACGGCTCGCCAAGAGATCTCAGACCAGGTTAAACCATGCCAAAGAAGAGAAGCGGGAAAAGTATCAAGCCTTAGCTGAGATCATTGAACGGTTCGGTAGTGTTAAAAGTGCTTTGCCTGAAGATTTTGTCTCTGAACTTCAGGACACAATTGAAGACGATTCAACTCCCAAAAGCCGAAGTCGACGTCCTTCACCATCGGTAAGAACTGAAGTTGATGAAGATACCGTTCTGGAAGAAGAGACCAGCCTCCGATCGACCTCGATTGATGACTTATCGATGCCTGAAGACGATTTCGAGGATGATGACGAGGACTTTTTTGTCGACGATGATGAGGCTTTTCTGGACGATTTTGATGATGAAGGGCTATCTCCGCCAGTTCAGTTGGAATCCACAGAAGAAATCAATTTGAAAGAAGCCGTCGATGATTTCGAGGAAGAGGTCCCGATGGCAGACATCGGGCTTGACGAAGACGATCCGGATCAAACCGAGACAGATGAAACCTCGAATGAAGATCTGGATGCGCTTTTCTCTCAGGTAGAGTTAGAAGGACGTGAGACCCCAGAGGAACTGGCCGCGCTGGAACGTGGAGATTTACTGGTAGAAGAAACAGAGGAGTTAGATAAGATTGAAGATCCCTTCGATGAGGATCTCATGGGTCTGGATGACGATGAGGAAGAACTGACCCCTAAAACAGCCCGTACTCCTCGGAAACGCCGTAAACTTCTGGAGTCGTACTTGGACGATGTACCCGATTCGTAGTTAGATTTAACCGATATTCAACTACAAACAGAAACCATTTAATTTAAAGCAGGGGTAAAGATAAATAATGGCGCACAGACCATCAGCCTTTAAGCACATGCGTGCCGATAAAAGAAAAGCCGAGGTTAATCGGAAACGAAAATCGGCCTTAAAAACAATCATCAAGAAAACCCAATTGGCAATCGTCGATGGTGAATTGGAAGAGGCTCAGGCTCTTTATCGAGAAGCAGCTGGCCAACTTGATCGTGCCGCCGGTAAAGGCGTCATAAAAAAAGGAACCGCCAACCGTAACAAATCACGTTTGTCGGTCAGCATCAACAAACTAGCAGCAGATGGCTAAATCCAATATTGGCTACGGTTGCTAGGTGTTGGCTTCGCCGTCAGTCGTCCGACAAGCTTGATAGTGTCAATTATGGATAAGCAAAAGTATTACATTAGCTGATTGGCTCCTGGATATTTTTATCAATTGTTGCCTTTTTGGTGCACCTGCACACGCCGTCGTGGCTAGGGATTATCCACCGTACACAGCCGCCCTTTCTCACTCTCAATACACACAAGTCTTCACCTATCCATCGTGCAGTTGGCTGAGCAGCCTTACACGCACTAATAGAGCAGATAACAACTTACCCAGATAGAAAAATGGAGGTGAAGTTCAGAATGGGGCAAAGAGAGGAGAAAATTGCTGGTGGGGAATTTGACGCTCCCCACAACGGTATTCCGAATCCGTCACATATAGTTACGAAAACGATCTCCACGGTCCAAGTAAATTCTAGAGATAAGAGGAAGCTACTGAGCACAAAAAACGCTTTTCAAGTAGGACACACTTGAAAGTCCTCGCACGTAAAATCAGATCAGGTTGAAAACTACTTCAGAATTAACATTTTACGGGTCTCAGAATAACTTCCAGCTTGTACCTGATAAAAGTAAGTACCTGGAGATACTTGCTCTCCATCTTGAGTTTTTCCATCCCAATATATTGTCCTGTTAGATTCTACATAATTGCCTGCTGGTAGATGCCCTAGCTCAATCATCCTGATTTGCTTGCCAGTTAAGTCATAGATTTTAGCCATGACTGTTGAATCTTGTGCCAGTCGGAAGGGGATCCAGGTTTCTGGATTAAATGGATTGGGATAATTAGCTAAGAGTTGAGTCCGCCTTGGTAATCTTTCGAGTAGGATAGATTTCAGAACATTCAACGCTATTTCTTCAGCACTAGACAGATTCGCATTTGATTCTAGTTGGTCTATAGTTGAGGCTATGTGATGTTTTTGGTCAGTAGTTTTTAACCTTGGAAACCATGGAAGGTGCTGCTAGTAGTGATTTGCCGAAGTTTCCTGCTACTATTACCAAGTCAAAGATATTAACCCTACCATCTCCATTCACATCTCCCATAATCCCAACCCCCGTTTTACCGAATGATCCGGCTGCAATTACCAAATCGAAGATGTTTACCACCTTAGCGCCATTGACGTCGCCTGTGAGCCTGGCTACCGGTTTGCTCTCTGCTCCTGGCACCGTGATGGCAGTCTGCACCGGGTCTGCAAAACCGTCCGCATTCTCAGCGTTTATCACCACCGAATAATCGCCTGGAATAGTGAAATCTCCGTATGGGGCCGCATACTTACCTGTACTGACTTCAACCAGATCAAATTCGACAAACGCTAACTGATTCCAACTCTTGAATTCCGCCTGAGGATCAAAGGTGGGAGAAATTACCGTGGTGCACACCCGGCTAATATTTGTCCCCAATAACTCGACTTCTATTCTCTGTGATGAAACCCCCTTCTTCAACTCTAAGGCTGGCGTTATTTTCGTGATGTTGGGAGGATCCGCCAAACTGATCAAATCAGCTGGTATATAACTCCCTTTTAAGGTGACATAATCTTCGGCTTGATTTGGATTACCATCCCCATTACTGTCCATTTGAGGTAATCGGTCTCGATGGAAAATCGTTCTCTCCATCTTCTCCGCAGCTTGTTCAAAGGCCTCAGCAACTGTTTTATTGTTCTCTATCAGATTAAAGAAAGTTCGGCTAAAAGAGGAACTTCTGGCTATCTTGGATTGCTTGTCACCCCTAGCACTTGAGATAACAGTTCTATTTTTACCAACCAGGGCTGATTTAGTACCAGCTTGGCTAATGAAATTGCCACTATAACAAGCCTCAATCACCACCGTAACCGGTGTTCCTTCCGGCAGCCTATCCAACCAGGTATCCAGCAGTTGTGGCGACAAGTATTTCTGCTGGGTCTCCGTTTTTTCCAACAAAAACTGATTGCCTAGATTATGGGATAGCAGGTAGAGATAGAGAGGCACCTGACTATTGACCTGTCTTTTCGCCCAGTCGGTGATAGCTTTCTCCAATGTTTCCAAGGTGGTAACGGTATCAGCACCTTGAATCTCACTTAAACTGGGCGACAGGAAGTGAATATCTTCATCGTCATTAAACTGTCGTCTCAGGAACACCTTATGCACCTGGCTGGCCACGCTGCTGAAGGTTTTCCAGTCCAGGTTGATTTCCGCATTGCCGCCGCCCAGCACGATGATGGCCTTACCTACTTCCGCACTAACCGCAACGCTCAGGGTCTTGGTCACACTTTCGTAGTCCTCATTGCCGGTCCAGGTGGCGGTCAAATCCCAATTGCCGGCCAGGTTGAACTCCACCCTTTGCTTAAAGACGCCCAGCTCCCCACTCTTGATATCAGTCAAGGTGGAGACACTACCATCCGGCTTTAAGATCTTTAGCGTGATGGATTGATCGGCTAACTCAGGAGTTAGTGTCCCCACCAGCTCAATGCCAGTTCCTAGTAAGGCGTTATCTGCGTTATCAAAGGCAATCACCGCCCTCCCCTTCAAGACCTTAAACTTGGTGCTGCGCTGTGACCCTTTTAAGTCTTTTCTATCGGCCAGGCTGGCTTTGATTTCCCACTCCCCCACCTCTTCCGCTTTGAATGGAACGGCCAATTGATAATTGCCCTCCGCATCTGTGCTAGCTTCAAATTTAGGCTGTTGTCCTGAAGGAGAGATAAAGGATAGGCTAGCTAATAGTCAAACCCTCCGGTTTCACTTCTGCCGATTCGGATAAGATGACTAGCTGGCCCAGCACCTCCAGTCCTTGACCTAACAAGACTTGCTTGGGCTTGGCGATCAGGGTTAAGGTGCTCAACTCCAGATCGGTAGATTCTACTTTAGCCGTTAAGGTCAGTTTTTTAGTTGACCCGGCTGAACTGGTGCCCAATACGGTTATTTCATAGTCGTAGGCTTCCACCGCAGTACCCACCGTCAGCGTCATCTGGGAGGTATGGAGCACATCTTCAGTCGACAGGCTGATCTCCTTGGGATCAAAGGTGGCGCTGATTCCCTCTGGTAGATCAGTGGCAAATAAGGTCACCTGGTCGGCAAAGCCATCTTTCCCCTCCAGCTTCACCAGATAGGAAATATAACCGCCTGGATTACCCGTCTGTTCCGCCTTCAAGGAACTAATAGCGAAGGAGGGAGCGATTTTTGGTTTTTCAATCAGGTTGAGCTTAATGGCGCCTTTCTTGTCGTTGCGGGCCACCACGGTTAATGTCACCTGTTCCACTTTGCTGCCGGCCGTATAAGTGGCAGTGTAAGTGGCTGTCTCTTTGTTTTCCACCAAGTCGCTGACCTGACCGCTACTGGCTAACAGGGTTAGTGTCTCCCCCCTCAGAGCCCGGCCCTGGTCATCTTTAGCGGTGACGGTAATGATAGAGGTCGACACCCCATCCGCGGTTAACTGGTCAGGCTCGGCTTGCAGACGCAGACTGGCCACCCGACTGGGGGGCAGTTCTACTTTCAGTTTTAACGATATATTTTGGCTGAGACCTCCACTGGTGGCTAAGACGGTAAAGGGGTAGGTTTCCACTGCGATATCTTCAGGCAGTGTCAGTACCAACTTCGCCGGCTGTTTATCTTGCTCCGCCTTGAGTTGGATACTGCTGTTATCGAAGCCGGTAGTTACATTGGCCGGCGTTTGCGTCGTGGACAGTTTAACTGTCTCTTCAAAGCCGTCAACCCCCTGTAGACTCAGAGTATAGGTAGCCTGCTGGCCGGGATTAGCTGATTGCTGCGGCCGGCTGGCCGACAGAGTGAATGTCGGATTCAATCTGACTTCTGCTTTAGTGGTGAAGGTAACCTGGTCACCTTCAAGGGCTATGCCGTCGGCGTCTTTGACCCCTGTCAAGCGGATGATATAGGTGGTCTGATAGCCGAAAGTTTGGTTAGCCGGCAAATTTAGAGTTAGCTGGTCCTCCTCCCACTTGGCTTGGACAGTTAAGGCTTCACCCTCTTTGGCTTTTAGTTCCACCTGTCCAGGACTAACTTTATCGCTGAATTGGAGTACAATACCCTTTTGGTTCAGTAACTCTACCTCTACCTCCTGATCCCCGTTCTGGACGGTGCCTCCACTAATGGTGGTGCTGAGCGGAGCCGACGAATTGTGGGAAACGGTAACTTTACGCTCTTCTAGGGCTGGAATATGAATCAGCAGCGCAGACTTATTCAGCGGGTTGTGGTAGAGTTCCAGGCTTTTCAAGGCTGGCAAGCTGGCAATAGGCCCAATATTGTTAATCTGATTTCCACTTAGATATAGCTCCTGCAGAGACGGCAAGTTTTGCAAAGGTTTCAAGTCCCTGACCAGGTTCTGTTGCTCTTTTTGGCCTGAACCCAGATAGAGTTGAGTCAGATTGGGTAGTTTGGCCAACGGGGTCAGGTCACTAATTTGGTTATGGTTCAGCTTGAGTTGACCCAGATAAGTTAGACCAACCAAGGCACTCAGCTCATATATTTGGTTATGAGAAAGATCCAGGCTTTGCAGAGAGGCCAGGTTGGATAGAAGACTGAAATCACTAATCTGATTATTAGACAAATTCAACTGGGTCAGGCGGGTGAGTTGGGCCCAGGGGAGGCTGGTTAAATCCTGCAGTTGGTGATTAGAGAGATCTAGTTGTTGTAAAGAGATACAATACTCCAACCCCGTCCAATCCCGGATCTCCTTGCCGGCCAAGGATAAAGTTTTTAAATCTTCTAAGTGTTCCCTGATAATATCCCCGCCCGGCCATTTATGCAGGGCCGATTCCAGGACCTTACGCAAAGCAGGGTCCGGAATAGAGATAATTTCAACCCCCTCCATCTCGGGTAAGACTACCGGGTCGCCAGTAAATATAGCCGCAAGATTACCATCGAGTATCGTCTTTCCTGAGCGTCCCTTCAGGGTATAAATCCCGGCCGTACCCGCAGTAAAAGTGATTATGGTCTTTCCCTCTAGATTTGTTTTTTCGGCCGATTTGATCTGAACATCAGCATTTGGCTCTATCTTGAGATCAACACGTCTCCGGCTCAAGGGCGCGCCTCTGGTCGTCACAAGTAAAACCTCAATGGATACAGGTTGTCCGGTTTGCGCGGCCGCACTGCCAAATATCTTGAATTTAGATTTCTCCCCATCCACCCCATCGACCCCATCCAGTTGAATGGTGGTAGTACCAGACTTCCCGCTCTCACTTGTAGCCGTGATTTTAGCTCGGCCTGGAGTTTCCGCCCCGGTATACGTGGCTGTATATGTGCCGTCCCCATGATCGAGCGGTGAGCTAACAGCGCCCAAATCAGTTGTTAAGTAGACTAAAGTTTGACCTTTGACTTTGCTGCCTCTTGTATCTTCAAAATATATTGTTATGTTCGATTTGGCGTCTAGGCTAGCGGGAAGTCTAGATTGAGTGACTGAAAGCTTGACCCTAAATATCAACCACCTGGATTTTTAGACTCCCCAAATCCCTTTTGTCGGTAGAACCTTTAATGATACCCTTGATCGCAGCAGAACCAGTATTGTTCCCGGCGGTGTACATGGCTGAGTATGTGCCATCGGAGTTTTTAACAGCAGGCGATTGGATTGTCCCTCTACCGGCACTTAAATCCAATATTTCTCCAGAGACCAATTCGCCCTTGGAATCCAGTAGCTTCAGAGTCAGATTATTCATGGAATTAATCAATACGTGACCAGAAGCCAGGTTGGGGTTCCGGTCGAGTTGATACACAATGCGATCAACTTTGGTATCTACCAGCCTTATTTTGGTGGAGGCTAGCGTCCCACTGTTAGTGACCGCCTGTATTTTAACATCGCCGATAGTGCTGTCTGCTGTATACTTGGCCGAGTAGGTGCCGTCACCGTTTGCTACCGCGGGAGATTGGATTGTCCCCCGGTCAACGACCAAATTAACTGTTTCACCTATCACGAATCGATTAGTTTCAGCCAGTTCTTGGAGTGTCATTAAAACGACAACACTAGAATTGATCAGGATAAAGTTAGGGTCTAGGCTTACCTGCAATGAAATCTTATAACTTTCTACTTTATCCAGGTTAATAAGATCCCAACCAACAGGATAGGTGAATTTGACATATCCAATCTTTTTAGTTAGCAAAGGGACATAGTTCAAAATAGACACTTTGCTAAGGGGGTTATAGCGAAAGTCAAGTGTCGATAACGTAGAAGAAAGCGTTTTATTTTTATGCACTGGAGCTATATCGCTTATCTGGTTGGAATGAAGAGACAAGGTTTTCAGTTGTGGCAGGTTGAAACTAGCCAGTGTTTTCAGATTCTGGTTGTTATCAAGTTTCAAGGTGACAAGGCTAGGCAGGTTAGCCGTGGCCAAGGCACTGATGTCGCTCAGATTCCGGTTGGAATGAAGAGACAAGGTTTTAAGACCAGTACAGAACGCTAATCCTGTCAAATCCTTGATATTCCTGTATTGAAGGTTTAGGTTCGTTATTTCAGCTAAGCCTTCTTTAGTAATATCTGCGCCCGTTTTAAGTCGCAGAGTTGAAATCAGAGCCTTACGCAAAATCGGGTCTGGTATTTCCACCACTTCATCAGCCCAAATATTGCCGGCCAGTAACAAACAAAATATCGATAGGCATAAGCAGGTAAGTCTTTTCATTAGCAACCCCCTATGATTAGTTAGTTGAACTCTCATTTTTCTAATCTCTCGTTTTCAAAATTACGTCTTATACACTCCGAGCCATTGAAACATAGCCAATGAGTAGTTAGGAGACATCTCTAGGTACAAAATCATTCGCTAATAAATATTAGAACTCTATCGCATATCATATCAAAAATCGTGGCTCGAACAAACAAAAGGAAACTTTGTGGATATTTAGTAGCCGGCGGCTCCTTACTGAGGATTCCTCATCGGCTTGCTGTGAAAATTGGTACTAAACCCAGATTTGGTGATGTGGCTTTTTCATGCGAAAATGAGAACTGTTCATTTTCTGGAGCCTTCAATTGTGCGCATGGGCATGAAATGGTGTTTTTCCCCTTCTATAGCCTGATACTTTTACAAAACCCTTTTAAGCAATTCTACCCAGCTCAACTGAGGCAAAATCTCCTCTACCTCATTTGTGTCTAACATTATTATTCTGAGTGGCTGAATAACAGAACTACTGAGTCCAACCGTGTTGACCGGCCTGC
Organism: Candidatus Poribacteria bacterium; assembly: GCA_030748495.1. Classification (GTDB taxonomy): domain Bacteria; phylum Poribacteria; class WGA-4E; order WGA-4E; family UBA9662. The sequence continues at coordinate 13,706 of JASMLX010000041.1, read as the reverse complement.
CACTCGCCTTCCCTATACAGATCCAACACCCGCACTTCCAGCCGCGATTGGCCCCAGCAAACAGTTGGTGCGACGAGCGATTAGACCTGTTGCATAAGTCAGAATTTGGGTTTGAGTTCCAGATTGTAGATGGTAGCCATCAAATTCAAACGGAGTCACAAATGTCATCGTCGCTTGCCATCACGCTAGCACCGAATAGCCCAGACCTTTGGTTTGCCGATCACAGGCTCAATCTGAATCCGACCTCCACCTAAATGCTAATGGGTCACTTTCTCTGGTCGGCTTCAGGGGCAATATTTAGATTTCCTCTTTGGTCGCCGGATCTTGGCAGGCAAATTAGCCCCGCCTTAATCACCGGATATTCCCTCCAAAATATCAATCTCATCAGCCGTTGGTGGCTACAATTTAGCTAGGCTGGGCTGGTCTGGCCCGGTTGGTTGGAGAGGACAAGGTTGGCAACATTTGTCGGAAAAGACCCACTCTAACGGCGGTTAACCGTTTGATATCTGACTCGAATCGATCTTTTTATCTGTTGCTATCTAACCCCTTAATTCTAACATTTCTCTCTTTTTGCCAGAGGCCTATTAAGAAAATGACTTTCTACAGGTGAGATGCGGTAAAATTATGATATATTTTAGGGCCGTAATGATTGACTCAATTTAGACTTGGAAGGACGTAAAATATGGGAGATAAAATTCGATTTGGCGTTATCGGCATCGGCGGTACCATTGGAAGTACAACCCGGATTTTAGCGGATGAGAAAAATGCTGAACTGGTCGCTTTAGCCGACCCGGATTCTAATCGCCGTGAACGGACTCTAGGTGAGATCGAAGGAGTGCAAATCTTCGATGACTACCAAGTGATGTTACAACAGGCAGAGTTGGATGCGGTCTGTATCGGATTGCCAACCTGGATGCACGCCCCAGCAACTCGGGACGCACTGGAGTGTGGGTTGCACGTTTTGTGCGAGAAGCCACCGGCCAACAGTGCCGAAGAGATGAAACCGCTGGCCAAATTATCGGCTGAGAAAGGGCTCTCCTGCATGTTTGTGCGCCAGTCTCGATTCACACCACAGTTGATGGAGGGCCGACGCCTGGTAGCGGCGGGAGAACTAGGCGAGGTCTATTACTCGGATACGCGTTGGATTCGCACCCGCTGGTGTTCGGGCAGAGGCTGGCGACACGACAAAGACAAAGGCGGTGGCGTCCTGCTGGATCTTGGTATTCACGCCATCGATAACGCCTGGTTTATGATGGGATGTCCCAAACCGACTGAAGTGTCCGCCGGGCTTTATATGGCGTTCTCCGATCTAGCGCCGCCGGAACAAATCTACACCGCTGACGATGCCGCCTGTGGCTTGGTTCGGTTTGAAAACGGGTGTGTGTTGCATTTTGCTGTAGCCTTCTCACTCAATACGGCAGACGGCAAATCACCTGAGAATGACGATGGGCTTTCCGATCAAAAATCGATTGCTACCGAGTTTCAGCGGGTAAGTCTCCACGGCACCTTGGGTGGCCTAGAAGATGGCCGGCAGTTGATTGGTACACCTCAAGGGGTCAAAGTTAAACCACTCGATACCTCAGCCTATTCCGGCGATTCTGTAACGCTGCAAACGCGTGAGTTTATCCGCTCGATCCAGGAGATGGATCAACCACTCAACTCTGCCGACCAAGCGGTGATGCTGATGGAGATGCTGGACGGTGCCGTGCGTTCGAGCCAGACCGGGAAAGCGGTTGCCATTGACAGTTAGTCGCTTGGTGACAGTGCTTGCAGTTGTTTCAGCTGTGTGATATTATTGAATTTGTATTTATCTGTTTCCCAACTAACTAAATAGGTTTTTGAGGAGTTTATTATGGCGGTTTTCCTTCACACACGCGTTCGTGTTAGCGACTTGGATCAGTCGATCAAATGGTACGAAGAACATCTCGGTTTTAAGGTCATGAACCGCAGCGACAAGTCGCCGGCAGGTAACCAGATCGCTCACCTTGAATTACCCGGTAATGCCCACACGCTGGAGCTCACCTATTCCGACGATTACGAGGTCGACGTTCCCGAAGACCTGATGCACTTCGCTATCGGTGTACCCGACCTGATTGCCTGTTGTGACGAACTGGAAAATAAGGGTATTGAGATCTGGCCCGGCGATTGGCGAGAGACATTCCCGGCAGGTCGAAAGATGGCCTTTATCGACGACCCTGACGGCTATGAAATCGAGTTGCTGGAGCGGGCTGACGCCGACGAAACCGGCTACCAAAAAGAGTTAGGCTAGAGAATCAGCTTCAGTGAACTGTCAGTCAGGTGAATTAGCAGATCTGCTGACCGAGCAGCGGAATCTCAATTCAGTTGATATCGACCTGAAATCCAGTGCGGAAATCGTAGAGATCTTCCAGCAGGAAGATCGAAAAGTGCTGGCGGCAATTGAAGCCGAATCGACTTCAATTGCCACTGCAATCGACCTGATTGCTGAAGTGTTGCGCAACGATGGACGCTTATTTTACATTGGAGCGGGTACTAGTGGTCGGCTGGGTGTACTGGATGCTTCCGAGTGTCCACCTACCTTCAGCACTGAGCCGGGGCAGATCCAAGGCTTAATTGCCGGTGGAAACCGTGCCTTAAGAAGTTCGGTGGAAGCAGCTGAAGACCGACCCGAAGCCGGTCGTCAGGCCATCCTCGACCACCTCGTCTCCAAGGCGGATATTGTGGTTGGGATTGCAGCCAGCGGTCGCACCCCTTATGTGCTGGGTGGCTTGCAACAGGCGCACGATCTAGGGGCCAAAACGATTTTGCTCTGTTGTGCCCTTCCGCCTGGGCGGTTCTCACAGTCAAGCGAAATGAGCTTCGTCGACCACTGGATTACCCCCCAGGTAGGGCCCGAAGTTGTGACCGGGTCGACTCGACTAAAAGCAGGCACGGCTACTAAATTGGTTTTGAACATGCTGACTACCGGCGCCATGATTCAGACGGGGCGCGTTTATGACAACCTGATGGTGGATCTACAAGCCTCCAACCATAAAATCAAAGATCGCGCTTTGCGGATCTTAATGGAGATTACAGGTTGCCAAAGAGCGCAGGCTGAAGTTGCTCTAGTTGAAGCCGATGGTCAAACTAAAGTGGCGGTTGTCTGCCTGGTTAGAGATGTTGATCCACAAACAGCGGTAGCGCTACTCGAGTCACAGAACGGATTTTTACGGGCCGTGTTGGAAGGCGCCCGGCCATAAGACGGTGCTCGAAACTATCGGTTGAACCTGTCCGTCTGCTACTTCTTTGGTTGGAGAATTAACCGGTATCGAGCGTTATCGTAGGCCAACTCTTGGGCCAGTGACAGCAATGGAGGAGGCGGTTCGTCGTCAATCAAAAAGGTTTTGCCTTCTGTGGGATAGCGTCGGATATATCGGCGACGAAGTTCATCCCACGGCATCAAGGTCCAATCTGGCGAACCCGGCTGGCCTAAGTCCTCTTGCAGATCGTAGATGCCATAATACCGATTGGGATCTTCGAAAAAGTAGCGTAGTAAATCGCCACATTCCACTAGCCTATAGTGGGTACCCCACCCTTTGACTTGGCTTGGAGGGATAGTGGCTGTCGGTTCAGAGCCAGGTGGTAAAAGTCGGTTGGGAACTTTTTCCCCCCTGGTACCAGTAGGATTGCTTGAATCTGTCGCTTCCTGCCGTGGCCTCTTTTGCGAATTGACAATCAGGATTGTAACACAGACAACCAGTAGGAGTACCCCAGTAATAAAAATAAGAATGCGTTTGATCTGCATGTTTATGTTGATTAAAGACTGTCTCAATAACGGAGATCGATTTTGAAAACTGCTTACTTCGATTGTTTCTCTGGCATCAGTGGCGATATGACACTGGGTGCCCTGGTCGATATCGGACTGGATCCAGAACAGCTAGCCGTAGAACTGACAAAGATCAATCTGAACGATGAATTTTCTTTGACCTTTGAAAAGACCAAAAAGCAGGGAATTTCCGGCACACGTGCGATTGTAACCGAAACCCAGGATCGTCATCTCCATGGACGTCATCTCCAGGACATCTTTGATCTGCTCGACCAGAGCGATTTAGAAGCCGGTGTTATCTGCCGAGCCAAGAAAATCTTTGATCGACTGACGGCGGCGGAAGCGACCGTTCACGACATGCCTAAGTCGGAGGTTCACCTACACGAAGTCAGTGCTATCGACTCAATTATAGATATTGTCGGATCGGTGATCGGGCTCGACCTGTTAGAGATCGAGCAGATCTACGCTTCGGCAATATCGCTTGGTAGCGGTTTCGTTCGATGCGCTCACGGCCTGATGCCCGTACCGGTTCCAGGTACGATGGAGCTGCTTCGGGGTATTCCCATCCGTCAAACCCAAATTCGTAAAGAGCTGGTTACTCCTACCGGGGCGGCCATTATCACCACATTGGCTGAGCAGTTTGGTCCAATGCCTGAAGTGACAGTTCAACGAATAGGCTACGGTGCCGGTAGCCGAGACCTGCCTGACGTTCCCAATCTACTCCGTATCGTGGTAGGGGAAAAAAAAAGCCCGTAGTTCCATCTAACCTACCTACTGATTCCGACCAGATTATAGTCACAGAAACCAACATCGACGACCAATCGGCTGAAATTACCGCTTGGGTGGTCGATCAGCTTTTCGCGGCGGGAGCACTTGACGTTTTTTTAACCTCTATCTTGATGAAAAAGGGGCGACCTGGCACTAAGGTCACGGTTTTGTCCAGTGCGGAGAGACAGGGCCAGATATCCCAGCTGCTGTTGCAACAAACTACTACATTTGGTGTTCGGACTTATCTGACCAACCGTCAGAAGCTAACCCGCGATTTTATACAGGTGACCACGCCCTGGGGGCCTGTTACGGCTAAGCGTGGCTTCTGGGAAGGAGAGATCACCAAGATCGTTCCCGAGTACGAAGATTGTAAACGAGTCGCGGAAACACATCAAATACCACTCCGAACAGTCTACGATGCGGTCAGACAACAAGTTTCGCAAAACCAAGCCCCTGTTGCTGACTGATCAGACTAAGAAATCTTGTGACCTTAGAAAGTGCTATTTTTGCTGGTCGAGGGGCACCATCTTGTGGTCATTAGGTGATCGATCAGCACACTCTTGGCTTCTGGTGTCCCGATGTATTTCAGGGCTTCCATCCCGTAACCTCGCACGTAGCGGTCATCGTCTTTCAGTGCATCTTTTAAGGCCGGTACAGCATCCGCTGCATCTTCTCCAATTCTAGCCAGCGACAAGGCAGCGGTAAATCGTGTCTGCTTATCCGCGTCTTTTACCATAGCCCTGGCTAGAGCCGCCACTGAGGTTGTTCCTTCTCCAGAAAGGGCGTGTTTCCCCTGAATAATGCCCAGCGATTCAACCACATTCCGACGTACAACAACCGATTCGTCATCCAATAGGGATACCAATTGCGGTACAGATGTATCCGCACCGATTTCACCTAAGACATAACTGGCGTAGCCCCTGGTTTCCGCCGATTCGTGGCCCAGTAGTTCTGTGACTTTCTCCCCTGCTGAAGAACCGGCTGCGGTTAAGGCATAAGCGGCGTGGCGGCGGACCGTTTCATTATCGTCTTTCAGTGCCTCAACGAGTGGATCTATAGCCTCTTCTCCGATTGCGCCGAGTGCATAGGCCGCATTCAGACCTACAGGTTCGGAAGGGTCATTAAGGACACTGACCAAAGCTGAAATGGCCTCCGCACCGTTTTTCCCCAAGGCTCCAATATGGTTAGTTGCATCTATCTTCTCAGGCTGCGTACCGATCCGCAGAGCTGCAATCCATCGACTGATTTCAGCTTCCGTGCCTTCGCCGATCGGTTTCTCTTCCCCACGACCGTTCAACCAGTTCCAAAGATGTTGCCATACGATCTCTTGCCGATTCAGCAATGATAAGTTAGATGGAGACTGCCATTCGGCATCTTTATTATTCCACGATGGGATCGTTGGTGGGCTCATCCGGGTGAATTCAAACTTGAGCATGTAACGCGTTTTATCGGTTTCATTAGCGGTAGCTTGATGCCAGATATCATAGTGGATAATGATCACGGTGCCAGCTTCGCCAGTCGCCGGAAACTTACTTTCTGAAACATCGTTTTGGCGTGACAGGTAGTAGGATGACCCCGGTATGACGGCTGTTGGTCCAATCTCTATCGGTGTGTCTTGCGGGAAATACATGCCCATCGCCCACCAGCAGCGATGGTTGCGGACTTTACCATATCCCCAATAGCTATCTTTGTGCCACCCTCCGCCACTACTTCCGGGCCGATTGGTGTGTGGATGCCGGTGGGGATGCATCATATAGTTAGGACCAATTACACTGGTGAGCGCACCTCGCACTGTCGGATGGTCGTATACTTCTTGGATTTCCGGCACTCGTGGAAGTAGGTTATTGCCCGGATTGCCGTCCATCTCCACAGCCTGATCCAGCTTTTGGTAGATCGTATCGTGAAGGCTCCTCGGAAGATCCGGTTTGATGACAACGAAGCCGTTAGTCAGAAACGCCCTCATCTGCTCGTCGGTAAACAGATTATCAGCACTAATGGGTTGGTTAGTATCGATCATACTTCCTCTCCGTAATTAACATCACCTGTTATCGAGCGGCCTTGTTAGCGTTCCTGTTCTATCTTAAGCCAGTGATGTCTATCTTTCTTATGAGTGTAGAACAATAAATGCAGAATGGTGAATCATCAATTCTCAAGGACTATACGGGCAAGAGCTTGACGCCAGCCGTCCAAGTTTTGCGATCGCGTTTCTGCCGTCATGGACGGGACAAAAATACGATCAACCTGACGATATTTCTCTAGAGTTTCAACACTGTCCCAAAGGCCAACTTCCAAGCCGGCCAGATAAGCGGCACCTAGCCCGGTGGTTTCAATATGAGTTGGTCGTTCGACCTGAGTATCCAGCAAATCTGCTTGGAACTGCATCAGGAAATTATTGGCAACTGCCCCTCCATCAACGCGTAATCGATCTAGAGAGACCTTTGCGTCGGCAACCATGGCCTGTACTACATCCACCGTTTGATAGGCGATTGACTCTAGGGTCGCACGAACAATCTCCGCCCTACCGACACCGCGTGTCAAATTCAGAATTGCCCCTCTAGCTTGAGCCTTCCAGTAAGGGGCTCCCAAGCCGGTAAAAGCGGGCACCACATAAACCCCACCGCTATCGGAGATGCTGTTTGAGGTCTGTTCTGTCTCAGCTGCTGTTTGAATAATTTGTAGTTCATCACGCAACCACTGAACTGCGGCCCCGGCGACAAAAACACTCCCCTCTAAGGCGTAGTCGACATCATCTGCGCTGGTGCCACCGCTACAGGCCAGAGTTGTCAGTAAACCCGACTGCGAAGGGATCCGCTGCTTTCCCGTCTGCATCAACAGGAAACAGCCTGTGCCATAGGTATTCTTAACCATCCCCTGTTTGGTACAGAGTTGACCAAATAGCGCCGCTTGCTGATCTCCCGCTATACCAGCAATTGGAATCCCATCCGGTAGACAGTTGAGTCCCATAGTCTGCCCAAAATGGTATATCGAAGGGTGAACTGTTGGCAAAAGGGCCTTCGGTACCTGGAATAGCTGAAGTAGCTCTGTATCCCAGGTTAGGTGATCAATGTCGAATAGGAGTGTACGGGAGGCGTTAGTGAAATCGGTGGCATGGATAGCCCCGCCGGTCAATTGCCATAGCAACCAGGTATCTATCGTGCCGAAGGCCAAGTCGCCATTCTCTGCTCGACGTCGGTCAGGGTCAACTCGATCTAAGATCCAGACGATCTTGGTAGCCGAAAAGTAGGGATCAAGCACCAAACCCGTTTTCTGCCTAACCCACTCCTCATTCCCTTCGGCTTTAAGTTTAGCGCAAAGGTCCGCTGTTCGACGGCACTGCCAGACAACGGCTGGATAGACAGGCTGGCCAGTTTGCCTATCCCAAACCACCGTTGTCTCACGCTGGTTGGTGATGCCGATACCGATAATCTGGCGATTGGAATGAGAGATTTGGGTGATCAGCCGTTGAGTGGTCTGCCAAATCTCAATCGGATCGTGTTCGACCCAACCCGGCTTGGGATAGGATTGGTTAAACTCGCTGTAGGCTTTATCCACCACCTGCCCTTGGGCATCGACGACCAGCACAGTGGTTCCGGTTGTACCTTGGTCAATGGATAAAATATAGCCAGCGTCAGCCGTCATACACTTACGTCAAGCCAATACAGGTGTGAGGAAAGAGGTGTAAAAGTCAAAACCTTCTTTCACACTTTTAATTTAATTCTTAATTCCTACGTTTTCACAGTTGGATAACCGGATTAGATAGCGTTCCAAATCCGTTAATTTCGATTTGAACAATATCGCCGGCAATCAACGGCAAATCGGCAGGGGTAATAATGCCGGTTCCTGTTGACACTACAGTACCAATTGGAACCGGATTGTGGCGGATGAGACATTCGGTTAGCTGCTCAAATTTCCAGTTGATTTGTGAAGTGTTGACTTCGCCCCGGAAAATTAGTTTGTCGTCGCGGATGACTCGGCACTTGATGTCGAGGTTATATGGATCGTCGACTTCCGACACGGTGACTAACATGGGGCCAAGTGCGCAGCAGCCAGTGTAAATCTTAGACTGTGGTAGGTATAACGGATTCTCTCTTTCGATATCCCAAGCCGAAACGTCGTTACAGATAGTGTAACCGATGATCTCGCCGTCTCTACCTAAAATATATGCCAGTTCCGGTTCTGTGGCTGTAAAGGTCGAGTCACTCCTGATCGCAATTGACCCGCCTGAGCCAACACACCTGTTGGCAGTCGCTTTAAAGAACAGTTCAGGCCGATCCGAGAAATAGACTTTGCTGTAGATGTCGGAAGCACTGTCGTCATCACGCATGTCAGCGCTCCGTTTGTAGGTAACACCGAAGGCCCACACCTCTGGAGCGTCAATAGGTGGCAATATATGGGGTAAATTCGGATCCGGGGGGTTATCCAGGTGGAGAAGTTTCAGTTTCCCATTTTCGTTTATTGGTGCTCCCTCAGCATTTATCCCTCTTCCCCCTCCGATCCCATCAACAGAAGAGCCTCGACCGGAGGCCAACACCCTCGACTCAATCGGGGGTAAATCCCTAAACGAAACCTGCTCTTGAATATCGGCTAGAATAACACCTAGACTGACACCTTCCTCAATTGACAGTTTTAATAGGTCGAGGACGGTAGATGACTCCTCGGTGGTTACATCAACAATCTCTTCTTCTCGAGTCACGATACCAACGCGTTTACCTTGATCTGGCAAATGATATTGAATCAGTTTCATCGTTTATCCTCGTTTTACCTTTACAATGGCCCATTCTCCTGACCAAGAAGCGGAAGCCTCTTCGTGTCTTGGTTGTGATGTGCCGAAAGGGTTGTGACAATCGGGAAATTCAAATTTCCTAATATCAGCCGCTTTCATAGGATTATGGAACTCCAAAGAAATCTCCTTACAGAATCTCCCCTGGGTCGAATAAGATCTGCAACTCCCGCGTTGCGTTTTCGACCGAGTCAGAAGCGTGAACAACATTTTCGGTCAAATGATTAGAGAAATCACCACGAATTGTTCCGGGCTGTGATTCTGCCGGGTCAGTTGCTCCATTGATCAGACGAACAATCTCAATTGTGTTCTGACCCTCCAGGCAAACAGCGACCAGCGGGTCTGAGGTCATAAAATCGACCAGCGATTGATAGAAGGGTTTACCTTGATGCGGTGCATAGAGTTGAGCTGCCTTTTCCGCTGATAGGTGAAGTAATTTCAGCCCGGTCATTTTCAATCCCTTCCGCTCATACCGGTGCAAAACCTGACCAACCAATCCCCGTTGAACTCCATTTGGCTTAATGAGCACTAGCGTTTTTTCCATTCCCACTATTTATCCTATCAGTGCCTTTTCAATCCGATCCAGTCCCCGATTGATCTCCGTTTCAGAGGTGGCGAAAGAGAAGCGCATATGATTATCGGCCCCAAATCCGTCACCTGGAACCGCCCCAACTTTAGCATCGTCTAAAAGATAGGTAGCCAGATCTTGCGAACTGTTGATTGAGTACCCGTTGATCGTACGGCCGTAATGGGCTGAGAAATCGGGGAAGAGGTAAAACGCACCTTGTGGCTTGACATATTCGACACCATCGATATCATCAAACCGCTGACAAATTAGATTGCGTCGTTTCTGAAAGGCGTTTAGCATTTCCGCTACCGGTTCTTGCGGCCCTGAAATGGCGGCTAAGGCTGCACTTTGTGCAATCGAAGTTGGATTAGAAGTGCTGTGGGATTGAATCTTCGACATAGCCTTAATTGCATCTTCTGGACCCGCCGTATAGCCAATCCGCCATCCTGTCATCGAATAGGCTTTGGAAACCCCGTTGACCACAAAGGTAATCGCCTTGACCTTTTCACCGAAACTGGCTAAGCTTTGATGTTGCACCCCGTCGTATAGCAGGGCTTCATAAATCTCATCAGAAATGAGATAGAATTGGTTTTTTACTGCCAGTTCACCGATTTGCCTCAGACTGTTCGCGTCGTAGGTTGTACCTGTCGGATTACTCGGGCTACCGATGATGACCGCTTTGGTGTTTGCTGTGACGGCAGCTTCGATTTGGCTGGGTGTCAAGCAGAAATTCTGCTCTGGAGTAGCCTGGAGTACAATTGGTGTTGCATCAGCCAACTTGACCATCTCGATGTAGCTGACCCAATATGGTGCGGCAAAAATAACCTCATCCCCTGGGTTGCAAATCGCTTGCAAAATATTGTAGATAGTATGCTTAGCACCACAAGAAACGATCACCTGACCCTGGTCGTAACTTAAGCTGTTATCTCGCTGGAACTTGTCCACGATGGCTTCCTTTAATCCGACAATCCCACTGACCGGCGTATATTTGGTCAAGCCCTGGTTTAAGGCTTCAACTGCAGCATCTTTAATATGGTCGGGGGTATCGAAATCCGGTTCTCCGGCTCCAAACTTAACCACATCCAGACCGTCAGCTATCATCGCATTAATTTTGGCTGTTAGTGCTAAAGTCGATGATGGAGCAACTTTCTTACTTCTATCTGATAGTGAAATCACGCTGTTATTACCTGTTGTGTGATCAGCGACCGGTGGATTTTGACCACTGAATTCCTAATTCTCATAAAGTTAAGGGTGGAATCTGTTTATTCCAGTTCCGCCAGTTCTTCGAAAAGTTGTCGTTGTTTTTTCGTCAAGGTTTTTGGGATTTCAACCTTTATCTGCACCCGTAAATCACCGCATCGGCCGGTTCGGTCCACAACGCCTTGCCCACGGACACGGAGTTGATTGCCGGGTTGAGTCCCCGATGGAATTGTTAACTCTACACTGTGGCTTGTTTCATCTTTACTCAACGTTGGCAACCGAATTTTACCACCTAAGACAACTGTTGTAACGGGAACTGTTACCTGTGTTACCAAATCCAGACCTCGTCGCTCAAAATTAGGATCAGGCTTAATTGTGATCTCTAAAAATAGGGAGCCACGCTGGCCGTTGGGCAATTGATCGCCCTGCCCTTTTAGATTTAGTTTATTTTTGTCTTGAACGCCCGGTGGGATCTTAACCCGGATACTGCGACCTTGAACCTGGATCTGTTTTTCAGCTCCGTAAACGGCGTCTGCTAATGTAATCTCTAGCCTGGCTTTGAGATCAGCGACAGGTTGTCGTGCACCAGCTCCTCGCCCTCCGAATAGATCATCAAAGGCATTACCAAAGTCGCCAAAACCGGAATGGCCACCAAATTGCCGCCCTGAAAACCTGCCAGAACCGCCGAATAGATCTGAGAAATGTGAGAAAATATCTTCCGTGCTATTAAATCCCTGGAAGCCGGTATTATGGACCCCCGCATGCCCTTGTAGATCGTAGATCTGCCTTTTTTTGGGATCCGATAAAACCTCGTAAGCATTTGAAGCCTCTTTGAACTTATCCTCTGCTGCTTTATCGCCCTGATTTTTGTCAGGATGATACATAACCGCTAGCTTACGGTAGGCTTTTTTGATTTCCTCTGCCGTTGCCTTGCGGCCAACACCGAGGACTTCGTAGTAGTCTCGCATGGTTTCGTTTGCTCAACTAGAGATTGAAGGCTTACAATTTACCCTCAACTCTGGTCGGTACGGGAATCAAGGGTAGTATTTAGAAGCTGTTCTGCAATCTGGATGGCATTGAGTGCAGCTCCCTTTCTCAGATTATCAGCCACAACCCACATGTTCAAGCCATTTTCAATCGACAGATCTTCCCGAATCCGTCCTACAAATACACTGTCTGTTCCCGCAATATCGACAGCCAGCGGATACTGCTTTTGGCTTGGATTATCAATAACTACTATGCCTTCTGACTGGGAAAGTATTTGGCGGGTATCTTCAACACTCAGTTTCTGGTCGGTTTCAATATTAATCGACTCTGAGTGAGCAAAAAAGACAGGGACGCGAACAGTAGTGGGCGAAACACCAATCGAGTCATCCTCGAAAATCTTGTGTGTTTCGTGAACCATCTTCATCTCCTCTTCGCTGTAACCATTGTCGGTGAAGGGCCAATCAAAAGAGACATTAAAGGCCATTTGATGCGGGAACTTGTCGCATTCAACAGGTCGTCCCTCTAAAGCCGCAGTGGTTTGAGTGACTAATTCAGTGACCGCTGCACCACCTTTACCGGAAACACTTTGGTAGGTCGAAACGACAATCCGCTTAATTCCGACTGCGTCGTAAATCGGTTTCAACGCCACCAGCATCTGGATGGTCGAGCAATTGGGATTTGAAATAATTCCCCGGTGATCGTGAGCAGCATACATGTTGACTTCAGGGATAATAAGTGGAGTGTCTGGATCCATACGAAAGGCGCTGGTATTGTCGATGGAGATACAGTTCTTCTTGACTGCTGTGGGTAAAAACTCTTTGCTGATCGAACCGCCAGCAGAGGAGAGAACTAAATCTACACCATCAAAGGAATCGTGAGTCAACTCTTCAACCACGATGGTTTCGCTCTGAAACTCCTTTAGTGTTCCAGCGGATCGGTGCGATGCTAATAACTTTAGGGAAGCTACCGGAAAATTCCGTTCCTCCAGTAGTTCCATCATTGTTGCTCCAACGGCTCCCGTTGCACCCATGATAGCAACGCGGTACTCACGACTCATAATTTATGTTCAATTCCCTCTCTGTTATAAATGCCGACTTACTGCCAAGCTAACATCTTCTGACGCTTAAAGACATTAGACCTATTGCATAATAGTAAAATCTACTACGGTTCTAGGCTGAGAGGAGGCTAAACTTTCTGGTATATACGAACTCGAAAATCTCCCAACCTATATTGCTCGAACTTATGAAAAAGGTCTATTGAGCCGCTATTTTAACACAGCATTAGAGAACAGTGCAAAGCAAAGGGGAGCAAGCGCGGGGCAACCGAATTTAACAAAAATACAGCGGCTGTACCTCTACAGTCTCAAAATTGACCGGATAACAACAGTCAAAGGCAAACCAGTTTTAATCTGTTCGAGGCAACATAGGTTGATAGTGCATAGGTTGATAACGCTCTTGATATCTTCACCGCTAGGCCCGGTAAAACCCCGGTAGAAATAATGAGACAGATTGAACCCCATTTACCGATCTTAAGTCTAGCGTTTATATCCCTCTACATCGGTGCCCTTGTGAGGTTCGGTCTGACTCAGAATGTTGGCCTTTTCAGCCTCTGAGATGGGG
>JASMLX010000419.1 GCA_030748495.1 Candidatus Poribacteria bacterium | reverse complement strand
GATAAAGCTAAACGGCAAGAGTTATGGCACAACGCCGAATGTGGTAGCCAATTTGGCGGTAGGAGATTACGAACTGGAACTGAGCAAGGAGGGTTATCAACCCTATCAGCAGACGGTCAGAGTGGAGCAAAAAACAACCGAGATTAATCATCAGCTTAAGGATAAACCTAAGTTTGAAACGGGGGAAATGGTGCTGATACCAGGGCGAGGGCGAATTTTTCGGCAACCAGCCTTCTATATGGATAAGTATGAGGTGACAAATGCTCAATACCGTAAGTTTGTCCAAGCCACTGGTCATCGGGCACCAAGATATTGGGATGATGACGATTTCAACCAACCCAATCAACCTGTAGTCGGAGTTAGTTGGCATGATGCGACGGCCTATGCTAAATGGGTAGGTAAACGGTTACCAACGGAGAAAGAATGGGAGTGGGCCGCTCGTGCGGAGAAAGAATGGGAGTGGGCCGCTCGTGGTGGCTTAAAAGGTAAAAAGTACCCTTGGGGGAATCAAGAGCCGAGTGCAAGTCGGGCTAACTATGGGAATAAGGTTGGCAAACCGACAGCAGTAGGTAATTATCCAGCTAATGGATATGGGTTGCATGATATGGCTGGCAACGTCTGGGAATGGTGTCAGGATTGGTATAGCCGTGACCGAAACTACCGGG
>JASMLX010000418.1 GCA_030748495.1 Candidatus Poribacteria bacterium | reverse complement strand
ATTTTCTCTTCGTCTAGAAATGGAGAGTTTTTTACATCTTTGTCGTTGCTACAAAAATAATTCCCCTCTATACTGACTCTCAAAAAATCAACAATTTCATTTCTATATTGTTTTAGTATGATCAAGAGGCTGAACGTGCTGCCAAATGATGTTAGTTTCTGCATCGGCAGTATCAACATAGAACAGGCAGAGAACCCAACAGCCATAGAAACTCCAGACGACACTTTTTAGATTATATCAGATCTTCAACTGGATTCTGAAAGACTAGCAAGATTTACTGCTAGATAGTGCGAATTCTCTGCTTGAATGGTATGTGTTTATAGGCATTAGAGCAGAAATTACCAACAGATTCACAAAAGGATAGTGATGTGATATAATAGATTTGAGACAAAAAAAAGAGGTCAGCAACTACTACATTACTGACCTCTGGAATATCTTTTGACCCAATCAAAGTCAAATCTGAACAATTTACTGGGGAGTAATTTTGTTCTCTCCATTTTTATTATGAAGGCAACGAAATGATACAAGATGAAGTCCGAAATGGCAAATCAAAAGTTGGATTCTCTCCACAATCAACTGATCAAACTAATTCACAATCACTACCTCATCAATCTCTAAAAATTCCAGATTTCTTTTGTCCTGTACCTATTGCTGTTCTAACCAGTCC
>JASMLX010000417.1 GCA_030748495.1 Candidatus Poribacteria bacterium | reverse complement strand
AGAAATATGACAAAAAAAGAGAAAAGGAAATATAATGAAAACACTTAAAAAAATCCCTGTTTTCAAAACAGAAGAAGAAGAACGATTGTTTTGGCAAACACATGATTCAACAGATTATCTTGATTGGGATAAAAGTGAACCTGTCCTTTTTTCACATTTAAAACCGACAACTAAAACTATTTCATTACGTTTGCCGGAATATTTGCTCGAAAGCTTAAGAACGATTGCAAACAAGAGGGATGTGCCTTATCAATCGCTTTTAAAATTGTTTCTGAAGGAAAGAATCGAAAAAGAAAACAAAATGATTAAACAGTCTAACCCCCGCTCAACCTGAATCAAATTCTTAAACAACTTGAAAGGTGTCATGTTTAGTAGCTCTTTTACGACTTTACCCTAAATAATTTAACTTGGTTTGGTTCAGACTTGTTTTTTTCAATAATAATAGGTTTTTATTTAATCATGTCTTTTGGTGCAACATTATATTTTATCAAAACGGAAAACCTCTAAATATAGCAGTGATTGGTACGATTCACATTAAAAGCGATAATGTAGTTAATTGAACAAATTTAAAATACAGTATAACACATCATTAAAGCACACTATAAAACATTTGTGCAATATATTTAGTAGTTGGGTGGTTTAATACATGTTTAATGAACTTGAAATGAC
>JASMLX010000416.1 GCA_030748495.1 Candidatus Poribacteria bacterium | reverse complement strand
TGATTTTGTTGAAATGTTTGTAGGGGTAGGCGCATCAAGAGTTAGAGACATGTTTGAACAAGGAAAAAAACATGCACCTTGTATAATTTTTATTGATGAGATAGATGCAGTAGGCAGAAGCAGAGGCGCAGGTTTAGGAGGTGGAAATGATGAAAGAGAACAAACTTTAAACCAGTTATTAGTTGAGATGGATGGTTTTGATACAAATGAAGGAGTTATAATTATTGCAGCAACAAATAGACCTGATGTATTAGATCCAGCTTTATTAAGGCCAGGAAGATTTGACAGACAAGTAGTTGTTTCAAATCCAGATATAATAGGAAGAGAAAAAATACTAAAAGTTCATGCAAAAAAAATATCAATGGCGTCAGATGTAAATTTAAGAACTGTCGCTAGAGGAACTCCGGGTTTTTCAGGAGCAGATTTGGCGAATTTAGTTAATGAAGCTGCTTTACTAGCGGCTAGAAAAAATAAAAAAATTGTAACAAATCAAGAATTTGAAGAATCAAAAGACAAGGTAATGATGGGTGCCGAAAGAAGATCTATGGTAATGACAGAAGAAGAAAGAAAATTAACTGCTTATCACGAAGCGGGACACGCAATTGTAACTATTAATGAAAAGGCAGCTCACCCAATTCACAAAGCAACAATAATACCAAGAGGAAGAGCG
>JASMLX010000415.1 GCA_030748495.1 Candidatus Poribacteria bacterium | reverse complement strand
GATAACCGAGTCCTCGCATTCGTTCTTCTTCGGTATTGAATTTTTCTCTTAATGGTTGCGGTTGACGTTTTTTCCGTATCGGGCTATCGAAAGAGGGTAGTAGACCAAAGGATTTCGAGAAAGCCTCAGAAACCGACGTATACTTGATTGGATCGAAGGTCGCCATGGCTAACATCAGTACAAAGAAGGTCAATAACAGGGTTACCATATCCGAAAATGTAACCATCCATTCAGGGGCACCCTCTGGATATTCTACTGTTGCACCACAACTTCCACCACAACTGCTACAAGGACCTTCGCAAGTCACATCACCCATCTATTTCTCCTCAACCTTTAGGATTCTAGCAGTTGGGCTTGATCTTTAGGGGCCAGGAAGGAGCCAAACCGAGCACGCATTACAGGTGGTGTCTCGGAAGAGGCAATCATGACAACGCCTTCGATAATAACATCCCGGTAAACTTTCTCTGCCTTGGACTTAGATTTTAGGCCGTCGGCAACGGGAGAAAAGATCGCGTTTGCAAAGACGGCCCCATATAACGTTGTAATCAAGGCCACGGCCATTCCTTGAGTCAATGCTCCCATATCCATTCCACCGCTGCCTCCTCCCATACTTCCAAGCATGGAAATCAGGCCAAACAGGGTGCCGATCATGCCAAAGGCTGGACAATAC
>JASMLX010000414.1 GCA_030748495.1 Candidatus Poribacteria bacterium | reverse complement strand
GAATTAATTACCCTTGGCCGCACGAAGCACGGGCCTTTAGCAGCGAGGAAGGATCGTCCTTTACCACTGTCAATCGGTCACAAACACGGCTCTCAGGCGTGCAGTACCGACCGACCCCGCATCTCGGATGATTGCTAATGTGTGGGGGAGTCCAAGATGGGGAAGTCGAAATGAGTCAGGAGTCCCTGAAGCAAGTACACTACGATTACAAGAATTGATTGGTGGAGATATGATGCGGAAATTTAGTTTGCTTGTGATGTTCTCTCTGAGTCTAATTATCAGTCTTGATCCTTAAAGAATATTAAATTCAAATGAAGAGAGGATTTGGTCGAATGTTGATTGTACCTTAGTCTTCTTTTCGATATGTGTCCCGCTGCCAGTCATATACCAAAGACGGTAAATCCGACTAGCATTGCCAGCCGAACGAACGAAAAACGCATAGCCAATTTTAACGTCAGGATTCTCAATTAAATATCCATCCATTCGGTGTCCGATAAACCCGTCTTTGGTTTGGATTTGTTTGATGTCCCCGAATTCAAATTCTTTCTTTTGGATTTTGTAGTGCTTGGCCATTCCTTCCCCCGAAGTATAATTGCTTACTACCTGAACCTCAATATCCATAACCAACGTCTG
Source organism: Candidatus Poribacteria bacterium (assembly GCA_030748495.1). Lineage (GTDB taxonomy): Bacteria > Poribacteria > WGA-4E > WGA-4E > UBA9662. The sequence continues at coordinate 37 of JASMLX010000414.1, read as the reverse complement.
AACCGTGTTGTCGTTCCACGTCTGCTTCAGTTGCTCC
>JASMLX010000413.1 GCA_030748495.1 Candidatus Poribacteria bacterium | reverse complement strand
CAGCCTTCGACAGTGCTTTCAGCTAGCTCGATGTGAGTGATCTTTACATCGGCGATGCCGGCAGGATGGGGCGTAAAAATAGAAGGGCGGATTCGAATTTGCCCGTTCTGCTGCGAAATTTTATTATTCATTTGGTATATCCTTATCCGGATAAAATCGGGTACAATACAATCGCCAGGGCATAAAGTGCCTCGGCATTTTCTAGTTGTGTCGGGTTTGCGCAATCTTGGCCGGAAGGCGCAAGCCTGACGTCATTTTCACTTAGTCTCAGTTATGGCAACTATTGTTGCAGTTGATGTCAATCCACGACTCTATATTCACCTCCCTCCTGATTGGTGCTCTGCTTCGAAGGCGCGTCTACTGTTTGGTTAGATCCGCACAGCAGTCGCAATACTTCTGAGGCTACGTTATTGATATCCAAAAACACCCGCCAACCATTAAAGTCTCGGCTAGATTGAATTAACCCAAGGTCTGCCAATCGGCGAACAGTATTTGGGTGGCAACCAACAAGTTTAGCGACGTCAGATGCTGTGAATCGTTGTAATTTATTTCGGGGCATCATACCTTCCTTTACGTGGTATCGCGTTCTGACAAAATAGACGGAGGTGGATTGCCTTTTGTTGAGGGTATGCGTGTGCTAAGTAACCCGGCAAAAACGGAACACGCTGCCA
>JASMLX010000412.1 GCA_030748495.1 Candidatus Poribacteria bacterium | reverse complement strand
CATCATTCATCTTCTCACGAGCCAAGATTTGGCCGGAAGGTAATTCGAAGATGCTATTGACCGGACCATAGAGATCTGTCTCAAAGACACCATTATAACGGTTAATACCTTTGTCGGTACCAATCCAGATATGGCCGTTATTGGCTTGAAAAATATTAAGAACCACATTACTAGAAAGCCCATCGCTAGTGGTTAATAGACGCCATTCTTCTTGGCTATGAAGGACAAAGAGAATGAGGAAAAAGAAAGCAATTGCAGATAATAAGTGTTTCATATAAAGATTTCGCAGCATAACACTAATGGGTAAGACTAGTGGATTGATTGAGTCATCGGAGGACCGATAGTACCCGCCTAACCTATCACAGGTCGGGTATGGAGATCAAGGACAGTGATAGACTGGAAATATACGGGTGTATAGCCCTAACAATGGCTAGCCCGAGGTTTACTGCGATTAAAACCCCTTCGGCTAGCAGATTTCTGCTGATTTTGCCAGTGTGTGGGCAAAAAGTCAAAGGTGTTGGCCGCATTGGCTGCTAAGAAAAAAGCTCTGACATGAGGGTAACCCACAGTAGGTGTTCTCTATTAGTATATCTGGGTGCTTGGGGAGCTAGCCCTTTTCCTCCTTGATCTAGCTTAACAGGGCCAATCTCTTGTGCTGCGTCCTTAAAATAGA
>JASMLX010000411.1 GCA_030748495.1 Candidatus Poribacteria bacterium | reverse complement strand
CGGGAAGGATATTGTCACCTGGACCATTTGAATGGGAAACAACAGGGTAGGGTCATACAGCCCTACCCCACCACTAAGTCACCAACTTATTCTAACCCCATTAAACATTCCGCTCACTACAACCGATAATCAATTAACACTACTCACTCTATGTATACCTAAAGGAGAAACCAACCGATACCAGACAACCTGAACTGTACCCAAACCACATTCATATCTCTGACACTACACTACTATGGTGGCAGGACTCCACTGCATCCATTTCATTTGGATGGCAGCAACCAAACTGAACGTTTTACCTCTGATTTGATAATCAGACCACATCCATCCCTCACCCAAACAGATTAAGAGTGGTAGCAACCCCCCAACTGCTACTACTCACCTCACCTCTAACTGAGCCTGTTTCCACAGCTTCTGGAACCGTTTAGGAGTCATCTTTAATACTAGGGCCTGCTCGATGAACTCCTGCTCCAAATCCATTGGCCTCTTCGACTTCTTATCCTCAACCTCCCACCTGACCTGTAGCTGATTTACCTTCATCCCATAATCACCAAAAAACCTCATCGCCAGCTCTGCCCAAGCTGGATTATCAGTCTTAACAGCTCGATCGATCACCGCATTTAAGATCTCTGGCCTCTTACTCCAGAGAGACCGAGAGGCAAAATGGTCAATCACCTT
>JASMLX010000410.1 GCA_030748495.1 Candidatus Poribacteria bacterium | reverse complement strand
GGCCGGTATCCTTAAACGGTTTGTTATCGATGACAACATTGGCTTTGACGTAGTTAAACTGGTTACCAAAGTCAACCTTCGGACCTTTTTCGCCTATTTGATCTTCCTTACGCCATGGTTGCATCGCATCCCATGCCTCGTGGGTAAGCGTAATCTGAATGTCGAGCACGTGGTTATGGGAGAAGACCGAGTCCCAAAAAACCGCGTCTTCGAGCTCGCTGGTTGTGGTGGGTTCCGCTGCCTGTCCAAACCATGGAACCCATGCGATACAAAAGCACGTAAAAAAACGAGGTATGTCATGCGGCATAAATAATTATCCTTCCTATATTGACTTGTAAAGCGAAAGAGTCAGTTGGTTTCCAGGTGGAGAGGTATTTCGGAGCGGTTGTTGCTATCATCGTGGCCAAGGCAAGATCTTCTACTTTCGTCTAGGACATGAAACGGATCCAACCTATTACAATAACAACGTGAGACGGGTAATTGCCAATGCAGTTCAGTGAGCCAAGCCTACTGAAAAAGTAACAAATCTCCATATTCGTCGCGTTGTAAATTCACCACCGTTAGAAACAATTTAATCTCATGGAAGACGGGCAATTCCCATACCAAAACCAGATTACCAATCATGACGACTAGAGTACAGAAAGGAATGGAAGCCAAAATGCCGCCGTTCGCGCCATGA
>JASMLX010000040.1 GCA_030748495.1 Candidatus Poribacteria bacterium | reverse complement strand
TACGGTCCTAGCCGGTAGATTGCCTCGATACTCCGACGAACCTGGTCGCGTGACACCGGCGCACCAGCGTTAACTTCGGTGCGTTGGCTCAATCTCTCTAAAACGATTTCGTCATCAATTACTTCTCCGTTTAAACTATATCGAATCTCGGAGACCATAGGCGTGTTGAGAGCGTTCCTACCAGAGGTTGGATTATCCGCTAGATCAGGGTAGATAAGATCAGCCCACAGAAACCGGCTGGGTAGATAGATAAGTAACCAGCAGGTAAAAAGCAGATGTCGGCTAACTGAAGTCGAGCCGGTTATCGGCAAGGTTAACATCATCGTCCGCTTGGAGCGTATGTCTAAATTTTGAATTCCCTCGATCAAGAGCCAAAGTATGAGCGAATACATCCGCTGGGTCGGAACAGGGATGGATTCTCAATTTCTATAGTGATACGAGAGTACTGAAAATTCAGTGTTGTCCTGACTTCAGAACTTCTTTTCAACTTTCAGATCAACACCGAATTTCCCTTCGTTTCGCTCACCTTTGATGGCGAAATTCTTACCTAATTCGTACTCAATCTCAATTCGAGGTTCGGTATGAAGTTGGAAAGTGGAAGAATAGGTCAGTACCAACCGACTGGAAATTTCTTTGGTAAGTAGAAAGCGGGAAGATTCAAATTCATTAGGGTTAAGGTTGAAACGAGTTTGCCGAAATCCCACCATCTTGGCAATACGTCCGCCGACGTAACGCTGCCCTTGCTGGAGGAAAAAACTGGAGACCATAGGCGAAAACTGATCACCAACCCCTCCAACTACCGCACTGACACCGCTAACAGAAGAGGATGTCATGGTCGAAGGATCGACCATGCCTAATGTTAAAATCGAGAGGATTTGCTTTTGGTCTAACAGATACTCTTCTCCCAACTCTTTCTCTAAAACCTCTGCCGATAGCACAGGGTTATGCTTCTCATTCAGGTAGCCACTCAAGTTGGCTCGAATGACCAAATCGCGGTTCCGTATCTGGCCATCGACAGTAACAAGATCAACGTTACGAATCGGTTGTGTTGTTTCGGTTAAAATACTGTATTTGGGATTAAAAACGAATTGATCTTCCAATCCTCGCTTTGGTGGGGATAGTTGCGAGTAAACTTCGCCATTCTCAATGTAAGAACCTTCCAGGATTTTGAAAGGTTGGTCGATAGCAAAGAAAGAGAATTCGCCTTGTAAAAGATCAACTCTTCCCTTAAAAATCGGTTGCCAGATTGGCCCATCCAACTGTCCATTAATCGCCGTCTCAATTTCGACATCGCCAAACTCTGAGATCAACTTCACATTTTCAGGTGCTAAAATTTCGAGGTTGAGTTTCAGGTTTTGCCAAAATGGAAGTTCAGACACTAATTGTCTTAAGGCCGAGTCCCCCGAACGGCCCGACCACATAGCGACGAGATCCTCCCAACGTTGCTCGTATTGTCCCTGGTCAATGGTGATACTCCCTCGTAGTTCTCCTTGTAATGGCGTCCAACTCATCGAATTATCTCCGATGGTGTCAACTCCCAATCCTGTCGAGGATAAAGATGATTGAGGATAAGGAGTAGACTTCTGGTTCTGGTCAGTAAGGCTCGAAATTATCTGGCTTGTCTGGCCGTTGAGCGCCAGATCTGCACGGTTCAAGCGCACAGAATAAAGATTTGGAGACTCGAATATACATCCATCTCGAAGACTCATCTGTACATTCAGGTCAGTCAGGGTACGACCTTCGGTTGGCGACCATTTGGATTCTACCCATCCATCGATTTTGTAGCGGCCGTTGTTCAACCACCCCTGCAGTTCCCGAATTTCGATGCCTTGATCGGTAAAGTCCAGGTTAATTTCGGTCTGGTCTACATTGATCCTGGGATCCGGTAGATTGAGTTTCACCTTCTGAAACTTAGCAAATCCTTTCAGCTTAGGCGATTCTAAACGTCCACCAAGTGTTAAGTTCACGCTACCATGTCCACTTGCGTACCCAAACTGTGGAAACAAAAGTGGAAGAACACCCAGATCCTGTGCCTGCAGGTCTAATCGACCTCCAATTTGCTGTCGGGTGCCCCCATCCTCTTGGCTAACATCATCAATTTCCAGATCAAAGAGTAATTGGTTTTGGCCGACTTTTACACGAATAGGTTTTTTTTCATTACCGATGAAAATATGCTTGCCGTCAAGAACCATTTGACCTTCAAAAGTATCGGCTTCGGTTTGGTTGAGGGTAATCGGTGTTTTGGCTTGCCAGTTGAGCGCAATTTGCGGGGTTGCGACGGTGCCGCTTACCTGTAATTCTGTGTCTATTCTCCCGTCAATGACTAAATCTTTTGGTATTGCTTGATCCAGATTTAGTAGTTGGATCAGAGTTTGCAGGTCTATATTTGTAGCCTCAAAACTAAAATCGAGCGCCTGATCCAACTGCCAGTATCCAAGTCCGGTAATTTGTAATCGCCGATCTCCAGTTGGATACTTTCCTGAAGCTATATTTAGATCTGTAATCGACGCTAACGGGGAGGGAACTAGGGTAAATGAATCCAGCATCAATCTTTGATCTTGTAACTTAAGGTGTAGCGGCTGAGTATTGATAATGGTAACAAACCGCCCCTCGGCTTCGATCGGAGGTCGAGAATTGAGAACCCCCGGTTGATGAACGTTTAGCCTGAGGTCTTCAACCTCTAGGTCGAGCGTCGGGGTATGAGAAGGTTTTTTAGAAGATAAAGCCAGAGGGATCAAACTACTAAAGTTACCGTTCAACTGACCTGAGATTAGTTCCGAAAGTTGTTGAGGAACAGCAATTCCTTGGTCTGGCTGACTCATATGGGTAAGCCAACCAAAGGTCAGTGTAACCAGATCTTGTACTTGAGCTTTAATGAATCTAAAATCATCTATTATCAACTGCTGTGGCCGCAATCCATCCATGACTATATTAGCTTGAGTATGATAATGACTATTGCCAATATTGAGTTGAAAAGCCGAAAGCGTAATTAGATCCGGCTCAGCCTGAATAGACCAGTTTACCTCAGACAAGGGTAATTCCAGAAGATTCATCCGTCCATTTTGTAGGGTTAGATCACCTTGCAGATAGGGGATCATTGTAGTACCGAGAATACGCAGATCTACTTCCATGTGACCGGAGGCATTCTGCGGCCAAATCTGATCATTAGATCTTGTCGGTTTCAGCCGTGAAATTTCCGACGCCAAATGAGACAAAAGACCAAAATCAATTTTCGTTCCTTTCAGTGCGATCTGAAGAGGCTGATTCAACGGCTGCCAGACCGCACCGGTAGGAGAAGGCAATAGAGATAACCTGACAGGTAGATTACCAGAGATCTGTAGTCCTGCCAACTGCCCTTGCCGGATGCTTAACTGCTTATCCAAGTAGGTAATCTGACCCATCAGTTGAGCGTCAGCGAAATCGAGTTGCCAAGCTGAGATAATGACGGGATCGTCGAGCGTTTGGCTAAGTGAGGCCCTACCGCTCAACCGGCCACGCTTCGCGGATGGACTGTCGAAGTTAAGATTTAAATCGGCTACAAACAACGAAGCTAAGGCATAAACGACCTCCAGCGGGAGTTGTTTCAGTTCTAATAAAAGGGCGGTGGGTGTATGGAGCACGCCAACATTTGAACTCAACTGCCCAGAAAGTTCCAAAAGCGTGCCCAACCTACGGTCGGCACTATTTTCGACAGCCGGCGTCGAAAGTTTTAAACTGTCGATATGAATTGTTTCCTCCGAAAAACGAAGGCGAGCAGGCTCCTGAACATGGAAGGGGGTTTGACTAAGATTTAGAGAAAGGTCATGACAATCAACCGTTGCTGACTGCACCTTAAAACCTTGACCTTTAAACTGAGTGGCCAGAGTGATAATTCCATTTACAGGTGAACTCGCCGCTGTCCGGGGCAAGTATTTTTGTAGAAAAGGTTGTAATTCAATTTTCTCTCCACTCAGATCTACTTGCCAGCGTCCAACTGAGACGCTGCTCCTTCGAGTCAGCGTTGAGGTGTCAGCGACCATCAGTTGAAGCGTTGCAGTAGATTGAAAGCGACCGTTAGCAACCAGAGCCATGTCCTCAACTCCGATCAGGGAATTGGTTCGCCAGACCGCACTGGTCAGTTTGATATCAGCCAATAGTGGAAGTATCTGTTCCGGTGAAAGCGGGGATTGAGTCGAGGATGAATTCCGTACCAAAGGCGTCAGGTCACTTGAGATTCGCAGTTGGGCCGTCAAATTATCGATAGGGGCCGGCAACGAATCTGTTTCTAGATGAACCTGATTCAAACCGATTGAACTACGCAGATAAGGCCGTTTTAAGCTACCAGTAATTTGGGCAGATAGATCCGCTTGCCCCGTCAGATAGGTTACGTCCGGCCAAATCGAAGATAGTTTTAATTTAGAGAGATCGAAATTATTGCATTGCAACGAAATCCGGTTACCGGTGTCAGGTAGGCCCTCAATCTCAGGTAAAGGTTGGTCGAGTGTAAATCGCCCCCGAAGATCGATCGAGTTATCGTTGAGTGACAGAGAAGTTTGAGCCAAGGTGACCTGTTTGCCATCGAACTTTAGACGCCCTCGACTACCGTTAAATCGGATTAGGCCTGTTATTTCCGATGCTGACTTGTCGATTGTCGATGCAATTAGGTCTAACTCTGGGCAAGACCAATCTAAGATGAAATCATTAAAGGATTCGTTAACAGCCAAGCGATAGCTGATTCGCCCTGACAAAACCTTGGGCAAACCAAAGAAGTTGGTGAAATAGATGCCTGAAGTTTGGCCTGTTGCAAAGTCATGGATTACAGGAGTCGTTTGGGTTGTTACATTAGGTCGAATATACTTATCAGTGACCATGATTGCCATCTCTGGTTCGCCACAACCACGTAACCAAAAACGTTCAATTATCCAGCCCTTATCGCTCATTGGCGATGATGGCAACCGACCTTCGGTTAGTCGTCCATAGCGAATCTTAACCGGTCCATCATTGGTTAAGGTGGCAGGATGCATAGATTCGACAGATACCACCAACTTGTTCGCGAAGTGGCCTTTGGCTCGAACATCCTTACTGTTATCTCCCTTCGCTTTCGCGGAGGGAGATGGTGGCAAACTTGAAGGTATCAATAAGAAGTTCTTCAGCTCTAGATCAAGTTCTACCGTTGTCAAGTCTTCCAGGTCACCATTCAGGGTCATACTGCCATCGGCACGACCGGCAAAGTAGCCACCAACGTAAGGATTGATAATCCGTAAAATCTGGCTGGCATCCATCTGCTTGCCTCGAATCAGCAGTTGATAAGGAGTGCCTGGAGCGGCCATAATCGTTCCACGCAATCGACAACTGTTGCCAAAACCAATTCCTTCTAGATCGAGTCGATTATCGGCGAAGGTGCCCGTAATCTTGGCTGGCGGTAGAGATACATCGCCATATTCTGAAACCTCATAGCGAATATCTACCAGGTCTGCTTGCAAATCGATGTGTGGATAGGCCGCATTTCCTTCCCCTTGAGCTGTTAGTATCAACTGGCTATCCAATGGAAAGTCGGGTTCGCCTCTGGCATAAGCGATTTGTTGCAGGCTAACAGGATCAGTTTCGAACTCTAGGGAGTAGTCGAGGTCAGGATTAATCTCAAAGTTCATGACGCCTCGCTGGCCACGGGCAAACAGTTCAAAATCGTGAATTTTCACCAGGTAGTCGTCAATCTGCATCGGTAGCGTTACCGGATCGAACCGCAAATCCCAGGCACGACCATCCTCGATTTGGAAAGCCCCACGCCCATCAAGAGATCGCAACGTTCCGTTCAGGTAAAGCCTACCTTTTGCCAAACCCTGCACGGGATAGTCACCGACCAAACGGATGTAGTCTTGGATATAGAATGGATCGACTCGCAACAGCAAATCGACGGGAATGTCACTTGATGTTTTAGCCGTGCCGATAATTGTCAAGCGGCTCTGATTCTTAACCAGTTCTAGAGGCTGAATCGTTACCAGACCGTCGTGATAATCAAAATTCGCTGTCAATCCCCCAATTGGCACCTGAAATAGATACGCCTTTGGAACTTGCAACTGCCCCTCTAGTTTTTGATCTACAAGAGTGCCAGTCAACTGGCCATCACCACTTAGATCGGGAATGTCGAGAATCTGAGACAGTTTCCCCATCTGGATCCGCTGAATCTGTAGATCTATATGCCTCTCTTGCCGGAATCCAACAGTACCTTTCAGGTGAATTTGAGCTTGATCGAGATTGGCTGTGGCTTGAAGTTGGTCTTGCTCTACTGTCCAATTCAGTTTGGAAAGCCCAATCGGAATCTGATTCAGTTGGCCATCGGAGTAAGCCAAATCTCCTCTGATCTGGCATTGGGCCAAATCGAGACTTTGCCCTTCAAACGAGAGAGTACTATCGACTTGACCTGTTGAAACTACGACGTTGGTCAAATCGTAAATCATGGGGAAAATCTTCTCCGCTCGAGCTTGTAGGAGTTCCAGTTGTCCGCGATAACGAACCTCTTCGGTTGTGGCATCGTTTTTAATTTCTGCCCAACCGTTAAGCGTTCCATCAGCCAGCTTGCCTGAAATCTCGCGCAGAGAAAGCTGATTTTCAGAAAAACGGGCATAGGTTGTAACCTGTTCAAGGTAAAGTTGATTTAGCTTGGCGAAAGGCAATTTAATACCCAACTGCCCCGTAATTCCCTCTACTGACCCCTGAGTCTCGAGCCGAATCTCGGCCTCACCTTCAATCTGGTCGTTAGGGAAGAAATTAGCCAAATCCCGAAAATCAAGGTCAATATCGACTTTAGCTTGAAATGTGGACGACGTGGTGCCCGCCGGGTTATCCGGGGCAGGTGAGCTTGAATCTACCGAATTGGCCTGTCCTGAAACTGTCATTTTAGAATTGCCAAGTACCAGCTGCATCTGCCGTAATTGACCTGATTTTTGACTCAGATCGAACGCTGTTTCGATGCCGCCGATCTTAGTTTCGATACCGTTAACGATAATCTGGCCATCTTGAACAGCTAGATTCCCATGGTGATCCCACCGATCCAATGGCCCTCGAACAGACATTTGAACGCCTGTCACACCTAACTGGAGGTTACGGTATGGGTCGATGATTTTTATTGCCCCATCTTCGATCTTAACATTTGAGACGTTAGACCGAAAGGCAAAGGTTGAAGCAGCGAATGAAGAACCAGTTTTTTTTTGATTTTCTGATTTGCCGTCTGCTTCTTCGGTAAGAGTTCCAGCGATGCGAAGTTGAGGCAGAATTAAGCGGCCATCAGGGGCGATGGTAAGGTTAATTTGTGGGTCTGTAACTTTGAGTTCTGTTACCAAAAACCGCCCGAACAGTAGTCCCCAAAGCTGATATTTGAAGCGGATCTCTTTGGTTTCTAGGAGATCCTCCTCCCCAGCCAGTATTGGGCTGGAGGTAGACGAGGTAGTGGCATTCGCTTGGGCTTTGGCCCTGGCTTTGATTACAATATCCCGCACACTCAGATGTTTCAATACATTACCTTCGACTCGTCCAATCTGCACCGGATGATGTAATTGCTTCTGGAGTTGCTGTTCTAAGACCAAGCGAATTTTCTCCCGCAAATAGCTCGATCTTAGAAAAAGAACCCCAGCTACAATTAAACTGGTCAGTACCAGTGCTGATGTTACCAGGAGAACTCTAGCTTTCATCATTCAGCCTGCAACAGAAGCAGATGCCTAATGCTGGCACCAAGTCATGGTATTCATCTCGCTTTTATCACACCTCGTATCAATCAAATCAGGTATGGATTTAGTGGCAACCATTACTCAATTGAAATCTCAGTTCTCTGGTCTGCGGAAGCATAGATCCCATCGGTAATCCGTTGCACAATCAGCGAGTTTTCTAGGCTGGTTTTTGGTTGTTGGTCTTCCCGGATAGCACGTGCGAGATCTTCAATCGGGCTACAATAAGCGGATTCTACCTGCTCATATATCGCTTCAGTCTGCAGCCCTTCATCCGTTATGTAGGTGTGTTCGATGCGACACGGGTTGTGTTGAAGCATATTCATTCTTAACGCGCCGCGGCTACCGATAATCTCCCAAGATGAAATTGGACCGGTTTGCGTTGACATATACTCACCTCGCTCAATGTTGATAACGACATCATCCTGACAACGGATTAGTGCCGCATAATGGGTTTCGGCATCTGAGTCAGGAACGATATAATCGGCAAATTCAAGTGCGATCGACCAGGTCTGGGCAAAAACCGCTTGAGGTTCCAGACGCCAGCCGGTTAGCCCCAGTAGAAAGTCGAGATCGTAACTGCTCCAGTTGACCAGGATCCCTCCGCCGTTGAGCGACCTTTTGAGTCGCCAGGCGGGCGGCAGATCGCCTTCAGGTTTCTTTCCAATCGGGCGTAGATCGCGAAAAAAGACCGACCTTAACTGGCCTAACTTTCCATCGGTGATAAGTTGGGTCGCAAAGTCGGTCCCATCGAATAACCGATAGCGACAAGAACAGCACCCTCCCTTAAGATCACCTTTGATAGCGATCATCTCTTCGACCTCTGTGCTGTTCATGGCCACCGGCTTTTCCAACAAAACATGCTTGCCGGCAGAGAAGGCCTCTTTGGCTACGGCTGTTCGATAGGCTGTAGGAAAGGCTAACACTACCGCTTCGATTTCCACGTCAGCGATTAGATCCGCTCCGGTTTTATAGACTTTTGGCGGTTGGAACCGTTCAACAACTCGGTCCCGGTATGATTCCATCAGATCAGCTACAGCGACCAATTCGGTTTGATTGGAGGCCAGGGAATCAGCGATATGGCGAGATCCTATCACACCACATCCGATCACCCCGACTTTTACAGGTTGACTCATTAAAGATTCCTTTTTATTAGACGGCCCTTAGGCTCTGGTCCCAGCCAAGATTTGCATGGCCAGATCCATTGTCTTTACCGCTTCATCCAAGTTGGCGGCGGGCAATTCAATTGGCAAATTGGCTTTGATGCGATCAATAAAATACCGATTTTGTAGCCAGGTACTGTCCTCTTCGGGTTTAGTTAGTTCCGTGACTTGACCATCGCGGCAAATTTTACCTTCCGATACCCCCTCCAAATAGGCCGAGATATTGTGACCATGAATCTCATACCGTTCCAAGCGCCTACCGGCGGTGTAGTTGGCAATCAGGTGTACCAGGCAGTCATTATCAAAAACAATCGTTGCGCCGTGCATATCCCGGTAGTCTGAGATGGTTCGACGAACCACGCTATGAACTTCCGTTACTTTCCCCCCTGCAATGGCTCGGACAGTATCAATGGCATGAATCGGCGATTCCAGTAACATCAGATCACAAATCGAAGGCGAAAATTTACCAGAATCGACAAGTTGGTGAATGTTTTTGTGAAATTCTCCCACCACCTGAATCACTTTACCGCACGCTTCGACCTGCTCTCTGGCTGCGGTAATAAACCCGTTAAATCGGCGATTCCACCCGACCATGGCTTTAGCACCGGTTTTTTGGGCTGCTTCCCGCAACTGTTGTGCCTGTTCTGAACTTAACCCAGGTGGCTTTTCCATCAGGGTGTTGACCCCGCGTTCCAGGCAGGGGAGTGCCACCTCCATATTCAGATGGGCGGGTGGTGCCACCCAAACTGCATCCAATGTCTCTGAATCTAGCATGGTGGCTAGATCACTGTATCCTTTTGAAATTTGATGTTCGTCTATAACGTTTTGGCGTGATTCTTCGATTGGGTCACAGACGGCAACCAGATCGACATCCGGGAATTGGGCTAGCGTCTTTACATGTCCTCGACCCCGGCCACCACAACCGATAACCGCAACTTTTAGTTCCATAAATCCCCTCATTTATCGCACAATCCGGTATTGTAATCGTTTAGGCAACCACAACTAGATTGCAGCATGACGTTAAAACGTGGCGCAAATTATATCATAAATAAATCCGCTACATTGGCCCAAGCCAAGGGGAGTTTTGCAAATCCAGTAAGTGACCTGAAAAGGGAGGTGAATTTTATAGCAAGAGGCGGGTTTAAGGTTGAATTGGCGGTGTGAATCCATGCTCCCACAGACCTATCGCTCGAATACTCACGCACCCCTGTTTAACGGGTGGAGAAGTGTGAAGGTGAGATAGAAAAGTTTTTTGGTGGAACTGGGGCGAGTTATGCTTGGCCAGCAAGGTGCGCAGAGTTACTTATCCTCCGCTGGCCCTGGTCTCTCATCTGAGGTATCTGTTGAAGGAGAAGCCAGTGATGACGAATTCCCGTTGAGTTGCCATTTCTCAGTCTCTTCATAGAGTTTCTTCAGATCAGCTGGATCTGTTACATCAATGATATGGGGCGTGATAATAAACACGATTTCAGAGTTTGCGGTTACCTTTTGACTTTTGCGGAACAATCGGCCGATAAACGGGATATCGCCTAGAATCGGCACTTTGCTTTCGACTTCCTGTCGGGTCTCCCGCATCATACCCCCAACCACTACCTTTTCCCCATCTTCTACATCCACGTAGGCACTGATGGTATTGGTTTCGGTAATAGGGGCGTTGAAATCGGTGAATTCGATGAAGTTACTGGCTTGTATTTGATCGATTTCCAAACCGATCGTCCGCTTTCCACTTTCCCCAATTTTAGTACGAGCAATATGAGGTACCAAATCGATATTAATACCTACGGGAGGCTCAATAAAACCGTAATTATACAATGGTTGAGATACTGTCCCCGCCTCACCGATACCTCCAAGATTAGTAGAATTAACACTTTGCAAATAGGGAATACTTTTCCCGCTACTCCACGAAACCGGTTGATTATCCCGAGTCAACAACGATGGGGTCGATAGTGTTTTGACACGATTCTCCCGCATTAAGGTGTGCAGCAAAGCCATATACTCGTTGGTGGCCAAGGCATAATTAAAACCGGAGATCTCGCTGGCCAGGCCCAGTGTACTTTGTAAGCTCCCAATCAGTGGATTATCATCGGTTAACTCCTGACCAAAGATACCTTTCTCGGTGACCGACAGTTCCAGACCCATCTTAGTATCGTCGTCCAGCGTAACCTCCAGAATTTCGATCTGGATCAGCACCTGGCCCCGAATAAAGTCGAGCTGTTTAATCATGGCCTCCACGTCAGGCAGGTATCGTTCCAGAGTTTGTATGATCAAAGAATTAGTTTGAGTGTCAGCTTCAATTTCCACTTTCCCATTCAGCGAGGTTACGTCGACTTGCATCTGACTCAGACCCATTCGTTGCGCCTCAATTCGCTGCCATCCCCGCTCCATGCTACCTCTACCGGAACCTTGGAACCCGCTGCCTTCATCCCAGACCCGTTCCAACAGCTCATTCATCTCTTCTGCGTCGGTATATTCCAGCTTGTAGAGTTTGGTTACTTCTCTTTGTCCTGGTGGTGTTGGTACATCAAGCTCATTGATAAATTGTTCGATCAGTTTGAAGTTGCGGGCGGTAGAAGTGGAAATGATAATGGAGTTTAGGGTTGGATAGGCCTCAGCCACCACGTTTCCAGCCAGAGAGCCTTGACTTTGATTTCCCTGTTGTTGCAAAAACCAGAATCGTCCGCCACCACCTCCCCCGGAACTACCTTGATACACACCATCGATAATGGACTGTACATTTGCCGCGTCGGCATATTTGAGTTTATAGATGCGGGTTCCCCACTCCTGGTCCGGCATACTAACATCGAGGTCTTTAATCAGTTTATCGATAGTGGCGAAGTTCTGCTGGGAGGTAGAAACTAGCAACGCATTGAGACGCAGTTCGGGCACAATATTAACGTCACCCTGCACACCGAAACCACCTCCACCTTCTTCTCCACCTCGATCTCTACCACGACCCCGATCCCACCATGGCCGCCAGTCGTCGTCACTGCCGGCATTACCGCCCTCGAATAGGTCTGCCAAATCCTCTGCCAGTTGCTCTGCGTCGGCAAACTTGAGGTAGTAAATTTCCAGTTCGTCCTGCGGGTCGGCTTCATCCAGTTCGGTAATTATGGTTTCTATAAAAGAGAAGTTGCGCGGATCAGAAGAGATGACTACTGCGTTTAATCGCTCATCGGAAGAGATGCTGATTTCACCCACGATGCCTTGTTGATTACCGCCGCCGCTACCTCTTCTACCTCGATCACGATCGCGGTCACGACTACGGCGCCGCCAATCATCTCTCCCTCTACCTCGGCTAGACCCACCGCCGGTTATACCTTCGAAGATATCTTCTAGCGTCTCAACCACATCTTCAGCAATAGCATAGTTAAGACGAAAAATCTTAACTTCGGATTGGATACTCGGCGCGGTGTCCAGTTTTTCAATTATTTGTTTTATGGCAGCGATATTTTCAGCCGTTCCTTTGACAAGCAGCGAATTTGAGCTTTCTTCCGCTTGTATCTCCACCGGCCCATTAATCATGTTAATAGCACCCGTTCCCCCCAGTCTGGTCACATCTTCCCTATCCAGTTTATCCCACACTCTTCGCGCCTGTTCACGGTCTCGGCGGAAAATACCGTTTATGGTTTCCGCAATATCAGAGGCTTCAGCGTTAACCACTGGAATGATCTCGACCAAAATCGGTTTTATCTCAGAATCATCAATGCCCTGTAAAATAGATGCCACACGACGGACATTAGAAGAAACATCAGTAATGACAAGGACATTACTAAAATCGTCAGAAAAAACAACAGCCGATTTATTTAATAGTGGCTTGATCGATTTCTCCAATTGGGAAGCTTGAGCTGTGGTTAGTTCGATCACATAAGTCTGTATTTCATCAGACTCGGAGACCAGTTCCGGATCGGGAGTAATCCGAGTTACGGGCACTTTCATCTGTACAGCTTTTTCAAAAGTGGTGATCAGTAAAGTACCATCGGTTTTAATCATGGTCAGGTTGTACTGGGACAGAACAGTTTTGATCTTCTCCAATGTCTCCTCGATAGTAACAGACTTTAAGTTGGTCAGAGCAAACTTCTTGTCCCGAATATCTTCTGATGAAGCAATGATGGTAAAGTCTGTTTCTTCACCGATGAAGCGAATCAGACCTTGTAGATCGCCACTGGTCAGATTAAAATCGAACTTAATAGCCTGGCCCTCCTCGTTTCGCTCAGACACCTCCATCTGCTGACTAACAGCTAACAAAGGCGTCAAAAGAGGTAGGACAAGTAGTAGCAACAACGAAGCCGAAGGTGTTACTCGCTGAAGCAAGCCACCTCTATCGGTTGACAAAAGCGTCCGACCGAAGGTCGGCGGTTGCTTTTTGACCTTCTGATGACTATGCCGATCGGTCAGACCCGGTTGAAAGGGCTTATTATTGCTGTATGAATTCAATTTCATTGGTTTTCCTTAACGATTTATGAAGAAGGGGATGTATGTGTTCATACATTTGCTATTATATACCCTTTAAGAGTTGGGAATTCGCTATTTGCCATTCAGTAGCCACTGGATACTAAACATTATCTCACTATCTTAGCTATCGAGGTGGCTCCAATACCTGGATTGGTGATATTTCTGTTGTACCAACCCCGATGGTTAGACGGTATGGTGTCAACTAGATAGCGACTATAGGATATTTGCCACCAGCATTAGGTTGAACCCGAGTAAATTCTTTTTCTTGTCCGCAATCACAATTTTAAAATCCCGAACCTGTAACCACCGCAACTGATTTTCGACGGCGTAAATAAAACTGCTAGCCTGGTTGATTTGTCCCTGGAACTTCATGCTCACCATGTAGTGTTGTGGTTGATAGGTGATTGGTACCCTGGCTAAGATCTGTTGGATTTCTTTCTGGCGCCGGTAAGTGTGGTTTAGATAATCAGCAAAATCCTGAATAGAGGCTTGATCAGCCAATTTGATTTCTTCTATTGAATCACCTTCTGATCCATAGTCATCCAGAAGAATTTCGCACTCCTCCAGTAAGATACTGTTCTCTTTGAAAGGGTAATCGCCATTTGTATCTGTCTGCCCCAAGTTTAGCTGTGCTGAAATTAGGCCGTCTGGACGTCCGCTAATTTGGCGCAAATCTTGTTTAATTTCAGCCTTGATGAAGTAGATTAATTCTACCCGTGCATCCAAAGGAATCGAGATTGGCAGTCGTTTGAATCCGTTGGTTGAAGAGGCCCCTGCTGTTGCCGGCGAAGCAACACCATTTTTGCTTTCCTCCCCATCTGAAGATACAGCCTCTGCATTTGACCCATTCGTACCTTCCTCTGCGTTTTCCGTGGAAGGCGTATCTTCCGCTGAATCGGAATCACCACCCATATTCCAAATATCGAACATTGAGCCCATAGCGCCTTCGGCCTCTTCAGCCAGGCGATCTTGCTCAGACTCCAGTTCCGCTAACTCTTTGTCCAAGGCTGAAAGATAAAGTTGAGCCTCTAGAACCGCTTTGGCTTCTGTGTTGATCTGAGTCGATTTTTTACCCGGTTGTGCCTTGATACTAAGCTGGTAATTCGATTTTAACCCGGCACTCCGGGTCGCAGTTGAAATCTGCTGCGCAATAACGGCCTCTGGTTGCTCGCCGACAAAAATAGGGCCTTCAACCTCTTTAAGTTGGTCCACATTGTCGATTTCACCTTCGTTCTGCTGTCGAAAATCGATCAGGTAACCGGCCTTCTCCCTAAAAGCCGGGTGGAGTTTAGCCAAATCGCCAGAGCGTTTGGCCTGGTTGAGTTGTTGAAGCAGATCTAGCCCCTTAATTTCCGCCGCTAATGTGTCGGATATTATACGGCCATGCAACCCTGTTTGCTGGCGAAGTGACTGTTTAGTTTGATCGGCACTTTTGGACAGGGAGATCAGTGCCTTAGCCTCTGCCAGTTGGGCCTGCTTGGTTTTCAATTCTCGACCCAACAGGTCGAGATTGAGATTATCCTTAGCCAACCAGCCAACAGCAAAGACAACCAGAACGGCTAAAATGCCTATCAGTCTTTTTTCGCGATTACTCAATTCTCTCATCTATTCTTTTATTCTTTCTAGACCGCACCTATTCGTGAATAGCGAATTAGGAAAATATGACGGCAGACTTTGGAAATTACGGGAACTAATTCGCTTAGTCTGCATCATATGCTGTTAAATTCTGTCGTTATCTCTTGCTTTTAGTGATAATAAAATTAAGGATGAGCTGGCCTATTTATCATCTTCATCAAAATCAGTAGAGCTACCATCACTATAAATTCTTGCTTTGGCAGCTCGAACCTCGGCTTGTTCTCGTTCATCCATCTGTTCATATTCTTCACTGGAAGGTAGAAGTTCCTTGGCCATCCTATCACGCTCCATGTCTCGTTCGCTTCGCTTGTTGGTATCATTACGCGCCTCTTTAGACGCTTTCCGCCTAGCCTTTTCCTCTGATTTAGACGACTTTTGATTCGATTCTCTGTCTCCAGATCGAGATCCTTTACCTTCGTCAGCGTAACTATTCTGATACTGTCGTTCATCGGAAGATTTATCCTCCCTACTTCGATTTGATTCAGAACGTTGTTCGCCGTCGTCGTTTTCCTTCTCCCTATTCTGTTCGTCATCATTTCTAGCGTCGGCAACATCAATAGCTGAGGGTTGAAGCCCTGTCCCCTTATAGCGATGCTCTGCCAATGTCCTGACGGCACCAGCCTTGATGGAACAGGTGATTTGCACTTGGAAAAAGTTTCTCCGATCTTTATTGACGCTGACAATCTGACCTTGTTTAATGTCTTTGAAAATACCCGACTGATTCAGAGCAGTCACCAGATTGCTAATATCCTGGTGTGAGTTGGCCTCGATACCAAATGCCAGTCTGGCTTTAGCCAAATCGTCAAGCTTAGTTATTTGAAAGGAGGTAAAAGCGACCTTAGTTCGATCGATTAGTCTCAGGCTAAATTCGCGCAGGAGATCTAGAGCCGACACCTTCGGTGTTATCAGTTCGGTGACAGCTAATTCTTGGGTTAGTACTTTTTGGGCCCGCTTGGAACTGGAGCTAAGTTGCTGAATATCCCGCTCAACGGCAGTTACCTGAGTTTGCTGGTACTGCCCCCAGGAAATTGCCCCCACAGCCAGTAAAGCGGCAATTGCAATTCCGGCGGCTACTCTGGCCATCAGTCGTCTTTGCTGATCTACGCGTTGGATTTGTTGAATCTCTGCCCTGGGTAACAGGTTCAAGTCGTCGACTGGTAAATCGGAGTTTGCTTCTCTTAAATAATGGATCCCCTGCCCAAGAGCGATGGCAACCTGATCGCTAATATCTAGCAGGTCGGAACCAAAGCTAATATCGTGGGTTTGTAAAGTTGCGGGTAGATCCCAGGTCGTGGTTGGGATTGACAGGGCATCGGTCAGATGTTCAGCTAGACCGTTAATTCGGGAACTGCCGCCAGTAAGCCATATCTGGTCAGGTAGAATATCCACACCGGTATCTTGTTCGTCTCCACGCTGTGATTGATCTCGTTGAAAAGCGGAGATGGAGCGACGCAGTTCGCCTTCTAACCGTTGACACCAAGCACCGATTGCGACCTCACTATTTTCAGTAACGTCCGGGCGTGACCTCCCTTTGAAGGAGGGTATCATCAGGGTTTTCTTTTTGGTTTCTGCTGTTTCAAAGGTGGTAGACGGTTGTCCCGATGACTCCGACTGGCCAGTCGGAGTCGTTTCGGGACTATCCTCTAAACTGGAATTTGGGTCATCTGCTGGTACTGAGGTACTTTGATTGTCGGCTTGATTCTGGAGCAGTGAAGTAAGATGGTCTCCACCCAGAGGAAAACTACGTGAAAAGGCGACTCCGACCGGAGTTCGGGCGTTGCTCTGAGTGATGAACAGATCTGTCCAACCAGCGCCGATATCGACTATCATCCGATAATTACGCTCCGGTGATATTGACGGCTGATTGATAGCCGATTGGACTTCTGTTGATGCTGACTGGTAAGTCAGAGCAGAGACCGCAATCATCGACGGCATAACGACTTTCGGCGTTAGGTTGAGGATTTTGAGTGGTGCCAGCAACTGCGCTACATCACTCCGCCGGGCCGCTACCAGTTCCACCGACAAGGAATTGGCCTTTTCCTCGGCTTTGTAGTGGTCGAAGACAATTTCATCTAGCCGAAAGGGAAGCACCTCTTCGGCTTGGAAGTTAACGATATTATCTAATTGAGCCGGGTTATTAAGTCCCTCAATAGGCAGTCCTTCCAACTGCCGGGTAGTCAACAGGGACCTGGAAATTGACAACACCACCGATGCTTTTTTGGGGATCTGAATCGATTTTATTGCTTCCGTAATGCTGTCTATTGCCTGGGTTCCCTCAGATTCTGGTATTTCCTCCACCTGGCGGGCCGGATATTCAGCAACAGATGCCCGACGAATGACAAGGTTTTCTCCTTCTATCGCACTCTGTTCCAAATATACTGCTTTTACGCTACTAGTACCAATATCTATTGAAACCACCTGTTGTTTAGCTGCCATAATGCCCTCGTCTTAACTATATTTCAACCATCCAGTCGCCAACTGTGGTAAGTCGGCGAACGCGTTAGTAATATCGCCACTGCTTAAACTGGATTTCGCCCCCGCTCCGACTAATCACGCTATCGCATTTGGCCACTGTTTTTCCGTTAGCATCAATACCAAGTCCGGTAATAATAAACCCATGTGAGCGGAAAGTAACTCTCCCAGCGATCTCCTTGAAGATATTCATATTAATACCTTCGATTTCCAACAGATCGGTGATGCTTTGAAATGGATTTCCTTCGATGCCTTCCAGGCTGGGATCTGGTTCTTCCGGCGGAGTTTCACGTCGGGTGATAATCGCCTGTACGATCTCCTCTGTCATGTTGGGCAACAACAATAACACCTCTGCCGGAGCGGTATTAATGTTGATTAACCCCTCAATCGTCTCGCCTTCAACCACGGTGATCCGATCGACGATATTTCTGAACTCTTCTTCGGTAATCAGTTTTACATCCTTCAGTTGGTCAACATTATCAAACTCTCCATTTTGATCACGATGTGCCACAATTCGTTCTGAAATACCGTCTTCGACACCGTCCAGGTCCCTCAGTTTTTCTTCATCAGCTGTGTTGATATTGATCCTGTCGCTGTCTTCTTCGCTATCGATGCTGATGCGATCGCGAATCTGGTCGAAGAGCTCGTCAGAGACGGCAGAGGCATCCAACAAGTCCCCAATATCGTCGTAGGATCGCCCTCCGATCACTGCCTCGGCCTCGTCCATTTCAAAAATGGTCTGTCCGTTGGGTTCTATTTGCCTGATTTGCTCGGCATCGGCTTGATTAATATTGACGCGTTGTTGTCCATCAGCCGAAGTATTTTTATCAGTCGAGTAAACGGTGACATAGTTTGCCAATCCTCCTATAACCCCCTGTTCCAACCCATTGGTAGATGAGAAAGCATTTGTGCCCGTAGTAGTCGCCGACTGAAAGTCGGACACCATCTGTGTCGTTACCGTTGCATCGCCATAAAGGAGTTGTTCTGTCATCCCTTCGATCCGTCCCAAATCTGGGATGGTACGAAACGGCTTGGCGGCTTCGATCTGCTGAGCTAAGGTCTGTTCTTCTTCTCCAAGGTTAACATCTTGCTGATAGCCAACGAACTCCAACAACCTGTTCAACGTATCACTATCCATAGTATTGATATTGGCTTTTGACCCTTCATCGACTATTGTAGCTTCGTAGGTCAACATCCGACCGATCTGGATGCCGTCATCAATCTGATTTGTGATCGGTTGTGCCCAAATCTCACCTAGTGAATCAAAACCGGTTTCGTCGGCACGCAAGTAGGCGATGGCCATTTCAACCCCCGCTTTGGCAGTGTAGTAGTACTTGGTTCGGTCAGCGAAATTGGCCTGGGTTCGCTGTTCCAATCGGATTGAGTACAGGAACTGTGTAGCTAAAACCGATAAAACAGTTGTGATCCACAAAGCTGAGATCAGCGATAAACCCGATTCAGAACGCATAATTTTTAGCATCCGCCGACTGAAGTCAGATACCCTCCTTTGATCGGAGTTGCAACGTTACCGAAGGTAAATCTAAAGAAGATTTGCTCGGTACCATCCGACCGCCGGTCGGTATTATCTTTCGTCCTGTATTAGACAGTATCCAGCGGATTTGGTTCAGTCTAACCACCAGTTTGTGTCTCCTCGGAAAAATTAGCACTCATCAGAAGGTAGACCAGGGTAGACTGGGTAATGGTTCTAGCATTATTAGTTGTATTTGAATCTCGATTTTCGAAAGCATCAGAAGCGAATTCCTCTATGCTGTAGACCGCATCTTCGGAGACCGAAACCAATACCTGAATGGCCAACGGAATCTGTTCCTCGTCTTCCCAAGAATCATACCAATTTTCGCCGTCGAAATATTTTAGGTCAAAAGAGGCAATTTGATCCGATATCGTTGTCACTGTCGACTGGATTTCGTTGCCCTCCAAGTCGGTTACAGGAATTTCACCCGTTTCCAAAAAGGGCTGTAACACCGTCTCCGGATCGAGTGTGGTAGTGGCAATCCGCAACAGGGCGATTCCCGTCTCTTCCTCCTCAAGTCCCCTACTGTCCGAACTACCGGGATCCGACATTAGATCAAACACAGATCCTTGTGTCGTCGGTTCGGGACCAACGGTGTAGATGATCCGTTGGACATCAGTAGCTACTCCCTGTAAAGCCGTCATCTCATCGGTGCCACCGGCCAACCCTCCGTTGATTTGCTGAAGGATAGGGTCTGGTTCGGCCTTAACCAGAGTAACAAAACTGATAATGTCTTGTTGACTCATTTCGCTATCGCTATCCTCTGTATCCTGGGTGACTAGCAACAGGTTGGTATCATTTTGAATCGCCTGCAGATTGATTAGGTCTGTTGTTACCTGCTCCAAGACGACCCGACACTTCTGCATCAACAACATTCGGGTTTCAGACCGATCGTAGGTCCGTATTGCTACTCGAAAAGTGGAATAGGTAACACCGGCAAATACCGATAGAATTGAGACTGAAACCAGTAGTTCAACCAGTGAAAACCCATCGACGTTGGCAGGTCGGTTTAAGTGTCGATCAGGCTTATTGGCACCTTTATCTTCCACTCTGTCCTCCTCCTGCACCTTGCTGAGTTGCCTGTCCTTGCTGAGAGGAGAGTTGTCGATCTGAGACTAGGGTGTAAAGCGACATCGACTTCTCACTGTTGCGAAACTGCCAATAGACGGTTACAACAATCTGTCGCAGCCCCTCCAATACTAGCCCTTCCGGTAATTCTTCGGGTTCGATTTCTATCACTTCGGTTGACCAAGTATAGCGATTATTATCATCGAATTCACCCTCTTCTGTTTGCACTTCCGGAAATCCTTGAAGTTCCACTTCGGCCATTTTGTATTTCAGCAGGTAGAGGGCCGTGGTTCGATCTTCTGCAGTGGATTGCCCTCTAGCTCCGGCGGTAAAGGCATTCATCAACGGCGGTAACGATATACTTATAATGGCAATGGTGACAACGATCTCAACCAGCGTAAATCCGGTAGCGGTATCTTGCTTAACGTCGCTGGGGCAACTAGCGAGATCCGACTTTTGGCCAGGCATAGATTGGAAATATTTAAGCGTCTTCTTTTTCTTCTTCCACATCAATTAGCTCAAATTTAGTTCGACCGGTGGCGTATTCTACCGTAACCAGAACGCCGCGATTCCCCCTCCCTTGTAGTACGATCTCAGCGATTGAAGCTGTGCCGTTAGGCGAAAAGTAGATATAATTTTGCCCTTCTTGTTGGTTGCTGGACTCAACCGCGGTGATAGTGTGCATAATCTGCAGGCTGAAAAACGTCACTTGCGACGCCAGGTCATTGGGGACTCCCACCAGATTTCCAGTCCGACTAACCGTTAGTTGTTGAGTGGCTACTGTTTGATTCATGGGATTCAACTGCTGTGCCGTGGTTGAAGTTTCGGGCTGCATCAGCATGTTATCGGCAGCGGCAAATACTGTGTTAAAGGTTTCGATATCAGCCAGCCAATATTGGTTTTGGTCCATATCCAGAACGACGAAATAGCCTGATTGCTCGGTAATAGCCATATTGCGTGCAAAGTGGCATAAATCTCGAATGCCTTTGGCTGACGACTTCAAACGAGTAGAAGCGGTCATCCCTTTAAACGAGGGCATCGCCAGGGTCGAAAGTACGGCGATGATGGTTAAGACAATCATCATCTCGATCAAAGTGAACCCAGCAGCCGGCGAAAGCCGACGTCCGACTTTCTGTCGGCGACTACTATTGTCATCCATCGGTAGATCACCCTATCGACTATCGAAGAAACCGGAGCTTTGCTGAAGCCCTAGTTTTCGCTTTCTGTCCAGTTTGTAATGTCGGCGTTGAACGATTCACCACCCTCCGCACCATCTTTACCATAGGAGGTCAGGTCGAAATCGTAGCCGTAGTGTTGGCCGGGAGAGGTAAAAATATAAGGGTTGTTCCAGGGGTCATTAAACACCGGATCTGTAACATAGGGACCACTCCAGTTTGCAGCATTGTCGGGGGATTGCCAGAGCGCAATCAATCCCTCCTCGGTGACGGGATAGCTGCCAACATCGATAGCATAATTTTCCAGAGCAGTAGAGAAATTCTTGATCTCTAACTGGGCTTTGGATACTTTTGCCTTATCAACATTACCGATAACTCTAGGACCAATAATGCTAGCCAGTAAACCAATGATTACGATCACAATCGTAATCTCGATCAGCGTTACCCCTTCTTGGTTATCATCATCCGGTCCTGTGATTCGTTGCCAAAGTTTTTCCAACATCTTACTATTTCCTCCTTAGATTTATCTGTGATGTCCGACTTACCCGTCGGTGACTTGAGTCGGTAAATGTCTTTCCTATGGAAAGGGTGAATTCCTAGATTCCTAATTCTTACGGTGACGTATAATTTAGCCACCGATCATCGAACTGGCGTCAAAGATGGGTAACATCATAGCAACTGCAATAAACCCAATGATCAGTCCCATAACTAGTATGACCAATGGCCCTAACGACCCGGTAATCCGTTCCAGTGTCTTTCGGACTTCGGCATCGTAGTATTCAGACAACTTGGTCAGCATCTGTTCCGGTGCCCCGGATTCCTCTCCGATGGTTACCATGTGAATCACCAGGTCCGGAAATGAACCATCTTGCTCTAGCTCATAGGCTAAAGTCGATCCTGCCTCGATCTGCGCTTCTGCCTTAGCAATTGTATCTTTATAGACACGGTTGCCAACGGTATCTTTAGCTACGCTTAAAGCCGGTAGCAGTACCACTCCATTTTCGAGCAGGGTGGCCATAGTACGGGTGAAGCGAACAATGGCGAATGTACTAAAGACCTGACCAAAAATAGGCAGACGTAGTTTGATCCGATCGAAGAATACCTCTCCACTATCCGTTTGGGCGAATTGCCGACCTAGGATAGTCGCAATCACTATTCCACCCGAGACTGCCCACCAATAGGAGCTGGTAAAGTCGGCTACGCCGATCAGCAGTTGTGTTGCCCCGGGCAATTCGCCCCCCATTGCATCGAACATAGCGGTAAATTTGGGTACCACTAAGACCATCAATAAGGCTACGGCTGATACACTCATGCCCATCAGGATAATTGGGTAAAAGAGAGCCGAGACAACTTCGTTGGTCAGGTTCCGTTGCCGTTCGGCGAACTCAGCTAGCCGTTGTAATACTTCACCTAGGCCCCCGCTGGCCTCACCCGCACGGATCATACTAGTATATAGATCTGCAAACTGTTTTGGGTGTTGCGCTAACGCGTCAGCCAAAGTCGAACCGTGTTCCACGTCGTATTTGATCTGCTCAATGATGCTTCGTAATCGGGGATTCTTAACCTGGTTCAGCGTGATCTCCAGCGAACGTACCAAAGGGATATGTGCGTTGACCAGCGTCGCCATTTGGTAAGTAAAGAACTCTACCTCCCTAGATTTTATTCCCCTGAGTGTAAATTGGGACAGAATCGGCTGCAGAGAGAAACCGGTGGTTCCCTCGGATAAAGCCTCACCTGTTGCACCGTTTACTGAATCCCCTGGAGATAGTTCTGATTGTTCAATCAGTGTTGGCCAGTAACCTCGGACTTTCAGCCGAGTAATTAACTCTGCTCGGGAGTTGGCCTCCTCAGTATTAGAAACGCTTACCCCTGTATTTGTTATGGCCTCATATTGAAAACGTGGCATCGTATTAGGCTCCCACCTACTCAGCGACCATGGTGGGTGCAACCGCCTCAGAAGTTTGTACTATAATTTCGTCTTCTGGTGTTAGACGGGTGATCTCTTCCACTGTGGACAGACCTTCAACAATTTTGCGCCATCCATCCTGGCGGAGACTGAACATGTCTTGCTCTAGTGCCAGGCGGCGGAGTTGGCTGCCAGACGGGTTTTGCAGCGTTAGATCTCGCATCTCTTCACTGATGGGTAAAACCTCAAAGATTCCAACCCTCCCTCTATACCCTCTATTACGACACTCTTTGCATCCAACCGCGCGAGGGATCTGGAAATCCAGGGCTCTGTAGTGTTCCAGCTCCGCTTCAGATCGGGTCATTCTTTGAATCTCTAGCTCCGTTGGCTGATAGTATTCACAACAAGATTGGCAAACACGACGAGCCAACCGTTGGGCAACGATGCCTTCTAGGGTAGAGGCGACTAGGTAAGGCTCAACGTCCATGTTAATCAGACGAGTGATGGCTGAAGGAGCATCGTTAGTATGCAGGGTGCTGAAAACTAGGTGCCCGGTCAGTGAGGCGTGAATTGCCATCTCAGCCGTCTCTAGATCACGGATTTCACCTACCAGTACTGTATCTGGATCTTGTCGCAAGATGGATCGCAACCCGGCCGCGAAAGTGACACCGATGTCAGGGTTGACGGGGATTTGATTAATACCTTCCAACTCATATTCGACAGGATCTTCAACAGTAATAATTTTGATGCTGGGCTGATTAATCTGATCCAAGCAAGCGTAAAGGGTTGTTGTCTTTCCATGTCCGGTTGGACCAGTGGCTAAAATAATACCGTAGGGTTTTTTTATAAATCGTTGAAATTGATCCAGATTATCTTCTAATAATCCTAATTCTTCCAAGCCATAGGAGATGGATTGCTTGTCTAGGATTCGCAGCACCACGCTCTCACCGTGAACCGTTGGAACCGTTGATACCCGTAGGTCGATCTGTCGATCGCCCAGACTGCGGATACGCAAAGCAATCTTTCCGTCCTGTGGACGTCGTCTCTCGGCCACATTCATGTTGGCCATGATCTTGACGACTGAGGTGATGGCCCACTGCAAGCGAGCAGGCGGGGTTGGTTGTTCCTCCAGAACTCCATCAATCCGGTAGCGGATCTTGACCTCTCCCGCAAAGGGTTCGAAGTGGATGTCACTGGCACCTACTCTTACTGCGTCTATGATGGTCTGTTCGACGGCATGAACAACTGTCGGATCCTGGGCAAGGTCCTGTTCGCTGATGCCGAAGTCGTCGATGGTCTCCCGCTCAACGGTTGAAACCGAACCGACAGGCCCCTGGATATCCTCGGTCAGAATGGCGCTGGCGGTTTTGCCGTAGAAACGGACGATCGACTCCTCGATCTCTTCTGCTTCGGCTTGAACCGCTTTAATCTCGCAACTTGTAATCAATCGCATCTCATCGACCAGTACGATATCGAGGGGGTCAGACATAGCCACCGTCAGGATGCCCTCTTTTAAATTAATAGGGAAAACCTTGTTACGATAGGCAAAACTGGCCGGAACTTTCTGGACAACTTCCTGGTCAGGTGCAATATTGTCCAGAGAAACCTGTTCCGGATTAAGATGGTCAAGATAGTCAAGCGGTTGCAACTGCATCCTCCGTCACTGTGGGTATTTCGATTTGTTTTTTATACTAGCTATTGTATTTGAGACTTGTAACCGGCTGTTTTGTTCGCTTTTGACGCACTTTCTTATCAAGCTAAGAATCTATTTTTCACCTTGGTCTATACGGTTCACGACATAAAGATCGGCAATTTTAGACGAGATCTTGTAGGTGAGGTTTAGCATCAGAAATACAGATTCAGTAACGATAAGCGAAGGGCAGTATTTCCGAAGGTCGATTGGCTCTTTATTTCGAATAGTCGGAGATACTTCCCACGACAGATGATATCTGGTATGTTGTGATTCACCCGATTGGTTTATAAGGTTTTACTAGAACGTAAGAGTTAGATTCTAATCGCAACAATCATAGAAATCATAGTTCAGACAGTATCAAACAGTAAAGGATTAGGAATGTAGGAATTCATTATTCCTTCATTATCCGCTTCTTTTTATTTGATGGTGTCCTGAGATTATCCCCGGACAAGCAACGGCATAAGTTGTAACGTTGAATCCGGCTGATGTACGATTCCAGCCGCCATCGCGGGAGTTCTTTGGATCAGAACCTTCTCCTCATTTTTATCATTGTGACTACGGGTTACGGTTTTTGACGTAGAAATTAATAGTACCGAACTGAAATCCAACTCCTCCGGCCATCAAACCGACTCGGTTTTGAAACCCCTAAAGTTTGTCTTGGCTTCCGTTGAATTTTTTCCTGCCTACCCTCGCAGGAGAAGCAACAGGAATTTATTTGGTTGATTCAACCATTCTAAAAACCTGTCACATCAAACCAGAGCGACAGAATCGGGTCTTTAGAGGAGTTACCACCAAAGCCAGATCAACAATCGGCCGGTTTTTGGCTTTAAATTTCACTTAGTGATCAATGATGTGGGAGAGGTTATGGCACTTAAAATCACGGCAGAAAATGCTGATGATCGAGATCCAGTGGCCGATTTAAGACGCCAATTGTCAGGTAAATTATTTCAAACTTTGATGGCTCAGGGAGTTCAATTGGTTACTGGTGTCAAGAAAAACATGACAAATAAATTAATGCCGCTCAGGGATAAATTATGATTAAATAAACCTGGTGTGATAGAATCCGCTAACGAGCAGCGTAAAAATATTTGCCCGGTTGAGCATTCAGGTCATCGAAGTAGCTGGGGTTTGATGATAAACACTCTGGCTGCATTGTGCGCCGATGCTTTGCGACCCAAAAAGGCATCAATTGATAAAAATATCCGGGGGCTAATCTGCTAATGTAATATGACGTTATACACGGGCAAATTAACCGCTTTTCCCAGTACCAATTCGTTCGGCTGTTCTACACTCACCAAGCGAATGTCAACGCCCCCCGCCTTCCCTACCAAATAATATCGATTTCGGTTATAATACCAATAAATGGCACGACTTTGTAACATGGCAAACAGTCTTGTAACATTTTAAGGCCAAAGTAGACCACTAAAATCTAACCTGAAGAGCGTTGGTTTTCACAGCGTCAAGGATAACTGAAGGTTCTACTGATCCTCACAACTGACCTAGCGTATCTACCTAACAAATAGACTACTAATAAGGAGTCAATCTCAAATGTCTCAACCCATAAAACTACCTCTTGGCAAAAAGATTAAGCTCGGCGATTTCGATCCCGACTACATGGCTGGCCACGATGAGGGGCGGCGTGAAATAAGGAAAAAGTTGACGAAAGTTACAAGCGAAATTATTGAATTGCAAGAGTTGCTTTATGCCGAAAGTAAGCACGCGCTCCTGATTGTGCTACAAGCGATGGACGCCGGCGGCAAAGATGGAACAATTAAGCATGTTATGGGAGCGGTCAACCCCCAGGGTTGTGATGTGGTTCGTTTTAAAGCTCCATCTGACGAAGAGGCTGCTCACGATTTCCTGTGGAGAGCACATAAAGCTGCTCCTCAGAAGGGACAGATCGTCATTTTCAACCGCTCTCACTACGAAGATGTTTTGGTGACTCGAGTGCATAATTTTGTGTCGGAATCGGTCTGGAAAAAAAGATACGACCAGATCAACGAGTTTGAGAAAATGCTATCTCAGAACCAGATATCCATCCTTAAGTTTTTCCTGCATATTTCAAAGAAAGAGCAGAAAAAACGATTTAAAGAACGCTTGGAAAATCCAGACAAACACTGGAAGTTTTCACCGGCTGACTTGAGAGAAAGAGCGCATTGGGACAGTTACAAGGAGGCGTTTGAAGGTGTCTTCAGCAACTGCAATACCAAGTGGGCACCATGGCATATTATCCCCTCCAACGATAAAAGATGCCGAGACTTGATCATTGCAGAAACGATTGTTAAAACCCTCAAAAAACTGAAGATGAAATATCCAGAGCCTTCGGTCGATATCGCAAGCATCAATGCCGACGACATCATCTGATCTTATGCAGTAATTAGAGGGGTGGAAACCTAGGCTGACAGGTTGGTAGATCTAGGTTTCCACCCCTCTGCTGAAACTCATCCATGGAGGTGGCACCTTGAAAATTGATAGTAGGACTAAACCAATCCATAAGATCCAGCCAGCTAAAGTTGGTAATATCCCCGAAGGCCGACTAGTGCCGAGATACGCTGGCTGGATCAGGTCGGATTCACATCAGATGCTATTTCGTTTAGCAATCTTACTGATTGCAGCTTTTCCCATTTTCTCGGCTTCGATAGCGATGGCCGCAGATTCCGGTAACTCGCCATCGGATTCGTTGGACGCTTTTGCTATGGTGATGGGATTGCTTGGTGGATTAGCGTTGTTCCTGTTCGGTATGGAGCAGATGTCCGATGCACTCAAAGCAGTGGCAGGTGATCAGATGAAAACGCTCTTGGCCAAACTGACAACCAATCCCTTTTTCGGTGCGTTGACAGGAGCATTCGTGACAGCGGTGATCCAATCGTCATCAGTGACGACGGTTCTAGTTGTCGGTTTTATTAGCGCTGAACTGATGACACTTTCGCAAGGGGTGGGCGTGATCTTTGGTGCAAATGTCGGTACGACGATCACTGCTCAGATTGTCGCTTTCAAAATCACCAAATATGCGCTGCTGATGATCGCGATTGGTTTCACTATGATGTTTGCGTCTAAAAACGAACGGGGAAAACATTACGGCGAGATCATAATGGGACTAGGCCTAATCTTTTTCGGAATGGGCGTGATGAGCAATGCCATGAAACCGTTGAGAAGTTATGAGCCATTTATCGACTTGATGAAACAGATGGAAAATCCGATCTTCGGTATTCTGGTCTCCGCTGTTTTCACCGGGCTTGTGCAGTCATCATCAGCAACAACAGGGATTGTAATCGTGATGGCGAGTCAAGGGTTCATAACACTTCCAGCCGGTATTGCGCTGATCTTCGGTGCAAATATTGGCACTTGCGTTACGGCGATGTTGGCATCGATCGGGAAACCGCGTGAGGCAGTCCGCGCTGCTGTTGTACACGTTTTTTTCAACGTGGCCGGTGTATTGCTCTGGGTAGCCTTCATTCGCCCTCTAGCCGACCTGGTGATACGGATATCACCCGTCGTGGCTGGTCTCTCAGGCACCGAAAAACTCGCGGCCGAGTGCCCACGCCAGATAGCCAATGCGCATACCATCTTTAATATCGTGAACACGATAGTCTTTTTGCCCTTCGCAGGACTGATTGCACGACTAGTTGTAAAAGTAATCCCGGAAACGGAAGAAATTGCGACGGGGAAACCGAACCCAAAAACGCAGTTCATTAGAGAGGATCTACTGTCGACACCGGCGATCGCGATCGAACAAGCGAGATTAGAATTGGTTCGAATGGGGGATCTCGTCCGCGAAATGTTGCAGAAGGTTTTACCAACGTTCATCGAAAACAATCAAGAATCGGCTGAAGAGATACTCGAACAGGGAGCAATCGTCGACTATATCGAATACGAACTCACCAGGTTTTTGTCGACTATCACCGGTGGGAATGTCACTTTACAGCAATCTGAGCGTGCCTTTCAGATGTTGCATTTGACGAAGGTGATCGAACATATCAGTGCCCAAATAGCGCGAGATCTCGTTCCGATTTCCGTGAAAAAAATAAGTCGCAATATTGAATTTTCAGAAGAAGGGAGTGAGGAGTTAATTCGCTATCATGCCCTTATCCTCGAAAACTATGGGCGTGCAGTTCAAGCAATTGCTGACCAGGATCGAACTGCCGCTAAAAATATTGTCTCGTCACAGACCGAATTAGACGAGATTGGGAGTATTTATCGACGGACGCATTACAATCGCTTAAGCCAGGGGTTTCAGGAATCGGTCGAGAGTAGTCACTTTCATCTCGACTTCCTCAGCTATCTAGAGCAGATTAACACTTCTGCGCAAACAATCGCTTCGACTATTTTAGAGGAGTAGTTTATGAAATCAAAAGTTGCTGCAAATCGCTGGGCAACAATTGATGTCGGCACTAATTCGGTAATTCTTTTTGTGTGCGAAGTGGACCCAGAAAGTGGAAGTTGCGTTACGATCCACGATGACTCTGAGATCTCGCGCCTCGGCGAAGGAATTGAACAGGCCCGTCGAATCAAGAAAAGCGCAGCTAATCGAACGGCCGCGACGATCAAATCTTTCTCTCATAAGGCACAACAACTTGGTGTGCCGACGGATCAGATTCGGGCAATCGGAACCAGCGTTTTTCGCCGATCAGATAATTCTGATGACGTTCTAAATTTGGTTGAAAAACTTTGTGATATCGATATCGAGGTGATCTCCGGTCGGCGTGAAGCTGAGTTGTCGTATCTGGCTGTTTGTGGTGATGACATTTTCAGATCATACCTTGGTGAAGGCCTAGTCGTAACCGACATTGGTGGCGGTAGTACCGAATTAATCTACCACAGCAATGGAGTTCAATACAACAGCCGACCGATCGGTGCGGTTTACGGAACGGATCGGTTTTTCAAAAATGATCCGCCGCAGCAAACAGAAATTGAGGCGTTTTCGAAACATCTCGAAACTGTTTTCGCAGATTACTCACCACTAGAAAATGCTTCCCTTGTCGGCATCGGCGGGACAATGGTCAATCTCGGTTCGATCAAAGTTGCTTTGCAAAAGTTGGATCAAGATCAGATCCACGGTCAGACGCTTTCGCTCGACGAGATCGAACATCAAATCCGACTCTTCCAATCTTGCACGACTAATGATCGTGTAGGGATTCCCGGTTTAGATCCGAAACGTGCCGACGTCATCCTTGGTGGCGCGGTAATTGTACGTCACCTGATGCAGCACTTCGAGACATCTCAGATCTCAGTCAGTACTAAAGGCATCCGAAACGGCTTGATTGTGGATCAGCTTTTTCCAGATCTCTTATAGAATCGGGCCAACTCTCTAGCTGGCCCGATCTAGGAAATTAGCAATTCGTGAGTTTATACCTGAAATTTAACCACAGGATATCGTTATCTTTAGATGGCATCAGTTAAACATTAATTGCGATCATAGAGATCGGCGAAATCCCAATTGCACCGATGTGATTTTTCCATCGGTTGGTGTCGACTGGTAGGTAATACTTGTTTTCTATGCTGATCAAAAGCTGGGGTTACCGTCCGACACCGGCACATTGACGATACACAGATAGCCAGATTAGGCCTTCTAAAGACCATCGGCACCTGTTTCCATACGCTTCCCTATAATTTGTTTCGTTTTCTCTATCCAATGCTAACCAAAGCTATGGTTAGTTATTCTGATTGCTGACAACAGACCTCCTCGCGTTCGATTGTCCGCCGTCGTTTTTTACTTTCACCTCTTTTCTAACTCGCTTGTATTTCTTGTATTTTCGTTGGTATCGTTTTAGAGCCACGAGAGTGAGTTCCCACGGTCTTCGATCTTTCCAAGCTGTGAGATTTTCGTCCAAGTGGTTTATCGCTTGCTTCTTTCGTCTGTATACCAATTCTTTTGTTAGTCTAACAGACCTATTGCTGCCCACATTGACGACAGCGATAATGCTATTTCCCATTATGAATGTGCCTGCTCTTAATATGCCCACAAATATATATTGTGGGAAGTTTGAGCCAGATATTACTCTGAATCTGTTATCTATATTTATCTTCAAAATCGTTTTCTATTAAGGCGACAAGAAAACCTTGATCTTTTGATTTTGAGATGAATTGCTTAGCTATAGCGGTTTCATTGTGTTAAAATGCCTGTCTGTTTCAGAAGCAAAATCCAAAACTAATACCCTTTGAAAGAGAAGTGGGTATGGTGATTTCAGCACTAAACTTGTTTTGTGTAAAACCTATTAGGATTCGATGTCAAAATTTTGGGCGAATCATCGCCCATTGAAGGAGGTTGAGTAAAGCTAGAACTGTGTCTAGCATGGGCTTATCGATCTAAACCTCGAATTTATTTGTGGGGAGTATTTTAAATTCAGAACAACACCCTATATTTTCCTCCGCTTTCGCAAGAACAAGCATGAAAACGATCGGTTTTTTTATCAACACTACCAAGCCAGAAACTTTCGAGATTGTACCGACTACTATTGCTTGGCTTCGCAAACATGGTATTCAGTCTTTGATACCTAGTGATGAAGCTAAAATTATTGGTGTCGACGAAGCCACAGATGACACCGCCTCCCCTTCGTCTCAAACAGGGGACATATCACCAATAGAACCTGAAGGCGTGCTAACAAGTTTGACAGATTTGGACGCGTCATCAACCAGAGCACGTGCGGACATTGTTAGCCTCAGCGATCTAATTCTAGTTTTAGGCGGAGATGGAACGCTACTTAATGCTGCCCATACGCCAGGCATTGAAAATGTTCCTATTCTGGCGGTTAATGTCGGCCACCTTGGTTTTCTAACCGACGTCGCTCGTGATGAACTCTATCCCGCTTTATCGAGGATTTTGGTAGGACAATACGAAATTGATTCACGAATGATGTTGGAAGTGATTCTACCGAATGGTGAAAAGCGACATGCGCTCAACGACGTCGTGATCCGACACCACATGCGACTAATTCATTTAGAGACACAGATCAATAAACAACCTTGTATCAACTACACTGCAGACGGGCTAATTGTATCCACACCGAGCGGGTCTACCGGCTATTCTCTCTCCTGCGGCGGTTCGATTGCAGAACCGCATCTCAATGCTATTTTAATAACCCCAATCTCTCCTCACGACCTAACCGCACGCCCCTTTATTACCCACGGTGATTCAGAGATCCAAATCGCTATTCAAGCTGAGGCGACTGTCGCTGATGAGTCGGCGGGAACACTGCTCGTTGACGGCCAACGAGAGGTTTATTCCGTTCAACCGAATATTCCAATTTGTATCCGAAAAGCGGAGAAAACGATTCAACTGATCCGATCCCAAGGCCGAAGTTATTATGAAGTGTTGCGAGAAAAACTGATGTTTGGTCAGGGAGTTAACCGAAAGGTTTCTGTTAATGACTAAAGGAAATTTATCTTCTCAAGATTCAACTCATCGTGTCTGCCTTTGGTCGGGACCACGTAACGTGTCTACCGCTTTGATGTACGCTTTTGCTCAACGCAATGATACACGCGTTATCGACGAGCCACTATATGGTCACTACCTACAGGTTTCCGGTGCTGATCATCCAGGGAGTGATGAAGTGATAGCAACAATGGAGACTGATGGTCAAAAGGTCATACAAGAGGTGATACTCGGTGAGTGTAATCGTCCAATCCTGTTTATGAAGCAGATGGCACACCATCTGGTAAAAATAGATCTTGGATTTCTAGCACAAACCATCAACGTTTTGCTAATCCGCGACCCTTTTGATGTACTTCGCTCCTTGATTAATCAAATCCCTAAACCCGCTTTGCACGATACAGGTATTGGTATACAGACAGACCTGCTGTATCGGTTCCAAGAATTAGGTCAAGACCTACTAGTGCTTGACTCGACTTATCTGCTGAAAGACCCGGTGGGTGTCTTATCTCGACTCTGTCAACGTATTGGAATTCCCTTTCAGGAGTCGATGCTCTCATGGCCCGCAGGTGGACGACCTGAAGATGGTGCCTGGGCCCCCTACTGGTATCACAACGTCCATAAGTCGACCGGATTCCAACCTTACCGCCCCAAAATCGATCCATTTCCCCTTCGATTGGAAGGCCTGTTGGCCGAATGCCGACCACTCTACGAAACGCTAAAATCCCATGCTATCGTCTGACGACGGGAATTCAAAAGCGACTCGAATAAACCCGTCTGATATCGATAACCAGAGGTTAATTAGTGTTGGAGTACCCATTGCCATTTTTATGGTTGTTGCGGCACTTGCCGCCTGGTTCGGCACCACCATCAATCGCTCGGCCGATGGTGTAACCGCTCTAACATCTTCTGGTGGCCCGCTGGTTTGGTACAGCGTCCTGCCACCGTTGTTGGCCATTACCGCCGCCATCGCTACGCGCCGATTGTTTGTCAGTTTCAGTTGTGCTATTCTGCTAGGCGTTATTCTATCCGTATTTCTGACAGTAGAATCATTAACCATCAACAGTTGGTTTCAGGCCTTTGCCAGGCAGGCAATCAACGTCGTCAAAACGACCGTCGGCATCACTCCTGAATCGGAGGCTAATTCCACTTCGCCAACAATCAGTCTCTTTAATGGTCAGGTGATTGCCTTTGTAATCCTGATTTTGGCCATGATCTCAGTCTTAATGGTCTCCGGCGGTCTACAAGGCGTTGTTCGATCAATCTCTAAATTGGCCAAAGGGCGTAGATCTACGCAACTGATAACGGTATTGACGGGATTAATGATTTTTATCGACGACTATGCCAATACCATGATCGTTGGTTCTACTATGCAACCTGTTACCGATCATAAAAAGATTAGCCGGGAGAAACTGGCTTTTTTGGTGGATGCTACCACCGCGCCTGTTGCCGGTGTGGCCTTTATCAGCACCTGGATCGGCTTTGAACTGTGGCTGTTTTCTAATGTGGCCGAATCGACCGGTATTACCCGTGATAGCTACTCAATGTTTCTGGACGCTCTCCAATTCCGATTTTACTGCCTGATGATGATCCTCTTTGTTTTGTTGAACGTACTAACCGGTAGAGATTTTGCAGCTATGCTACGGGCGGAAATGCGTGCGGCCAATACAGGTAAGTTGCTTGAGGATGACGCTGTACCAATGACGTCGCAGGTTCTGTCTACGCTGAGCCACGACCCAAACGCCCACATTTCAGCCTTTTCTGCTACCATTCCAATCGCCGCCCTATTTATAACTATTTTTACCGCCTTCTGGATTTTTGGAAATAGCCAGGATTCGATCCTTTCCTGGGCCACTTGGCGAGCTGTGATCTCGGAAGTCTCGAGCCAAGAGAAAAATCTAACGGTTTTGGCCATTGCCAGCGGCATCGGTTTGTTAACGGCCATTCTTTGCTCACTCATCTTTGCCCGGTTACAACCGCTTAAGATTGCCCAGGCGGTTCTATTTGGATTGCGCGGTGGCCTGTTACCAACCGCTGTTTTATTACTAGCCTGGGCATTGAAATCCACCTGCGATACCCTGCATACCAGCCACTTTTTAGCGCAGACGATTGGATCTTCTATTGCGCCACACTGGTTCCCTGCCGTCGTCTTCCTATTGGCCTCCCTGACCTCATTTACCACCGGTACCAGTTGGGGAACCATGATGCTGTTGATTCCAACTGTTGTACCTATCGCCTTTCAACTAGATGACCACCGTTACGGACTAACTACCACAATCTGTTTAGGCGCTGTTCTGGACGGATCAATCTTTGGTGACCACTGTTCACCGATCTCCGATACTACTATTATGAGTTCTATCTCTAGTTCTTGCGATCATCTTCACCATGTTCGAACCCAGATGCCGTATAGCCTGACAGTCGCGGCGATGGCACTGTTGATTGGATATTTACCAGCCGCGTTTGGTACACCCTCCTGGGTCTGTTTCGTTCTGGCCACTGCACTGATGTTTATTATCTTTCGTCTCTTTGGAAAGGAGCCAACATAACAACTCATATGAAAAAGTCTTTAACCCCTCTTTTAAGCCTGATAGGTTTATCAATCAGTCTGCTTATTCTGCTGACGGCCTCGGTCGCCAGTGATGATCCTGAGTTTAAGCGAGTTACCGCTCAGTGGACGGATGCTCCTCCTAAAATTGATGGTAGGCTTGATGACAAGAGTTGGGAAATGGCTACAGTTGTCAACGATTTAGTTCAGCATCAACCGACTCCCGGCGCACCAACCAACCTAAAAACGAATATTTATCTACTCTATGATAAAGATCGTCTTTATGTCGGGTTTGAGTGCCTTAAGACTGACATGGATCAAATGATGGCAAATGAAACACGTCGGGATTCTCGTTTCTTTATCGATGATTACGTTGCCGTTCATTTGGACACCTATCTTGATCGGAGGAACTGCTACGGTTTCGAACTCAATGCACTGGGAACTCAAGCCGATAGACGTGTACAAAATGAGGGGGCTAATAGCGGACGACGTGGTTCTGATATGGCTTGGGATTGCGATTGGAATGGGCAATCTGTTCGAGAAAAAGATAAATGGACGGCTGAACTCTCGATTCCGTTCGCTGAACTGCGCTTTCCACAAGAAGAGGATCTGGCTTGGGGAATTAATTTCTGGCGACAGGACCGCTCCAGCAGGGAAGAGTTGTCATGGGTTGATCTCGGTGGTAGAGAGTATGCCGTTTCTCGGTTTGGTCATCTGGTCGGTTTGGATATTACCCGATTGAACACTCGCCGACCGCTCAAGATCAAGCCTTATGCAACAGTACGACCACAGCAAATGGAAGGCCAAGACTTTAAAACTAAACCCGCCGCCGGCATTGATTTTCGATATCCACTTTCAAATTTATCTTTTGATCTGACGCTGAACCCAGACTTCGCCCAGATTGAAGCCGATCCTGATATGGTCAATCTGACCGATATCCCACTTCGCTTCCCAGAAAAACGCCCCTTTTTTCAAGAAGGAAATGAGATCTTTCAAACGCCGATTGAGCTTTTCTATAGTCGACGGGTGGAGGATTTAAAGGGGGGGGCAAAAATGGCGGGAAAAATCGGAAATTTCAATACCGCTCTGGTACTTGCTCAAGCGGGCCCAGAAGATACAAGTAGAGAGGAAAAGGCCAGTATACTTCCACCTTTAGATGACTACCGTTATTCTGTTTTTCGTCTTCAACGAGAGTTTGGTCAAACTGCTACCATTGGCTTTTTGGGTACTACCAAAGATCAAGCTACCACAAGCTTGAACGAGTACTACGACCGCAGTTCTGGCGTTGATGCCCGCTTCGTCTTACCACAGAATCTGGAGTTAAACTTGGCTTATGCCAGCGAGTGGAAAACAACCGAGGAATGGATTGAAAAAGGCATTAACCGAGATCAAGCGATTTTCGCAGAACTCTCCCGAGAGGCCAGTCTCTTTTCATGGCATAGCTCTTTTAAAGCTCGCTATTTTGATATTGGGCAACATTTCGCACCTGAAACCGGGTTTGTCCCGCGCATCGATCGTCGTGGGGTAAACCTGTTAGGGAAGGTTGAAAAACGGCGAAAGGCAACCATTAACTTCCTGAACCACGAAACTCAATACGAACGGCTTTACAATCATCGTGGCAAACTGGCCAATCACCGGTTTCGGTTGCAGAATATTATCGGTTTTAGTGATTTTTTCCTATTTTTCAGCCCAGAGTGGTATTACCGTTTAGATGACGATGGCCAAGCTTTTACCGACCGGACCCTTGACCTCTTTTTAGGTTGGATTCCACCCAAATGGATTTCGATTCGTGTTCGCAACTCGATTGGGATCCGCAACGATAAAGAGAGCTTTTTCTTGGGGCCAGAAGTCTTTCTTCGTCCCACCTCTAAGCTTAATTTTGAATTTCGTCAACAGCGGTTAGTCGAAGACAGCCAATTAGTCGATAATACTCGTCGATTAGTTGCCAATTACCAATTTGCCCAGCGAATGTATCTGCGTTCCAGTTTAGAACAGACGCTTCAAAACGAGAGCCGTTTCTTTGCCCTCTTTGCTTACGAATACCAACCCGAAAGTAACTTTTTCATTGTCTATAATTACAATCAAAAGAAAAAAGGCAAGGAGCAGATTTTATTCGTTAAATTGGTATATCTGATTAAGTTGCTGGGGTGAAAGAACCGACTTCCGGATGAAACCGTTGAGGGTTTTCGCTGTTGCAAGCGGCGCATCTCCGGCAATCAAGCTAAGGGAAGAATAATCAGTGTTGAGGAACAAGCCAGGCCGTAAAGCGGAGTGATTAAGCGTTATAGCAACTAACAACCGGACAGAAAAGTAGAAAGATCAACAGATATGATATCATCGGCTTACAATAGGGTTCAGCGAGTTCCATAGTGGTGTGATTTAACGATCAATCGGATGGGACTGTTAAAGACCGGCCGGTGATCCACCTGGTTTCAATCCTGCCTTAAACCGATCGGTTCGGTCGGAATTGACCGGAAATTAATCTTCTGAAGCAGTAATTGATCAGAAATACGAAAATCCGTTGGGCATCACCACCAACTGTTTCGGTCAGTTGATCAATCAGATTGTCTTCGAAATGGATGAAAGGCCGTGCTTCATCTCTAACCCCATCCCACCTACCGCCTTGCGAAATGTTACGTGCTACTACATTTCCCTTGGGAGCAGCAGGGTCGTCCTGCCAGAGCGTCAGCAGTTGAGGATAGTGGTCGGCCCATCGGGATTCCTGAAATGGTATAGCAAAAAGCCGGTCTTTCATGGTCGTATCGACGTGATAATTGGCCCAGCCAGTGGCTCGTGCGTCAATGTGCAAGGCTGGCTCACAATCGACAAAAATGTTGTTCTCAACTGTACAGTCCCGGCCACCACCGATAAAAGCAGCACGCGTCACTTTATAAAAGAGATTGCCGAAAATCAGTGTGCCACAAAACATATCGTCCAGGTAAACACCGACGCAACCGCGGCCTTCGAAGCCGTTGATATGATGGAGAAAATTATGCCGGATAATAGTGCCGCGCATGGTCCAATCACGACCAGTATAGATGGCGCCGGCGTCGTTCGACTCTTGACAGACGTGATAAATCTCATTGAATTCGATCAAGTGTTCGTTGCCGCTAAATCCGATGGCCATATGTGGTGCGTGATGGATCAGGTTGTGTGTGACCCGATTGCCAACACCGTTAATCGATATAGCAGGCTGATACATCCGCTTCCATCGACTATAGTGATGAATGTGGTTGTTATCGGCCAGATGACCAGCAGATTC
Source organism: Candidatus Poribacteria bacterium (assembly GCA_030748495.1). Classification (GTDB taxonomy): domain Bacteria; phylum Poribacteria; class WGA-4E; order WGA-4E; family UBA9662. The sequence goes on along the minus strand of JASMLX010000040.1, from coordinate 10,227 downwards.
CAGTTTCGGTCGATCGCCACCGTTCAGGTTGATCCCACCGCTTCCGGTTTGCGTGATCTCGCAACCGATCACCCAGTTGTCGATTCCGCCTTTGACCTGGACAGCCCAACTGCCTACGTTCCGGATGGTACAACCGACAATTCTATTATGCGAACAGTTTTGTAACCTGATCGCATCCGCCCGGAAGGCTTCAACCGTCAAATTTTCAAAACTGATATGTTTAACATTTTCTAGGCTGGCGGCGTTTGACGTTACCGAAACAATCGCCGTACCTTTCTCCAAAGACGGGTAAAAATATAATATACCGCTTTGACGATCCAGGTACCACTCACCGGGTCGATCGATCTCTGACAGCAGGTTGAAGGCGTAAAACCACTGCCCTTGACGATAGCCGTAGCCGTGATAGGGTGGCCCCGGACAGAAATGATACGGTTGTTGATGTCGATCGACTCAACGGCGTGCCGCTGGTCTGACCAATCCCAGAACCAGTAGCCATGTAGCCAAGCCTCTTTTTCCTGTTGCCACCGCCGGGGGCGATCTCCGTGGTAGTAAAACTTTCCGATCCTGTCACCTTTGGTACCACGGACATCGACCGGGTCACCGCCAACCAGATCGGCGATCTTAACAAACCCTTCGTTAGGCCAACGTGAGATCGGCATCGGTTGCTGGTTGAAAAAGAGTTCGAGCCCCCCCTCGTTTACCGAACCGAAATCGGTAATGCCGAGTGCCGCTAGGTCGGCCTGTACCACCTTACCGTGAACGGTAGGATCCAATCGGTCCAGAACCTGTGGATCGGTTACCAGGTCAAAATTGGTAACGATCTCACCACCGATCAGACGCACTTCACCCGGTGATTGGGCCACAAACCGAATTGGGTGTTCCGCTCACCTCCGCCGCCAGTGTCAGCGGCTGACGAATAGGATAAATGCCGTTACCGATGATAATGGTTACACCGGTTTTCGGTTGTGATTGATGGATCTGCCTAATTTCGGTGATCGCTCTATGTAGAGAGGCAAAAGGCTGTTCTAAAGTACCTCTCGCGTCATCGGTGCCGTCAATGGCAACATAGATCTGCTTACCTTCCACTTTCTTTACTCCCAAGGTTGACAAACAAAAAATGAAGATGACCAGAATTGGCCATCGGAGAAAATCCACTAAGACCACTTTCCTAATGACAGTCTGTTGCTTTATTCTAAGTTGATACTAACTTCTAGTCGAGTATCATCAGCAATTGTGTCCGCTGAATCGAAGACAAGCGCTAAGGCTTTAATATTACTCGACCGATTTGGCCACCTTCGAGAATCGAATCTATCTCAGCTAGCATTTCCACTAGATCGACCTCTCTACAGACACCTTCCAAATTGTCTAACTTCCAATCAGTAGAAAATCGGTTCCAGATTTCTACTTTTTTATCAAGAGAGATCTCAACTGAATCTATACCAATAAGGCTGATTCCTCTTAAAATAAACGGGAAAATTGAAGTCTCAAACGCCGTACCTCCTACCAAACCACAGCAGGTAACAACACCACTGTACTTCATACTTGCAAGTATCGACGTTAACAGGTCACCACCTGCAACATCGACGGCAAGATCCCACAGACCTTTGCTCAAAGGTTGCCGTCGCCGGGTCGATTCTTTAAATTGATCTCTCGGTAGCACCTCTGCAGCCCCCAAACCTGTCAGGAAACCCAGAGTCCCATCTTTCCCCGTAATCGCAGTAACTTCGGCACCGAGTTGCGCTAAAAGTTGTACGGCAATGCATCCAACTCCCCCTGTAGCACCGGTTACCACAGCTTTTTTACCTTCAATATTTGAAGCCTTTTCTAGAGCCTGAACGCACAATCCTGCCGTTAATCCAGCTGTTCCGAGAATCATTGAGTCTCTGTATGTTAGCCCATCAGGCAATTTAATTGCCCACTCAGCCGGAATTTTTATGTACTCCGAAAATCCACCCGATGTATTCATCCCCAGGTCGTATCCTGTCACGATAACATTTGTACCCGCCTTAAAATCTGAACGGTTTGAACTTTCTACGATTCCGACGGCATCGATTCCCGGAGTATGTGGGAACTTCTTAGTAACACCAAGATTTCCTGTAGCGGATAGTGCATCTTTGTAGTTTAACGAAGAGTAATTGACTTTGATGAGGAGATCGCCTTCAGGTAATCCATCAAACTCCCGTTCTACGACCTTACTAATGAAACCTTTACCGATCTCCTCGGTTTGAATGGCTTTAAATTTATTTGTCTTTTGGTACATTGTCATGTTAGTCGAAGGAACAACTGTCTCGGTAGCGCTTAAAAGGAGGTGGTGAATCAATCCGGATCACCCCGGTGAATAATAGCCTCTACTGCGTCCGGATATCGTCAGCGGAAAAATCTTGGTTGGATCAAAATCAACCCAAAACAGGTCGCGTACCGTATTCCAATATTCGATTTATCGAGCTATTGTACTGTCATCAGCCTAGGTTTGGCGTAGTATTACGGTCTTTATGGCCAAAGAAAAAAACGGATATTATATCATCTGTTCAATATGGTTTGGTAAGTTCCATGGTGGTGAGACTTGGTAATTAATCAGGTAGGAACAGTAAGGTTCGACTGGTGATCCACCTGGTTTCGATTCCACCTTAAATTGATCTGTTCGATCAAAATTGTCTGAAAGTCGATTTGTTGAAGCAAGGCTTGATCAAGTAATACAGAGATCTTTAGCTGAGTTATTTCCAACCGTTTCGGTCAGTTAATTGGTCTGATTATCCCTGAAATGGATAAAAGGGTGTGTTCCATCTCAAACTTCGTCTTACTTGCCGCTTTGCGAGGTGTGCGAACTACCCGGCTGCCGTCGTCAGATCGTCATCCGGGTAGTTCGGAGTATCGATTTGCTCACCTAGCTTCCCAAAATGGCATGCCTGCTAGGTAGTTTAAGGTTTAAACTACAGTGGAATTTTATTGGTGATTGAATGGAGTTATTCTTATCGTGTTAAACTAAATTTGGTATTGACATTCAAAACAGAGGTCTGCTAGAATTCCAACGGTAGTATGCGCTGTTTGGTGAGGTGGCGGAGTGGTCGAACGTGGCGGTCTTGAAAACCGTTGTAGCGAAAGCTACCGTGGGTTCGAATCCCACCCTCACCGATGCTAGTGTGGAGAGTTGCGAGAGTGGTCTATCCGGGCTGCCTGCTAAGCAGTTGTAGCGAAAGCTACCGTGGGTTCGAATCCCACACTCTCCGTTTTCTCTTAGGTGCCAACACTTGGATTTGCGCCGGTAGCTCAGTGGATTAGAGCATCTGACTACGGATCAGAAGGTCGGGGGTTCGAATCCCTTCCGGCGCTTTTTATGTTTACGGACACCTATTGGATGACTCAGGCACTGGAGTTGGCCGAACGAGCCGCTCAAATGGGGGAAGTTCCCGTTGGGGCCGTCGTTGTACAAAATAATCGTTTGATCGCAGCGGCACACAATCTCCGCCAAACAGACGGAAACCCGATCGCACACGCCGAAATCTTGGCCATCCAATCCGCAGCCCGGCAAACTGGAGATTGGCGTCTAACGGATACAGCTCTTTACGTCACGTTAGAACCGTGTTCGATGTGCGCAGGTGCGATTTTACTGGCACGCATCCCACGACTTATCTACGCCACCAAAGATCCAAAGTCTGGAGCGGTTGACACTCTCTTTAATCTGCTCAGTGATCAGCGGCTGAACCATCAGGCTGAAATTAGATCTGGGGTCATGTGGCAAGAGAGTCGGGAGTTGTTGCAGTCTTTCTTTCGACAACGTCGAGAAAATAGAGTGGAGAGTTGCAGGAGTGGTTGAACTGGGCAGTCTCGAAAACTGTTGTGCGGGCGACCGTACCGTGGGTTCGAATCCCACACTCTCCGCCATCGATATCAGCAGAAGAGTAAAGAGTTACAGGAGTAGCTGAGGGCTGATTCTTAAGGGGTAATAGCTCAGTTGGGAGAGCGCAACCTTCGCATGGTTGAGGTCACGGGTTCGAGTCCCGTTTACTCCATTCAAAACGGGAGAGTTGCAGGAGTGGTTGAACTGGCATGATTGGAAATCATGTGTGCGGGTGACCGTACCGTGGGTTCGAATCCCACACTCTCCGCCATTTTGACCGACTTGGTTATGCTAAGCGGGGAGGTAGCGGTGTCCTATACCTGCAATCCGCTATAGCAGGGCTGAATTCCCATTGTGCGGCAAGCTTTTTCTTGGACTGACTGTAGCACGTGGTGTTGAGAGTTGGGTCCTGGGCAACTGGATGTTACTGAACTCCGTCAGATCTGGAAAGAAGCAGCGGCAGGTAATTTGACAGTGTGACACAGGGTAGCCTAGCTTGAGCTAACGATTACCTTAACGCTTGGATCTGCTTGTCAACCTCTGGGTGCATAACCAGGATTTCTGTTTGATTTAAGATCTTAACGAAGAACAAATACCCCTCCAAAACCAATAATATCCCCTTCACTTCAGTGAAGGCCTTCACGAAGAACAACCGTTATGTCTTATGAAGTGCTGGCGCGAAAGTGGCGTCCTCAAACTTTTGCCGATGTTGTTGGTCAAGCTCATATCATTACTACTTTGCAAAACCAGATTCGCACTGGCCGGGTAGGTCACGCCTACCTTTTCTGGGGACCAAGAGGAACTGGTAAAACCACTGCTGCCCGCATTCTCGCCAAAGCCGTCAACTGTACCGGACACGACCCACTTGCCAATCCTGAGCCCTGTAATCAATGTAGCAACTGCCAAGAGGTCTCTGCGGGTAGATCTTTTGACGTCATCGAAATGGATGCTGCCTCCAATAGAGGAATTGATCCAATTAGAGAACTGAGAGAGAATACGCAACTGGCTCCTGCAACCTGTCGATTCAAGATCTACATTATCGACGAAGCGCACATGCTAACCCCAGAGGCCTTTAACGCACTATTAAAAACATTAGAGGAGCCGCCAACTCATGTTATCTTCGTTCTAGCCACTACCGAACACCACAAAGTACCACTGGCTATTGTTTCTCGCTGCCAAGGATTTGATTTTCGGTTCATGGATCAAGATCTAGTAGTAGATCGCTTGCGACAAATTTGTCAGACTGAAGAGATTGATGTAACCGATGACGGCTTAGCTTTAATTAGCCATCAATCGGAAGGGTGTCTGCGAGATGCAACCAATATCTTGGAACGGCTGACCGCCTCAATTGGCAAACAATTACCAGTAGCAGAAATCAACCAGATATTGGGACTTGGATCTACTCAACTAATCGAAGATCTTTCAGAATTGATTTTAGCCGGGAATGTAGCAGATGCCATCCAAACCTTAGCTGACCTTTCACGAGTCGGTACTGATTTAATCCAGTGTTTACAACAACTGATTTCCTATTTCAGCGATTTGCGTCGAGTGGCTATTGACAGTAAACTAGCCAGTCTGATCCAAGCCTCGCCGACAGAAGTTGAACGGATGCTAGCGCAGGTAGGCCAAGTCTCCGCCCAACGCTTATCTCGCATCTTGCGGATCTTGATACAGACCCATAGCGAAATTAAGAAAAACGGCTACGCACAACTGCTTCTCGAATCAGCCTTAGTCGAAACTTGTGCTACCACTCAGAGTATCCGAAGCCTAGCCGAAATCACCGATCTGCTAAAAGAGCTAAAAGAGTTGGAAAAGAAGATTGATCAGAGAGGGCCGATTTGTCTGCCAACCAATCCGATTAATAACGAAGCTTTGAGCGGTGAAGGGGCAAAACCGATGCAACCGCCCGTTACTACCGATGGTAGTATTCTCTCCGACTTGCCCAGTTCGGCGCACATACGCACGGAAGATGAAACCGTTGTACTACTGAATCAGAGTGATGTCCAAGACTCATCCCCTGACCGGGAAAAAGGTAAGCTCAGCGGAAATGCAGTTGGAACCGATAGCGATCGGTCGTCAACCGATGAAAACCAATTTGAAGCCAAAACTGTATCGACTAATCAGGAAGACACTTCAGATAGCATTGCTAGAAACAGTCATTCAGTTTCCGAGGTAGTAGCGTTTGATTCGATATGGCGACAAATGCTGGTTGATTTGCAAACTCATAAACGGCCTGCCTACGAACTGCTAAAGAACGCTGATTTCATCCAAATCGATCCGGTAGGCTCAGCACCGGCCGATAATGGTGATGAACTCGGCCTCTACTTCCAGGTCGCACTGACCCGCCCGGTAATACTATTGGCAGATGGCGACAAAGAGTTGGTTGCCAGACTCCTAAAGCAGAGGATTAATCAACCGGTACAACTCAATTTCGTGCGTCAGCAGAACGGTTCTCCGACCAATATAACCTCGGCCTCTGATAGAAACGTGCGCCAGGCCTCACCAGCCAGTGCTTCCGCGGAAGACGAAGAGGAGACCGCTCCACGGATTTCAACCGATAGCGGTTTAGATTCTGCCGAAGTGTCAGCCACAACTGAAACTCCGCGTAGTCGCCAAAAACAGGAAAAAACACCTTTAATGCTTCAACGAGAAGTACTTCAGGATAAGACTCTGTCTCCTGTATTGAATATGTTTGACGCTAAGATTCTGAAAATTGAACCTAAGTAGATCGATTATTTCCGAGAGTATGGGTAAGCTATATTTAAGTTCTTTGTAGAATAGAGGTAATTGAAAATGAATATGAATAATTTGATGAAGCAAGCACAGAAGATGCAGAAGCGAATGGTCGAGATGCAAGAGGAGATGACCAATCGCACGGTTGAAGCCTCCGTTGGCGGCGGCATGGTTGCTGCAGTTGCTAACGGGAGTGGTGAATTGGTATCGATTAAACTCTCTCCGGAAGTTGTAGATCCAGATGATATCGAAATGTTAGAAGATCTGATTGTGGCAGCGGTCAGTGAGGCACACAACAAATCACAAGAACTGATGAGCGAAGAGATGGGCAAATTGACAGGTGGGGTCAAGATTCCAGGAATGATGTAAGTCTGGTCAATGAACTACTATCCAGAAGCAATGGCACGCCTGATTGGCGAATTACAAAAACTGCCAACTGTTGGCCCAAAAACAGCCCAGCGCTTAGCCTTCTACTTTTTGAAGATGTCCGTGATGGATGCTAAAGGAATCGCACAGTCTATCGAGGATGTTAAGTCTGCACTTGACTATTGTACACGGTGTGGCAATATTACCGACACTGATCCCTGCCGAATCTGTACTGATCCTAGACGAGACCGGCAACTGATCTGCGTAGTTAAAGATCCCGATGATCTATTAGCTATAGAACGGACCAATCAGTACAATGGACTTTATCATACCTTGATGGGTGTATTATCCCCACTTAATGGGGTTGGCCCACAGGAACTACGAATGTCGGGGCTTTTTGAGCGGGTCGAGAAAGATCACATAAAAGAGGTGATTATTGCTATTAGTAGTACCACTGAAGGTCAGGCAACAGCCCTCTACTTAACCCGGCAATTGACCCAAAAGTTCACTGTCTCCGTTTCGCAAATTGCACACGGAATTCCGGTTGGTGGCGACCTAGACTATATTGACGAGTTGACCATTGCAAAAGCATTAGAAGGTCGACGTCCGTTTGGACCATAGTTCTCCCTTGGTTTATGTTAGTAACGTAATCGTGACTCTCCGACCTAGTTTCATTCTTCTGAAGCAGGTGTATAGGCGTGTACACTTGCTACCTGTCTTCATATTTATCCTGACCTTATGTTTACTTGGTGTTTCAGATCCTCGTTTTACATGTCAAGTCAGCGAGGAACCTGTTCCGAATTTTAATGCGGAGCGCGCTTTTTTCTATTTGCAACAGCAGTGTGATTTCGGCCCACGTTACCCGGGATCAGATGCACATAAAAAAACACGCGATTACCTAACCGTAGAACTCAGAAATCTAGCCGATGAAGTTAAACTTCAGGCCTTTACCACGAAAGGCATAGAGATGACCAATATCTTAGCCAGATTTAGAGGTGGTAAAGGGGCATCAATGCTTCTTTGTGCTCATTGGGACACACGCCCTTTTGCCGATCAGGATCCCAATCCTAAAAATCGAGGAACCCCAATTCTGGGAGCAAATGACGGCGGGTCTGGTGTAGCTGTTTTGTTGGAACTTGCGCACAACCTGAGCCGTTATCCCCCACCGAACGAAGTCATCATAGCCCTCTTTGACGGCGAAGATTACGGTCGGGAGGTTGACAACATGTTTTTAGGGTCAACCTATTTCGCCCGTCACCGAGAAGGTTGGGAGGCCGATTTTGGTATTTTACTCGATATGGTTGGCGACAAAGATCTTCGGATTCCGAAGGAACGGTACTCTTGGCAAACTTCGCCTGATTTAATGCAGACACTCTGGGATAGGGCCGCCGACCTTGGCTTGGCCGAGTTTTTCCCAATTGAATTAGGTAGAGCAATTATGGATGATCATGTTCCTCTGATCCGTGCCGGCTTACCGACAATCGACCTAATTGACTTTGACTACCCATACTGGCATACAGTGGAGGATACTATTGATAAATGTAGTCCTAAAAGCCTCGAAATTGTCGGTCGTTTAATGCTGGACTACATCTATCGATGAGCGGTTGAACTGGATTTTTAGTTCTCAATCCTCGATTAAGCAAAGGTGGTGTGGTCAAGTAAAAATGGACACGAAGCTAAGCTGCATTTTTCCTAATTTCATTTTCGAAATCATTGGGGATCACAGGTCCCAAAGTGGAATGAAGCCGATGGCTGTTATCGAACATCTCAATCTAGTCGATGACATTTACCTGGGCTTCTTCTCCGATCAAATAGCCCTTTTGATGAGTGCATTCAGTCTTCAGCGGATGAAAGTAACTCTCAACAACTGAGTTATCCCAACCGTTGCCTTTTCGGCTCATGCTCCATGTCATCCCAGATTGTTTGAGCTGATCCTAAGATTCGTGGCCTGCATCTTGACCACCACAATCCGAATGATGGAGAAGTCCTTTACCAACTCGACGTCGATAATAAGCCATTGCCAGAGCCTCTTTGGCCAAGGATACTCTCATCTGTTTGTTGATCGGCCATCCAAGGCTTGGCCAGAATACAGGTTGATGACAACGGCCAGGTACAACCCGCCTTCGTTAGTCCATCAATATGAAATATCAGCACACCAGGCCGTATTTGGTTGATCAACATTGAATTGGCGGTTCAATAGCTTCTTGGCCAGCGGCCGATTGTGGTTGCGGTCAGTGGCCCGCTTGAATTTCTGTTGGTCGGTATCGCTGACACTTGCTTTTCTCATGAGATTCCAGGCTTTGTATCTACCAACATTGTAACCTTCAGTTCGAAACTGGGCCGACATCCTTCTAACACCGTCTTTGCGTTTGGATTGTTGATGGATCGGTTTGACCTTGGCAATCAAATGAAAATCCGGCAATATTGTTTTCGTGCTTTCAACTCTGATGGATCTGTGGTATCCGCGCTGGCTGATCTCATGACTACACCACCGGGTTCTGGGGTCAGCCTTCTGATGCGGCCGGATGAAGTTGTGTCTGATATCGACTCCTTGGCCAAGAAGGCAGCCACCTTTTCAGGATTTCTGTCTCCATCTCCATCGGTTTGTTTTCCTGGCGGTGCCGGATGAGCTCTTCTTTCTCAGGACTCATCTTTCCATTCCCTAGAAAAGCAAGTCTGTTTTCAGCGGTAAGTTGCTTTTTCTATCGGCTCCGAATTCCTTGATGGATTCCCACGCTCCTTGCTCTCTCTGAGATCTTGTAGCTGGTTCGGTTACCAGTTTGACGGCGTCTATCTGGAACTGTTTTGAGTCTTTCTTTCATTCCTCATTGTCCACTTCCATAAGTCTACTGTTAGAGCAAACTTCACAAGGTGCCTACTTTCGCTATACTACTTCACAGTTGTCCGATTTCGGATGGTAATGTATTTAGATTGTTACCACTCAAGTGGAGTTGAGTCAGATTGGTCAGTTGACAAATCTCAACAGGAATTTCAGTTAATCCTTGATTACTTAAATCCAGAACTTGAACTTTGTCCGGTTCGTTTAATGCCTGTGATAAATCCGTATAGGTTTTCATTTCTTAGAAGCTATTTCAAAACTAGAGTTTAGAGTCTCACCAAACAAATAGAAGAAACAATTTATAAAAAATAGTTGACATTGCGGCCCAAAAATCGTTGCCGCTCCTGGAACCGCTTTGGCTTTTTAACAGCTGGAGCGGCCAGAAGAAGGAAATTACAACACTCCACTTCTGGAGGCCGCAATCAACGTCAAAGAATATTCTCGTCTCCCA
>JASMLX010000409.1 GCA_030748495.1 Candidatus Poribacteria bacterium | reverse complement strand
TGCCACCAGGGATCACCAGCCATCAGATTCAAGACAAACAAAATTGGATGGTGGAAATCTGTAAGCAGCACGGTTACCGCTATTCGCCTCGACTGCAAGTCGATATTTGGGGCCATAAAAGGGGCACTTAATTACTCGACTCAGCCCGAATAGCTTAATCTAGTACTGACTCAAGCTCAGACCTTTTACTAGCAATCAAGTTATAACAGCCCTAATTATAACTGGCTATCCTGCCCTTGGTTGGCTGGATTCAGCTAAACCCACGATTTTGCCCTAACCAGGTTGGTCATCTCTCACCTATCTTAAGCTGGGCCGAAAGACTGGCTCCTCTTTTCTGGGTTCAACCGCTTGCCGCCCGCACTTCATCTGACCAGTCTTCCCACATGTCTTGGTAGGATGTCTTCGCCTCCTCGGCTTCCCGCGGCGCATAATCGCAGAGCACTGCTTCTCTCAACTGTAATGTTTCAGAACGGTTCCAACCAGCCGTATGCGCCAAAAGACGGTGCCAGAGGAGAACGTCTCCTGCCTAGCCCCAGCCTTCGACATGGTGATGGCTGTTGAAGTCAATGATCTGCTGCTTGTAAGCTTGGTTTCGGGCTAGACCTTCAGTTCTAATCATTAGGTCGTAAATGATCTTATGCGTGCCCGGCCAGACGGTGAATGCTCCTCCCTGGGGTGGA
>JASMLX010000407.1 GCA_030748495.1 Candidatus Poribacteria bacterium | reverse complement strand
ATCAGATAGTGGACTCACAGGTGAGATACCCTCTGAGATTGGAAATCTGACTTATTTAACTGTATTATCATTAGATAGAAATCAATTCACAGGAGAGATACCACCAGAGATTGGACAACTGACCAGTTTAACTTATTTGAATTTACATTCTAATCAACTCACAGGAGAGATACCACCTGAAATAGGAAACTTGACGAATTTAATTTCTTTGGATTTATCTTGGAATCAACTCACAGGCGAGATACCACCTGAGATTGGACAACTGACGAATTTAACTTATTTGTGGTTATCTGATAATCAACTTACCGGAGAGATACCAGTGGAGATAGGAAACCTGACGAATTTAACTTATATAAATTTAGGATCTAATCTACTCACAGGAGAAATCCCTCCGGAGATTTTTAACCTTACAAATTTAACTGATTTGAGTTTATACAATAATCAACTCACAGGAGAAATTCCATCAGAGATTTGGAACCTACCAAATCTTAGAGATTTGTATTTATCAGATAATCAACTCACAGGGGTAATTCCTCCAGAGATTGGTAATCTGACAAATTTGACTGCTTTGAGTTTTGGTTATAATCAATTCACAGGTTCAATTCCATCGGAGATAGGTAATTTGACAGATCTATATCTTTTGGATTTTTCATATAATCAACTTACCGGTTCAATCCCTTCAGAGATA
>JASMLX010000406.1 GCA_030748495.1 Candidatus Poribacteria bacterium | reverse complement strand
CGTCAGCCATAAGACGGCCGACGACGGTAGCCAACTGGCCAGCGCCAACGTCACCGCCACCCGTTTGGGGCACCAACCGGTCGATCAACAGTCCGGCACTTTGGGCCGACTCCAGTTGTTAGCCAAAACGGTGGGGCAGACACAACTGCAGGTCAAAAACCTGATTCTGGTTGCCGACAGTGGAGAGACCTACACTCTGGCCGATCGGACATACGATTTGACGGTGCATCTACCGGTGGAGCAGAGCCAACTGGATCAGAACTATCCCAACCCCTTTAATCCGGAGACCTGGATTCCGTTCCAGCTAAAATCGGCCAGCCCGGTAGTGATCTCCATTTACGATACCACCGGTAAGATGGTCAGGGAGTTGGATGTCGGTTATCGTGTAGCCGGGCCACACCACAGCCGTCAGGAGGCCGCTTACTGGGACGGCCGCAACCGGTGGGGTGAACCAGTGTCCAGTGGCGTCTACTTCTACCATTTGAAAACCAATGACAGCGTCTCTATCAAAAAGATGACGGTATTGAAATAGGAGACGAAGATGAAAAACAGTTTTACTACCAAACAGGGCAAAATGACAGCCAACAAATTTTTCACTACATGTCTAACCTCAATACTGATTCTACTCCTGGTCGGTATTCCTCTAACTCAAGCTATGGCCAATCCCGCCATTTTGTGGAACAGAGACAA
>JASMLX010000405.1 GCA_030748495.1 Candidatus Poribacteria bacterium | reverse complement strand
TATGGCGGGTAATGTCTTCGAATGGTGTCAAGACTGGTTTGACAATCGTCGAATATATCGAGTGTTGCGAGGTGGGTATTGGGGCAGCAATTCTTACAGCCTGCGGGTGTCATTCCGCAGCTACAACTCTCCGGATGCTGGGGACAGCTACAGCGGATTTCGATGTGTGTCAGGATCCAATTTTACCTCTGTTCCTTCCGAAGGAGGGGACTTTACCGACGGCGAAGCAGCTTCTTCTGGAGAAGAGACACCTTTACCACCGGCAAATAATCAGGGAGTGATAGAATGGGAGAAAGACGATTCCCAGATGGTGCGGATACCGGACGGACCGTTGACATCAGCTTTCTATATGGATAAGTATGAGGTAACCAACGCTCAATATCGTAAGTTTGTGCAAGCCACCGGACATAGGGAACCAAAATACTGGGACAACTCAAAATATAACCAGCCCAATCAACCAGTGGTCGGAGTTAGTTGGCACGATGCGACAGCTTATGCTAAATGGGCAGGCAAAAGACTACCTTCCGAAGCAGAATGGGAGTATGCAGCTCGGGGAGGATTGAAAGGTAAAGAGTATCCCTGGGGGGATCAAGAGCCGAGTTCGAGTCGGGCTAACTATGGGAGCAATGTAGGAAAACCGACAGCAGTAGGGAGTTATCCAGCCAATGGGTACGGCTTGTATGATATGGCGGGGAATGC
>JASMLX010000404.1 GCA_030748495.1 Candidatus Poribacteria bacterium | reverse complement strand
CCGCCTCAGACCAGGGCGCTGTCTGGCTGGTCAGGGAGATGGTTGATTTATCAGCTACACCACTATCAGCTGGAGATCAAATGACCACGGCCGCGGGTGGTACAACCACCATAGTTGCCCCGTCGGTGGAAGGGCATTATCGGTTACATGTGGTCGATACAGCGGGCAATATCTCAAACGGGTCAACCAAGCAGCTAACAGTGGCCGCTTTTGCTAACGGCATCAGGGCTTCTGCCGTGCTGAACCAGTTAAAGATCTCCCCCTTGTCAGGGCTGACGTCCGGTATTTTGACACCGCCAACAGCCAGTCAGTTGACGAAGGCTTCATTGAATGCCAGCACCAGACAAATGGCGGATATCATTACCGCTTTAGCCAATGTTGGTGTCAGCAGTGATTTAACGACCGAGGTCTTGTCAGCGGCCATTAACCTGGCGAAAGGTAACGGTTTTAGGCTGGGTTCAGGCAATGCGCAAGGGGTAATCGATCAATTTGGGATTGCTCCGCTGAACAACCTGAGTTTAACACTCAGCTTCAATTCGGATGATCTAACTCTAGCTATGGCTGAAGCCACGGCGAGTGACCGATCAACCGTCTGGGCCAAATTGCCAACGACTAAGCAAGGCAGCGTAACAGCTAAACAGCTGTCAACGGCCATCAAGCTGGCCCAAGGGCATAACGGCTACACTTTAAGTTCAGGCAA
>JASMLX010000403.1 GCA_030748495.1 Candidatus Poribacteria bacterium | reverse complement strand
TTCCCCGCAGCTTGGCGCCGACCTCTTCGATTTGGTGTTCACGGCCAGCGTTGCGCATTTCATAGAATCGCTGACTGCCCGCGCGACTCTCTTCCATCCATTCCCGGGCAAACTTGCCCGACTGGATCTCATCGAGAATCTTTTTCATCTCCTCCTTTACTGTCGCTGTCACCACCCGTGGACCGCGGGTTAAGTCGCCATACTCCGCAGTGTTGGAGATCGAGTAGCGCATATTCGCTATACCGCCTTCATAAATAAGGTCAACGATCAACTTGGTTTCGTGCAAGCACTCAAAATAGGCCATCTCGGGTGCATAACCCGCTTCTACTAGCGTCTCGAAACCCGCCCGGATCAACGCAGTCATGCCACCACAAAGCACCGTCTGTTCACCGAAGAGGTCGGTTTCGGTTTCTTCTTTATAGGTGGTCTCAATGATGCCGGCTCTGCCGCCGCCGATAGCCGAAGCATAGGACAAAGCTATGTCCCGAGCAGTGCCGCTCGCATCCCGCTCCACCGCGATCAGGCATGGTACGCCACCACCGTCGGTATAGGTTGACCGCACCAGGTGTCCCGGCCCTTTTGGCGCCACCATAATGACGTCAATGTTATCGGTCGGTTCGATAAAGCCGAAATGGATGTTGAACCCATGGGCGAAGGCAAGTGCGGCCCCGGGCTTCAGATTGGGGACGACCTCGCCGGTGTAT
>JASMLX010000402.1:267-708 GCA_030748495.1 Candidatus Poribacteria bacterium | reverse complement strand
ATAAGACCTTTGTCCGTCGCAACTTCAGTCCGCAGAAGGATATCTACTTCCTGTCACCGGACCCCAATCAAACAGAGGGGGCCCAGGCCGAGACCACGCTGAAGACGCTGGAATACGCTATCACTAGCTGGGCGGCGGCGGAGGTGAATCAGAACGTGCCGCTCTATATCTATCTGCTGTCGCACAATCTAAAGGATAAGTTTTTAGTGCAACGGCGGGGGATAGAGGATGATTATCTGACGCCGGAGCAGTTAGACCTGTGGCTGGATTTACTACCGGCCGAGACCGCGGTCACCGTGATTATTGAAGCCTGTTACAGCGGCAACTTCATTAACAGCCGTCTATCAGCGCCCAACCGGACCATTATTACCAGTGCCAGTGCGGATAAGCAGGCCATGATCATGCGCTCCTCCTCCTTCTCCCGTTACTTCTTTGACCGTA
>JASMLX010000402.1:0-257 GCA_030748495.1 Candidatus Poribacteria bacterium | reverse complement strand
ATCGGGGGCAATCAGACCATGGCCGAGGCTTTCGAGCGGACACAGCAGCAGATGCAGAAGATGGCTACCCATCGAGCTCAGAACCCACAGATAGATGTCAACGGTAACGCGGTCAGCAACGAGTTGTTGGACCTGCGGGCCCTGGGCCAACGTCGCATCCCGGCCGATATCTCCAGCTTGTCACTACCGCCGGCCTTTGCCACTCAACTGGCAGCTCAAACCATCAGTCAGGGAGAGAGTCCGACTTTGGAGGTGGA
>JASMLX010000401.1 GCA_030748495.1 Candidatus Poribacteria bacterium | reverse complement strand
ACTGTGGTTTAGGTTTTCACAGGATCATTGTGTATTACTGCCATGTCCATGTTAGATTCAGCATATGCAGGAACCAACATGTAATTTGGCAGAGAAATGGAAAGAGTATTCATTTTTAAATTCAACTGCTCTAATCCCGCCAGTACCTTACCTATCCCAAAAGCAAACAGGTAAATTTTGTAAAGGCAATTTATCTTTTATCTTGGGTTAAGGGAGGATAAAGACTATAGATGAGATCTTTTGAGCTTATATCAGATAAACAACTTAATTCTGAAGGATCAAAAAGGATTACTGCTAGATAGTACGTAATCTTTGCTTGAATGGAATATGTTTACAGGCATTAATCCCGTACGGGGTAATCAGGCGGGGATCAGCAAACCTGTTGGCACCCTTTTTCTTCTCTTCATTTACTTTTGTCTTTATAAATTCAATTTATATGATTTTTGCTTCCTACTAAAAATGGACTAGGGATGATTATTTTTGCGTACTACAGACGTGGAATAGCAGAACCTCAATGATTGAAATTGAAAGGGTTTTAAATCGTTCCGAAAATGCATGGGAAAGTCGAGTATATCGTTTGAGACATGATCAATTGATTGGATCTATTAATGGATTCTGTGATGAATTCTTTGATGGATTATCTGCAAAACTAGATATAGATCCTAGGGGGCTAAAAAATAAGGTTAATGTAGTTTTAGATGGTGAAAAGTA
>JASMLX010000400.1 GCA_030748495.1 Candidatus Poribacteria bacterium | reverse complement strand
TGGGACAAATGACCGCCGGGAATCTCATTTCACCGCTGATCTACCTGTTCCTGCCGGCGCTCTTGTTGTGGCATGATCGTCATACTCCTGAATACCTCACCTGGCAAAACTTGGCAGCCATACTCATTGTCTGGTTTTTTATTGAATTGGGGCTTGTTCCTCAGGCTGATATACCGCCAGAAAAAGGTATCTCATTTTTTTTACTGATCGCACTCAACAGTATTATTTACAGTTTTGTTATCCTCCGCGGTTTGGACAGTGTCGGTTTTCGTTTGCGCCCCAATTTAGACGATTGGAAATATGCCTGTATTTATTTAGGATTATTTATCGCATTTTTTGCCATTCCCATTGGGTTTTCCACCTCTTTTATCCACCAGTCAGCTGAATTGCGGCCGGCTTGGCAATTCCCTGTAATTTTGTTGGGCATTTTTCTTTTCACGGGTCTGCCTGAAGAAATTTTATTCCGGGGATTGATCCATAACCTCCTGGCAGGACGTTTAAAAAAGGGCCAGTCGGAGCTGCCGGTGCTCTTGATCTCTTCAATAATATTTGGCCTGGCCCATATCAATAATTCAGATCCTCCCTATATATTTGTTCATCTTTTCGGTATAGACTGGTCCATCCCCTGGGCCTATGTGATCCTGGCTTCCATTGCCGGCTGGTTCTATGGCCTGGCATATATTCGAACTGGAAGTATCTTAGCCCCGGCCCTGCTAC
>JASMLX010000003.1 GCA_030748495.1 Candidatus Poribacteria bacterium | reverse complement strand
TCAACTCATAAATGATGCTCCTGTAATCGAATGATTAGAGCTGGTTTGCTCGTATTCGATTTGGAGGCCTGTTTCATTTGTCCAATGCTTTTTGTGGCTCTTTTTGACTGGTTCTTGCTAAAAGTAGCGGCTTAATCTACCTAAATATCCTATGTAATTTTAGCTTTTTCCTGCTTAAATTCCTTAGATCCGTACTTTTCTTATGCACTCGCCCAAAAACTTCACTTGACAGCTAAAAAGGGTCGATGGTACTATTTCGGGCTATTGTTCGGCTAAAAAACATTACCAGATTAGGAAAAAATATGCTTGGGACCAAGACCTACTTTCCGAAAGAAAGCCAGCGAGAAATCAAGTGGTATCTTGTCGATGCCGATGGGAAAATACTCGGCCGCCTGGCAACGCAGATCGCTAACCTACTAAGAGGCAAGCATCATCCAACTTTCACCCCCCATGCCGATGGTGGCTTTCGCGTGGCTGTTGTCAATACCGAAAATATTCAAGTAACAGGTAACAAAGCGGAACAGAAGTTCTATTTTCGTCATAGTGGCTATCCAGGGGGCGATAAATACCGAACTTATAATGAGCAGATGGAACGGAAGCCAGAAGTGGTCTTGCGTCAAGCTGTCAAAGGGATGTTGCCCAAGAATCGATTGGGTCGAAAGCTCTTGCGCGGACTGAAGATCTACACCGGACCGGATCATCCACACCAGGCCCAACAGCCCGAAATTTTAAGCCTCTAAAGCTGGCTTTACGGCCAGTGGAACGTTAAAAACTCAGCAAAATCTATTAACCAACTCTACCAGGAGTAAGTATGTCAGAGCAGTTTCGGGGAACCGGACGACGGAAGACCTCCGTTGCTCGGGTACGTGTTTTATCCAATGGTTCCGGACAATTCATCGTCAATAAGAAAGCGATTGATGAGTATTTTGATCGCCTCGATTTGGTGATGGTTGCCAAGCAACCTATCCAATACCTCGAGCAAAGTGGTAATTACGATGTTATCGTCAGCGTCAAAGGGGGCGGGATTTCAGGTCAGGCGGGGGCGATTTTGCACGGTTTGTCCCGTGCACTGATCAAAGTTGATGAATCGCTTAGACCACCGCTCAAGCAAGCTGGATTTTTAACCCGCGATTCCCGAATGGTCGAGCGTAAGAAATACGGTCGAAAAGGGGCGCGGGGCCGATTCCAATTCTCCAAGCGTTAATTACATTTCATGTCGAATACAACGGTTGTACTCGGTGCACAGTGGGGTGACGAGGGGAAAGGAAAGATCACCGATTGGTTGGCTGAAAAGGCCGACATTGTCGCTCGTTACCAAGGTGGGGGGAATGCCGGCCACACGATTGTCATTGGTGAAGAGACGTTTGTTCTTCACCTGATCCCGTCCGGGATTTTACGTTCAGGTACACAGTGTGTCATAGGCAACGGCGTCGTCATCGCCTTAGAGGAGTTGTTCGAGGAAATAGACCTGCTCCAGCAACGAAGTATTAACGTTGATCAGCAAAATCTGCTGGTCAGTTCGCGGGCCCATCTGATCCTCCCATATCATCGCTTGGCTGAACAGTGGCAGGAGATGGTTGATAGCAATAAAATCGGTACAACCTTACGTGGAATTGGGCCTTGCTATACCGATAAGATGAACCGTTTGGCTGGCATCCGGGTCGCAGACCTGCTCGAATTTGATCTGTTCCGCAAAAAGCTCGAATACAACTTCGATACCAAAAGCCACATTCTCGACCAAATCGGCGAGGATCTAAGAGTCGACGATATACTTGAGGCGTATCGTGCCTATGCCGACCGATTAAGACCTCACGTAATTGAAACCTCTGAGTTCCTTCATCAAGCCATTGCTGATGGCAAGCAACTTTTACTCGAAGGTGCGCAAGGTACACTACTCGATATTGATTTTGGCACTTACCCTTACGTGACCTCCTCGAATACCACTGCTGGAGGCGTTTGTACAGGACTGGGTATTTCTCCTCGCGCAATCGATAAGATTCTCGGCATTGCCAAAGCCTATGTTACTCGGGTTGGTAGTGGACCCTTCCCAACCGAAATGCCGCCTGACACCGACGAAGAAATCCGGCAAATCGGTGCTGAATTCGGTGCTACCACCCAAAGACCTCGTCGTTGTGGGTGGCAAGATCTGTTTGCTCTCCGATATGCCTCCCGCCTTAACGGCTTAACTGGCCTGGTCGTGACCAAGATTGATGTTCTCGATCACCTGACAGAGATTCAGGTCTGTGTTGGCTACCGGAAAAATGGGGAGCAACTGCACGCTTTTCCCAGCAGCTTGAGTGTTTTGGAAGAGTGTCAACCGATCTACGAGACTCTTCCAGGTTGGCAACAACCGACCACCGAAGTACAAAATTACGCCGATCTGCCATCAGTAGCTAAGGGCTACCTCGACTATATCTCCCGGTTTCTAGATGTGCCAGTTTCAGCGGTTTCCGTCGGTCCCAGAAGGCGACAGACATTGGCCAGAGAGTAGGTAGACTTCCTGACTCACTCCCAGTTTTTTCTACGGGTAGATTTAGACGAGGGTTGTCCGGGCAAAGCAGTAAGAAATAGTTGCCACGACTCAATCCTGCCACTCCGGCATTTAGAAATCATCTCTTCAATCCTATACTATTTCTTTAGAGTTGCGAGGATGCGAAAGCTCTGCTCTTTAAGGTTGAGGGGCTTCTGGAACTTTCAATATTGATCCTCTAGCAGTCCAATAATGCCAATCTCCAATAGCTTCTTTAGTCTCTTCAACATCAATCAATTGAGATAACGGTACTGCTAACTCTTCTCCTTACCAGGTTATTTCAACAAAGACTTCTCTCATACACTCATCTTCTAAAGCCATCCCTTGAACTTCCACGATTTCTCCCACTTGATAGAGGGGAAATTTGTCGTCTTGAAATGCACTTAGCTTTAAATGGGAAAAGAAGGCTATCTTGGAGATAGTAATACCATCCCATTGCCCGTTCTTCTTCGTTATAGGCATCAGCAACCGCTTCATAGTGGATTCGATGTTCTCTATCTGGATCTTTGGGAACTATTGTCATTTTGGACTTCGTGGTAATCTTCACGCTCGACCTACATATATGAACCAACAAATTCTTGGAGGGGAAAGTCGCAGTTTAGCCACCAATGTTGGTAAATTACACATCTGAAAAAGCAATTAAAGTGTTCAGGTTGCGGTTGTCAAAAGCTTGACTCTGTCCGAAGAGAAAAGAAACGTTGCCGCTATTGTCGTTACGAATGGAAACCTGGTAAATTCCCCCTGCATTTTAGCCGCCAAGAATGGTCCAATCTTTGGCCCTGGTTTTTCAGGCGTTTACCCGTCATTGCCACGGCTCAGGAAACAGGGATCCACAGGCAACGAATTGGTCCACCAGATGGCGATAGCCGCGCTTAGCCACCCAGTTTCCCAGAGTGATTAACCAGACAAAACAATACCGAAATCCAGAAACAAAGGCCCAATATGGTCTGCCGGCTTCAATTGGCTGACTTCCAGGTCAAACCCGTGCCCTCTCATATCGCTGTACATCTCTTCCACCCACATGCGCCGACCATAGATTTTCAGTAGATCGGCTTGGCCTGGCTGGTCGGAAACTAGATACCAGGGCTGGTCTTGACCCACTTCCCAATGCAGCAATAGCCAGTACCAACTACGGTTATACTTCTCTGCCAAGCCCACCAACCTATGACCCGCTGTTGGCCTAGCTCAAGGGCTAAAACATTGATTTTAAGCCAGGGCTACCCCGCCCAGCAGACCTTATTTTTGCCCTGCTGACGGATAGCGAAAGGCCAATTTCGAGGCCCAAACCAGCCCAACAGGCACACCGATTGGAATTCGGTATCTCCAACCAGCCAGATCTCAGTTGCTGACGGCATCATGTTGGCCACTTGCTTGAAGAAAACCAATTGTTCTTCTACTCTGCCCTGTCCTTTCCTACCTTGGTATACCGACCAAGCCAGTGGCCGAGTGCATTTTTTGAAAGTCATCCCAACCGACAACAGGTGGTGGTTAAAACCGACTTTGCGGCTGTCGATTACCAGGGCAACAGCAGCCGTATCCGTTTGACAATCTCCTCCGCTAGCGGTGCCTACCAACTTCCGGCCTCTGGCTTAGGATGGTTCAAAAATCACCACAACGGTTGGTTAGACGGGGTAATTTTCCCTACAGCGGCCAAGTAGGAACGATCTTGGACAGATGGGATTTACCACTTAAATAGAGACCGGTCAAGAATATGGCCATATTTCGAATCCGGGTGCTACCTTCTAGCAGCAACCATTGGCTAAGTTGTAGCTTCATTTTATGATACAGTTGAAGGTTATCCAGAACTCGGCCATGCGAGTGCGTATAGCTGCGAGATTCCGGTTGAGAGGCGAAAGTTGACTGATTTGGACCGCATCCGGATCCAAGGAAAACAGTTGAACCAACGGTCTAAATTTCTTCTCAGAAATTCGATAATGTTAAACATACCTGTTTCTCATTGTTGTGATAGAACTTACCGCTTTCATACTATGCCAACTAGTCTTGACTCAAGAATGATATTCCCACGGTTTTCTCCAGTTCGTTGTTTACGTCTAACAATGCAGGTCCGGGATACTATCAGGTGTCACCCGAAACGGTTCAGCGTCATTGTTTTATGCCTTTGACGCATTGTCGTTGTGGGCGTAATGATCATGTCTCCTCAACCACGATTGTACTTTGCTGAATCTCAGCATTCGGTGAGACCAACGGTCTCTTCCCGCTGGCTGTTGACAGTCCTCGAACCTGCACTTTCTGGCACTTCGCGTACGGAAAAGACTGTTCCGCCGCTGGCGTGATAGCTTCATTGCTGGTGTGGGTGTTGTCCGGATCGGTGAAGAGATACATACCCTGGTAACCTTCGGGATGATTCTTGTCATCGACGAATAAGCCGTCAATGCTTATTTCCCGTGGCATAAAGCAGGGGTAGCCGAAATCGTGCCTGCCGTCATTCCACACTCCGATCATATGTGGCCAGGTCGTATCCCCGCAGGCCGGAATCCAGCGACAGTTGCGGATGATCAGGTCACCCTCCCAGGTACTGCCATAGTCGCTGCGGAAATTGACCAGAGCGTTGCCGTATAAGGTGGAACCCTCGACTGTAAGCAGACCTCGACCGATGGCGTTGAGTCCCATATGACCCAGATTGCAACGACGGATCGTGTAGGTGCCGCTAACCCCCATATGTGTATCCATCCTGGAGAGAGTACAGTCCTCGAGCAGGATATTCTTGCAGAAGTTCGAGCCGATCACGCCCCAGCGCGTGCGGTCGCAGATGTGGTTCATCCGGCAGTTGATCATGCGGAAATTCACCACATTGTTTGCGTTATAGTCGTACGAACCCATGTTGACCGGCTGTCCCGCTGATCCGATGGTCGAATAGATTTTGTGCCCAGTGGCGAAGCAGTCGCGCAATGTAATGTTGGCGCATTGGCGAACGCTGATGAAGCCGGCGTAGGGGTACCCTACGCCGGTCTCCCCGACGACGTAGTGGGTCAAGCCAGCAACCTCCGTGTTCGAACGGGTAATCACGATGTTCCTAGACCAGTAGTTGTAGCCGACCTCTTGCTTCATCCGGTTGGCGAAGGTGGTGAAGACACCGTCGCGCAAGACAAGCGGCTTTTCGTCAATCGGACGAGCCTCGATGCGAGTGACGCTATCGTAGTTCCAGTCGATGGCACCCTCCACCGCTCCGTCCCGGCGCAGGATGAAGCAGTCGTGCTGAGGCGCGCCCTGATTCTGGTTGAGACCCCGCCGGATGTAGCGACTTTTGTTGTCGTTCTCCACCAGGACGTGACAGTCGCGTTCGGGTCGCGCAGTCACCTGCTTCTGGTCTCGTGTGAGCCGCTCGATCTGCAATTCCTCAGGTGCCAACAGCGAGCGCACTTCGAATAACGGCGTTTTATGGTCCTCAACTTGTGTGTCGTCAATAGTAAAGCGCGACGTGTTCCAGTCGGTGTCGGTGGCGATGATGGCGGTAAGTGCTCGACGGCCGAGATGATAGGTCGCGTCGGGCTTCGTCCTGACGCGCAACTCGTGCCCGTTGGCATACTCATGTGCTGCGCAGACGGCCGGTAGATCATCGGTCACACCGTCGCCGATCGCGCCGAAATCTTCGTAAGTGACAAAGCTATCCTTGAAAGTCATGTTGTTCTCCTGAATGTATGTTGTGGCGCAAGTGGATTCCGGTAGCCGGACGCCATGGATACACGCACGGCTGTCAGCCACCGCCTGCATCCAGCTTGTTCAGCGATTCCTATACAATAATTGATCCTCCTTCAGCTAAGGCCTTACGGATCGCCGCTGGATCTGCGCTCTGAATGGGAATGCCTTCGTTGATTGCCAGGGCACAGGCAACACCAGCAGCTTCTCCGGTCTGGTTCATGTTGACCATGACGCGTGCAGCGCTGAAGGCCGTTTTGTCGGCATCCAGCATACGGCCTGCAAGAACGAGATTGGGGATACGATCCTGCAACAGGTAACGCCGTGGAATCTGGTAGAAGGTGGGATTCGTGTCAACAGGGTCACGCCAGCGTTTCTTGACGGGCTCCACTCCTCGTTCAGGGATAACCACTTCCGCTCCGTCGAGGTAGCGGAAGGTAATGCCCGGCCCATTGGCGTGGTGAATGTTCACGCGGTATGAGCCATTCGCAATGGCGTCCTCGAACCAATGCCCGTGGAGTACGTCTTCCTCACTCAGTCGGTAGCTAGCGACGATACGCTTTGTTTCCCGGGCACCGATGGTAGCGGCCAGGTCCACCAAGGTCATGTTGGCATCGGCAGGGCCGTACTTCCGAATCAGGTCCATGATCGCTCGCACCTGGCAGCGTCCCTCGATTTCGGCACGGGAGAGTTGACTCCCAGAGGTATCGCAGTCGAACACATGCGTATCGACGCGCAGTTCTACATCTGGCAGGCGGGGAATGGGTCCACCCCATCCCCAATCCGGATCCAGACCGAACTCTACTCCGTGTTCGCGAATGGCCTGTTGCCAATTGAAGTTTCCGAGCGAGTTGAGTCCCTGGATCTTGGCGCACGTGGTGGGCGGCTGAAGCGTTTCCGGCTCGAAGGACGGCAGTTGGAGGTGAAGGGCAAGGTCGGCATCACCTGTCGCATCGATGAACTGCCGCCCACGGATCGCTCCCCGGCCGTTCTTGTATTCGATGATAATCGCCGTTAGTTTGCCATGTTCAACAATGGGGGCAGCGTAGAACGTGTGAAGGTAAGGGATAATACCATGACCAACGACGAACGAGATCATCGAGTTCGATCTTCAGTTCTTCCGTATTGATCCGGTCGGTAGACAACTGAAGGGTTTGGCGATGTAAGCACAGCATCTCGCACGGAGAGGCGGTCGAGTACTTCCTGCGTGAGCCCACCGATGACCTGGCGCTCACCAATGGTGTCGTGCAGGCTATGCCAGACATTGACGTTGCCGGCCGTCGCCACGCCGCCGAAGCAGTTGTGCTTCTCAACAATGGCAACACTTAAGCCCAGCCGCGAAGACACCTGTACAACTCCCGCCGACGACAAAGAGATCGACCTCTTGAATGATTGGTGTTTTTCTAGCAGACTCCGTAATGTTCTTCATTGTCTCTCTGTAGAAGGCTCCCATGCAGCCTAAACGATCGGCGGTATTGACTTAAATGTCTGGATTTTCCCAGTTTATATATTCTGAATTCAACTCATAAGTGCAACAGCGGATACGCATTTAAGAGACAAGCGGTGGTCGCATCAAGGCTTTTTAAACCGTCGAGCCAAAGAAGCGCTGATGAGAGACTCGGCATCACTTAGCCAACAATAAAGATACCATATTTACACCTTAAAGAAAACAGGTCCAGGCCAAACGACAATAGCAAAAGCGGTTGCTGTTCACAAATCCACTATCCACAGAGAGTTTAAGCAGGGAGAAGGTGGATAGCGACCCAAACAGGCAGATGAAACGGCGATAACCAGGCCTTCAGACCAGGTAACCCCCAGAATTAAGGAACCTAACTGGGGATTGGTAGATGCGCGGATGGAGAAGGACTGGTCTCCAGAACAGACCAGTTATGAGTGGATTTATCGGCATCTCTGTCAGGACTAGCAATCCGGGCGTAACCTTCACCTCAGGTGTCAGAAGCCAAGACGGGAGCGATGACCGCCTTAGACAGTTTACGGCCCCTATTTTCGTCGAGGAGCGATCATCTGTTGTGGAGATGAGGCCGATAATTGGTGGTTGGGAGGGTGAGACAACCCATAAGGATCGTGTCTAGATCGTTACTTTGGATCATGGAACAGAATTTGCTCAACACCAGGCGTTGGCCAAAACACTCGAGGCCGATGCTTGCCAGCAGAGAGGCTGGAATGAAAAGACAACTGGAATGATCAGACCGTAGTTTCCAAAATCTGGTGACCTGTCCTCAGTCACCACAGAAGAGATTGAAGATGCTATGAGTAGATTGAACAACCATCCGGGGAAAACTCTGGAGTCCGAAACACCTGCGGAGGTATTCTTGAACATCAATTCTGTTCTAACCCTAAATGTTGCACCTACTGCTTGAATCCAGGATAGGCTTAGCTACACCTCTTTCTGATAAAAAAGCGTCACTACTGGTTCAAGATGCGATGATTGAACTCCTTGGTCTGATTCGAGATTTGGTAAAGACTTTAGCCTTGAATTCAAGTATCTTTGATTTTCAGTCATCCACAGTTACTAACTCTCACTAAAGTAATGCTGGATTCTGGCATATTGACACGCCGGCTGATCAAAGAAGGATTGGATCCGTCTTGGGGTTTTCTGCCATCTCTGCCGCCCACCAAGAGCATGACTTCTCTTCTCTGCCAGTGAATTTACAGTCTTTCTCCCAATCTCCCTTTGCTGTCCAGATCTGGCCTGTATGGTCGTCTGAGCCTATTCCCGACTCATCTGCCAAGTAGATCGTTGCAGTTGCCTTTTTAGCCCCTCTCTTAATTTCTGGATAGATATCCTCTTTCCATTGAGGCACCAGTTTTTCATCCTGCGGCCAGGCTTAATAGAGTGGTTTTTGGCGGTCCAGCCGAGGAACTTCACGACTCTACTTAGGGTGTTGATGGAAAGTTTGATCTCGAACTGCTTTTGGATCCGTGTGCGGATGATCTTTCAGGTCCAAAGAGCAGATTCGAATTCATCTTGCTGGGGGTATCGTTGCCGACAGCCTCCACAATTCACCTCATCTGTTGATCGGATAGTTTTGAGGGCGGCCAGGGATGGGTTTTGGACCAATAGCGCCTTCTGTCCGCCGCAGAGATAGTTGACCACCCAGCAGTAGATGGCCTGGCGGTTAATACCATCGGCTTTGGCTACCTCGGTTGCACTCTGACCGCCCTGTATAGCCTTGATTGCCTGCATGCGCATAAGCTGAAGGGACTGGTGATCATACTCATCGTTTTCTGGTTTGCATTTCATGCGCTGGATTATAGTAGATTGAATTATTATAATCTAGCTTTACTTCCCTGAAAGTTAGTAATATATTATCCAATATAGAATGGCTAAGTGAGATTGAAATGACGATTGACCAAATTATTATGACACCTTCAGACAGATTCAGAGAGTTGTTAAATCTGGACTTTGTGTTCCAGCCTAGTGTTTTCTTACCTCATGAAAATGACGAGTTTCCGAATGGCGATTTTATTAATCCTGAAAAGGCAAAAACTTTGCTGGGCGACTACAAGATCAACATCACCTTCTATTCAAAGAACTATGAAATAGTAGAAACTGCTGTTGAGTCAGGTCGATATGGAGCTATCGTAAAAATTACAGCCCAAGACGGAGTGGAATATATTCGCTACAAAACTCTCTTCAAATGTGAAAACCCGAGATCAATGTTGATGAATGACTCTATAGACGGGCAAGTCATTTTTCCTGAATATTTAGGTGTTGACTCTTCTATTTGGAGCAATCAGAGTCAGAGCGTAAATACATTTATTAGCTTAGCTATTGAACGAGATACCAATCGATCTCATGAATTTGCAATTTTATTGGCGGGAATGAGTGAAATGAATCCCGACCAGAATTCACTTTCTCATTTAGAGAGCGCAACCACCAAGGACAGACAGTGGTGGTTGAAGCTAAAGCGCCAAATAAATGGCAGTCAAAATCGATTTCCAAAGGCATTAATTGGTCCCAAATTAGAAGAGGGTATATCAGCACCTATACTGATAGAGGGAACGGAAGATCAGGCAGGAATAGGGCCAGGAACTACAAATAAGATTGATGAGATTCTGAATGCTTGGTTAAAAGAATCTTCAGAACCATTTAATGCTTGTATCGCCAGAAAAGGAATAGTATTTTTCAACAAAGGATATGGTCAGAGAAATGGTGAACCTGTAACTCCAGACTCTAAACATCTAGTGTATTCTATAACTAAAGCCATATCAGGTATACTATTCATGATGTTTGTGGAACAAGGATTAGTCAGATTAGATAATCCTATTAGTAGGATTTTACCTCAGTTTTCTGATAAAGGGATCACAACTCCAGTTACTTTTCGTCATTTGTTTACTCATACTGCTGACATGGATGAACATTTTACTGATACGCGGAATGATCTGGAGCAGGTTTATGGTGAAGCGTACCCGTACTTAAAAATTGGGAGAGAACATCGATATAACGGAACGAGTATTGGGATTGCACTTAAGGCTCTTGAACATATCACAGGTATAACTTTACCCCATTTATATCAAAAATGTTTGTTTGGTCCATTAGGTTGTCAATCTATTGAGTCCATTGATGGATCCGCACTGACCTGGTCAAATGCTTACGATTTAGCTTTGATAGGGCAAATGCTTTGCAATCGAGGGAAATACGACAACCATCTTTTTTTTGGTGAAGAAAACTTCAAACAAATGTTGCCACAAAAATTAGATTCTCTTTTGGGTCCAAATACAGACATTACATGGGGAATTGGTCTCACGCAATTTAACGAAGGGGGTCTTAGTTCAGAAACTATTGGACATGGCTCAGCGTCATCCTGTACCTTGAGGGTTGATCTGAAAAGTGACCTTGTAATTACGATGACACGCTCAAGGGCAGGAGAAAACTTTAATCAAAATCATGAGAGATTTATTTCTGCAATTACCAATTCGTTAGTAAATTAAAGTCCTATCATTGGACATAAAAAGCTGATTAAAGGCGATGGATTTACTAAATTTAGTCAGGGAATGTATGTTGAGGCAAATCGGACAATTTATTGGGATGAAAGACAGACTACTGGAGAATTAGTAGCTTAGGGACTTACTTTAATCCAATGAATAACCACCCTTCACCACCGCGGCTCCTAGCAGGGTGCGCGAAGGTCGTCATTACGGACGAGAAAGCGGGTTTGGCCAACGACCCGCTCTACGCGAAGGCGCTCGTCCTGAAATCGGGTAGTACGACCGCGGTTCTAGTAACCGTCGATGCAGTGGCTATCGCCGAAATCGGCTCGATCCAGAACAGTTATCTGGAGACGATCCGATCCCGACTTACCGACGAACTGGACATAGATCCTGCCCGTGTCATCGTCAACGCCAGCCACTGCCACGGTCGTGTCTGTCCCGACATTGCCGAGCGAACTGTTCAGGCTGTCAGAGATGCGAACGAAGCTCTAGTACCTGTGACCATCGGCGTCGGCACCGGTTACGAAGACCGCATCTCCGAAAACCGCAGGCTGAGGCTCAAGACCGGTAAGGAGGCGGATGTCCGTCACGCCTACGCCCTGCCACCTGACGAGGAGGTGGCGTCTGTCGGACCGATCGATCCCGAGATCGGCATTCTCCGACTTAATCGAGAGACTGGCCAAACACTCGCTGTTGTCTACAACTTCGCCGTCCACCCCATACTCGGCGTGCCAAGCGGGAAGAACACAGCCGACATCACCGGATTCGCATCGCAAGTCATCGAAGACATGATAAGTGATGGTGCAATTGCCTTGTTCGTACAGGGTGCAGCAGGTGACGTCAATCCGATCTGGTACAAGGATGTCGACCACCCTCGCGATGCAAAGACGCTCGGCAATATCCTCGGATTGAGTATACTGGAGGCGTTGGGTAAGATCCACGATCAGGACAGCCGGGAACTCAACGTCATCTGCCAGATGCTCCAGCTACCCAGAGCCGACCTTTCGAAGCACATCGCCTCGCTCGAGAAAGAACAACAGATACACTTACAGAGGTTGAAAGGAACGACCCTCAATCTGAAGACGTTCGTTCCTCTGATCATCAAACACCGTCTATCGCCGGAATACCCGACCTATGCCTCCCACCGCTATCTCCACGAAAGAGGAGCCGGTCGAGAAGATCTGGATCTCTTCGACGAGGAGAACCGTCGCGCCCTCAACGCCTATATTGACAATATCCACACGATGGAGCAACTCACCCGGATCCAGACGAATATCAACCTGATGAAAAGGCATCAGGTACGGTTTGAAGCAGAGGGTGAAACGATCGAGGTCGAAGTCGTCGGCCTGCGCATCGGCAGCTTCGTCCTCGTGACGTTCCCCGGTGAATTATCCGTCGAGATCGGTCTCTGCATCAAGCAACGATCGCCCCATCCCCACACATTCGTAGCGGGTGTTACGAACGGATATATCTACTACACGCCCACCAAGGCGCAACTCGAGAACCGGGGCAACGCACAGGAAGACAGCGACTGCCTGGTTGCTCCGGAGTGGCAGGCACTGTTCGAACAGGAGGTTACCCAAATTCTGGAGAGGCTGTAGCAGGCGCCGGATGTCTAGGCAATTTGGTGAACATTCACTGGCCAAAGGCAGAGAAGATACAGATAACTTCAGGATAACCTTAATACTTGCCGAGGGGCGCCTTTGTATAAGGCTTTTAAAGCCTCGGAGAAGCAGATAGGAATTCAAGAAACTGGAGTTTTATGACAGACCTACACAGGCCAGTTGACAAACATGGTCGAGATAGAGATTGATGTTTTTGACCCACAATGTACTGGTCAACGTCGAGGTGATTTAGAGAAACTCAAATATGAGATTACTGGCAAAAAAGAGGGGTGGAACCGGCATCGAGCTACTGCCAACTGGCAATCCAAGGTTGAAAATCTAGAGACTGGTTTGATACCGCCAATGATAATATTTAAAAAAAATCTGGCTAGTCACTACCAACTAACTTGCAACACGGTTCTCGGTCCAACTAAAGGCGTCAACCGGTCCCCGAGCAAGCAGGAGTTGAATCGGGGAGATTTACCCTCAGTTGGTACTTGACCGGGGAAGGATCAAAGGCTAGAAACAGAATGATGAACTAGAATTCGCCGTTTTTTTAGTTCTTGAAAAACCTCCTGTGGATCAAATGCCAGTTCGGGAAACACTGTACCTGTCGCCTTAGATCCACCTTTAGCAATCAATTGTGTACCAATCGATAGTGGGATACCAACACATCTGGTATAGGCCCTTAAATCTTCCCATCCCTCGACCGATCCATCAGCAGGTGGGTGTGTATGCGTTAAAATGTGCTGTCGACTTTTCCCCTGTTTTTTCCCAATGACTTCAACGTGCAATGCGTAGCCGTACAGTTCAGTTTGGCTCCCTTCAACAGATTGTATCAGGTACTCTGAGATTGCATCCATGATGCCTATTTGTGTTCCTTTGATTTTAATCTGATCATTCCGTAAAAATCCCCAGTCGTAGAGAGCTCTCAGTAGTTGCATATTCGGTGGTGGCCAGGTTCCCCTGACTTCAATTCGCCGAATCCCTCTATCTGCCATTGATTGAACCAGCGTTTTAGTCTCTGGATGTGGAATGATATATTGTAGATGTGAACCGTAAGGCGCAGGTAAATCGATCATCTTAGGACGGGCGAAGGGGGGAACTTGAACGAATTGGCCATCTTCGTAGACTAGGCGAGAATCTAAATGCGGATCATATTCGACCATCGTCGTTTCTGCAATGGCAGGAGAGAAAGCAATAGGACGAAATGCGCCGTGACTGATGTAAATCTCTTCCACGGTCTCCAGTTGATCAGCCGCATATTTAGTCATCAGATTGGTAATTCCGGGTGTCATGCCAAATCCAGGCACGCAGATTTTAGCCTTTTCCTTGAATTGAGCATCAAACTCCCACTCCTTACTCATACCGTTCAAGTTGATGCCGTGAACGCCTGCTGTGGCGATGCAGGCGGCGGATTTCCTATTAACCGAGATCGGAGTTCCGTCCATCACCAGGTTATAACCACGCATGGTATCAACCGCATGTTCAGCGTCGTTGATGTCAACGCGGATGAAATCAACACGTGAGTCGTCAAGCCATTCGACGACTCTTTCCGCTTCCGATTGATTTGAATCAGCAATGGTAATCTTCTCGAAATCCGATGTTTCGACCAGATCATAAACTGCCTCCCGGCAGATTTTCCCAGCACCACCTAAACACAGTATCTTCAACTTCCCATATCCTTATGTTTCAGTGTTCATATGTAAAGGCCACGTTGACCGCTAGTTTGAATCCATTGACGTTTGCTTCCAGAATTCTGGCCCCGGCAGTAAAGGTAATTAATTGTCGCGAACCCATTAGCATCAATTGCGGATTTAACCGTAAATATATTACCGGGCTCAGTTGTCAGTCTAACCTGGCGGCCTAGCACCAGTTTTACCGTTGAGGGCCAACGACGTTCACTTCTATTTTCCCTTCTGCACCCGTTTGTAGAGTACCTCACCCGCTGTTGGAGATAGCTGTAATCTTGCCCTGTCCACCTACTCGCCACCGCTGTATATATGAGGCTAATAAGTGCTGTTTAAGTGCCGTTGCTACTGTTAGTCGATCTGATTGTGTCTTGATCTGTGATCAACTCTATCGTTTTCTTGCTACCTGTTTTGCTTTGCGGTCTTGTAAGGGGGGCATCAGTTCGGTGATTGCACCGGTATCAATTTGATTGTGGACGTAGCAGATTGCCCATTTATTTGGTCAGGGCCATAATCTGGGTCTAACCGTTGCCCACGGTTGGTTTATCCTCTGTTAAGTTGACCGCATCATCTGAAGTAGTACTGGATTGGTTACTGGCAGGTAGTTCAGCTTTACCGGTTGTTATCTCCAATGAGACGGTTGGTGATTGCAACCCGGCCAGTGATAAAGCAGTAAAGCGGACAAAGATAAAAGCTTATTGAAACAGTAAAAGATCCAAATAGACAGCTTCAACCTTGTTATTTAGAATGCGGTTTAATTCTTGCCTTAGTTCCTCTTTCAGCTTCTGTTTGCCGATGGCTGGAATGACTTCTTCAACGGTTTGGGCGCTTATAACCAGTTCCATAGCCTGCCGGATCTTAACAGCTTCACCGCCTGTCCCTAAGTTGCTTTCCGGATCAACTCCAAGATCCTCTTCCTCAATCTGTTCCTTATCTCCTCTCATGATAGCGACTGCTCGCCAAACGAAGCGTTCGTGGATTGGCGAAAAGATAGCTCCCTCTTGGCTAGGAAAGAGCCATTTAGTAGGAGCTTGCATAGCAGTTACCTTTGCACCAGCACCCTGTTGACCAACTCGGACGCCATCTTCCCAAACCTTCATCAAATCAATCAATACTAGATCTTTCATAACCTGAGGGTTGGGGAACCCATAATTGTAAGTTGGGAGTTTAGAGTTTTTCTTAGTCTCTGAGGCATCTATTTGCTCTGTGGCTTGTTGGTAGACATCGCTTTGGCGTCTTTGGCTTATCTTCTGCTGAGAGAACGGCAAACTGGCAAACAGTGCGGTTGACCACACGAAGTAGATGACGACCGGTATCAGTGCCAACAATAATAGATAGAGAATGATGCGAAAAACTGTTTTCATCCGCCTAATTAGGCTTTACCAATAACAACTTTTCAATTAGTTGCGAACCGGTTTTTCTTCAAA
The DNA here is from genome assembly GCA_030748495.1 of Candidatus Poribacteria bacterium. Classification (GTDB taxonomy): domain Bacteria; phylum Poribacteria; class WGA-4E; order WGA-4E; family UBA9662. Next base: position 85,691 of record JASMLX010000003.1, on the reverse strand, counting down.
CCGTTCAAGACCGGTTAGTTAGCAGTTGGCGATTCCCATTAATATACTTGATCTCGTAATCGCCATCAGGCACCGGAAGCATTCTTATTGCCAATTCACCCGGTGTGATCAGCGGTTCAGTCAGTAATAGTAGAGCATCCAACGATTCCTGCGGTGATTGGCCTGTTGTATCTAAAGTTATCCGCCGCCCTTTCTGTGTAAACAAAGACTGCTCAATTTCGGCCTCAAATTCGGCTTGTAGTTGAGCGATGTCTTCTTTTCGAATAATCTGATAAGGATGTGGGTCTGTTACCATTCGCTCAACGATAGTTGCCTCATCGGCTGTGATGTGGATTAGCACTACATCCGGTAATTTGGCCTCAACCACCTGTGACTCGTAGAGCCGATTGAAACGGTAATTGTAGTTGGGATAGTAGGAGTGATCCTGATTATCACCATAGAATTTGGCATAGACGGCCTCTTCAATATGCCAACCTGAAATCATCGTATTAGCGTAATTTTTAATAACCTCAACGTGATACTGAACTTGCATCCGTTGGAATCGTTCTTTGATGTCGTCAGATAGATTTACAAAAGTAGCACGTGAAGCTTCACTCAGTGTTGCGTCGGGAATAGTAAAGTGATCGTCTAAATGGGTTGGTAATCGACGATGTCGATAGTATTGATTCAGCAAGTCGATCAAGGTAGACTTTCCAGCGTATTCAATGCCAACAAATATACTACGCATATGCTTCTCCTAGAGGTACTGTCGATAGTAGCTTCACTGGATTATAGCATAAGTGAGAATCAAGGCCAAAGGAATGGATGATGGAAAAAGTGCACCAGTTTATCTCTTCTCATCAGCAGTCAGTCGAAAAGAGCTCGCTGTGCCGGCTCTTGCAAGACTTAGTTCGAATCCCAACTGTCAACCCACCGGGTAATCACTATTCAGAGATGGTCGATTTCTTGGCCGATTACGCGCGGAGTTTAGACCTGACAGTTGAAACATATCAAGTGCCAACGGCAGAGGCCGCAGTGGTCGTTCCGCACGCGGGCGATTATCCACGGCTAAATCTAATCGCACGTTGGGATATTGGCGCGGAAAAAACAATCCATTTCAACTCTCACTACGATGTAGTACCCGCAGGCGATGGTTGGACACGTTCGCCCTTTGATCCATGGATTGATGGTGACTGGTTATATGGAAGAGGCGCAGACGATATGAAAGACTCGATTGCGGCTACCCTGTTTGCCATTCGAGCTTTGAAAGAGAACGGCCTCACCCCGGGCTACAATATCGAGTGTTCCTTCACCTGTGACGAGGAGATTGGAGGTCAACTAGGCGTCGGCGAAATTGTCAGGAAAGGGTTGGTTCAAGCTGACTACATCGTTAATTGTGAAGGTGGATCAAAACGAGAAATCGGCTGTGGCCATAATGGCATCGTTTGGGGTGAGGTGGTGGTTTACGGGAAACCGGCCCACGGCTCCCGACCACACCACGGAATAAATGCTTTTGAAAAGACAGCCGAATTGGTAATGCTGATGAAGGAGGAACTGGATGCTCAACTAGCAGATCCAAACCGGATCTTCGTCACGCCCTCCCAAACTGAGCGTAAGCCGACCGTTAATATCGGTGGCGTTTTTAGCGGACCTATCAGCGGTAAAGTCAATACTGTTCCCGATTATGCTCGCTTCTCCTACGACCGCCGGGTGACCCCAAGTGAAGATGTCAAGTTGGTTGCCGCTGAGATGCAAGAGTTGATCGATCTTGCTAACCACACAATTCCAGACCTAAAAGCAGAATTGGCACAAGAGAGCCTGTTGTTGATTTCTCCCTGTTATGTTCGACCTGATGATCCATTTCTAAAATCGTTTCAGCAGATTGTCACACGGCGAAGAGGCGAGGTCGCCAGTTTCCAAACCACTACCGGTTTTACCGATTTGCACTTCCTGGTTAAGGATGGAAAACCGGGTTTAGGGTATGGGCCTTGGGGACAAAATGGGCATGGCATCGATGAGCGCGTCAGCATTTCCGATCTGATCCGAACCACCCAGATCTACACCGAATTGATGATTGGCGCAGGATTAGATTAAGATCCGTCGGCTTAAAACGGCACCCGGATATCGTATTTGCCCGGTTTCTCTACAGGTAACATACCGCTGTCGATTAGCAACTCTAAAGGCGATTCTTGGGTCTGAAATGGAATCCGGACCAACCCACGAGTCCGAACCGATTCATAAATGGCCATCATGATCTCAACGGTAGCACGCGCCTGACGGCCATCACAGCGGTGGGTTTCAATCTCACCATCCAACCAGAGTTTAAATTCCGACCAGAGATCTCTCCCATCAGATTTGGGTTCGACAATCTCCCAACCATTTGACTGATCGTTTAAGAACTTCAGCTTATTACCTTCCGAAGTCATCACCCCATTGGTGCCTTGCACAAAAATAGTATTCAGGTGTGGCTTCGGCATATCGATTTCCAATATCAGGCGGGCATCGTTCTCGAAGCAGATCAGTCCCATACATAGATCTTCTATTCGACAACGGCGTTCGTAGCGGTCGGTTTTTCGTTCTACTTGCCCGATAACCCAACTGGTGGCCGGATCTCCTAAAATTTGCCGGGTCAGATCGATGACGTGCGTGCCCCAATTGAGCAACCCGCTTCCGACACGCCTGACAATCGAGACGGGATCACCGATTACGCCGTCGGCAAGTAATCGACAGGTTTCTGGATAGAGAGCTTCAAAACGGCGTTGGTGTCCAATGACCAGTTTGACATTATGCTTGTCGCAAGCCTTGATCATGGCATCGGCTTCGCCTAGACTGGTTGTCATTGGTTTTTCGCATAGGATACCTTTGACACCGCTTTCTGCTGCCGCTACGGTAATTTCACTGTGTGTCCCTTGCCAGGTACACACGGTTACTACGTCCAGATCTTCTTGGGACAGCATTTTCTCGTAGTCGGTATAACCGGTCATGACATTAAATTCCTGACAATATTTATCAACCGATTCTTGATTGATATCAGTTGCAGCCACGATTTGAAAATCGTCTACATAACGTCCGTAATTTTGCCCATGGAAATGAGCAATTCCACCACATCCAACGATACCTACCCGATATGTCGCCATTTTTTCCTTGCTATCACCCTGTTAAAGTTTTGCAAATTTGTCGTACTCGGCGTTGATACGATCTAGATCTCCAGCGCCCGCATGTACAAAAATCCGATATTTTAAATCTAGTTGATCGCCAACATTGAGTTCAATCGGTCCGGTAAAATAATTATAGTTAGGTGAAAGAGGACCATAATCTCTTGAGAACCAGTGGGCCTGTACCGGATTAGAAGGTTGATCCAAAATGGCAAGCCCGATCAACATGCCATCGGTTTCAGCCGTTTCGTCGATCCATCTGGCGGATTTGCCAAACATCTCTTTTTCGCCGCAACGCCCTTCGCTATCGGTTAAAACGCCGCCATGGCTAGCAACCAGCCAATCGGCAGGACGCACTAATGGCATTCCTGATTCGTTGGTAGGATGGAAAACGACCTGTTGGTCGGTAGGTCGCAAACTAATGGTAGTATCCAAGTAGAGTTCGCCATCTTTCAGTGTTTGCCAGCGGTAGGAACGGCTGTCCGTAATCAAGACACGGCCATCGGGGGCGATCCACTCGCTGTCGTGTGCTAAAATAGCGACGTTATCTTCGGTTTCGGTGTGTAGGTCTCCAACCAGGTTAATCTGTCCCAGATTGCGCTTATCCCGGTAAAGGTAAAAGTCGAGATGGTCGTTGACCACACCGTGTGAAAAACAGACACCGTGATGGTGTAGATGATCTGCTGGTTGGTTTTCTAGTACGTTCCGTCGGCTTGGTCCAAGTAAGCAAGTAATATGCGGATGCAGTTCCGGATACCAAACATATCTTGAAATTGTACCGATCCCTTCGGCTATAATGTTCATCACATGCGGTGTCTCTTGCGCAAAGCTCAGTTGCATGAAAATATCCTCTAAAATTACGAACTCACTGAGTTAGTGTATCAAAGTTAGGAAACTGATGCCAGTTAGAATCTGAGCTTTAAGATACCATAGCGAGTGCAGATCTAAAGACTTGCCATTGACAGTTGCGAAGATCCAATCTGTTAAATTCTGGGGATTCCAGTTGTCACGGGCTTAGGAGATTACTCACCACTGAGCGTCGCGGCTTGTAATTTTCCACACGGCTTCAAAGAAACGCTGACAGTCATTAGGATTTCTTTGAGTTGCTTACTTTAGCTGCTGCTGGTAACTCAAAGGTGAGACAGATTCACTTAATGGGGATCCGAGATGGATCTAACGACATTATTCTGTCATATCGACGATTTGGTCCAGGCCCGTCTGGAGCGTAAAAACAAGCAGACCAAGAAAGATGAAGATGGTGGTAAATTGTGGTCTGACAGGCATCGATGGAAGGTTGAGCCGACTTTTGATGGCGGCCAAACTGGCGACGACTGGTTGTTGGTTGGGAAAGAGAAATTCAGATCTAGCAAGCTTTCTTTGACCTTGCTTGCATCCTGATTACATTGAGGCCGTTTTGAAATGGCTTCTACGAACTGTCCCTTTCTTATCCTGTGATCGCTGGATCAAATCCCTGATTTCCATTTTTGTTATTCCTGTCATTTTCCTGACTGATTATCCAGTTCCATTAGACATAACACTATATAGGCTTGTGTTGTCACAATTTTATAAATCAATTGATTCTACTTGTCAATGTTGCGTAGCTTGAAATTTCGCCGTAAATAAGAAAGAGACACTCATTGGATACCTCTTTTTATAGCAACAGAGCATGGCTATCATTTAGCTAGTCCCATACAATGTGATTTACCCTCAAATGGCTAATTTGACATGTTTTAACTGGAACATAGTCGATGGGGGTACCTTTGTTGACGACGGGTGGAGGTCGCAATAGCCCGTACAGATTATGTGCTAATGCACGAGTCGATTGGTCAGATGTCCTTCATTGTACGTTAATTCTAGTGTTGCATTAGCGTAGGCAGTTATCTGTTTTATCAACGAATGGGGATTGCTAAATAAATATATATGATATGCTGAAAAAATAAAAGGAGTCTGTCATGCACGGTCTAAAATGTGGGTCTGATAACAAACAATGTTTTGATAAAGCAATCGCTAAAACAAGCCATCAACATAAATCGGGCCTGAGATAACTATCGAAAAAGAAGAAGGTAGCCGTTATTTTGGAAGTCGCCAAACATCACCAAGATAAGAGATCCCCTCAGGACTTACGTCTCAAAAATCCTCACACAAATGACCGATGTATTCCAGCCCCAACAGAAGGCGATTCTGACATGACTCAGCGCGTTGATGTGCTTCAGTGGTAGAGCGAGGATGCGTAACCTCGCCAGATACGACGCGGGGAGCGCTAAGCGACTCAGGAGGTGGGCCTCGGTAGGATTTCAGTTCTTGGACTTAAACCAACGAATTTTAACTCACAAACCCGCCCTCTCATTGGATCAACCACACCTCTCTAGTGAGTCGTCTCAAGCGATCATTATCGAGGCAACTTTCCTCCGAAAGAGCGGAAAACATACCGGGGGTCTGGGGTGGTTTCATAACGGCAGCAGCCGTGCGATTAAGAAACTAGAGCGGGGGCTTGAGATGACGCTGATCGCAGGCATCAATCTCGATCAACGTGCCGCCTATGCCCTCGACGTATCTCAGACCCTAGAGCACAACTCACTTTGAGTTTGTGACTCGGCGGAGGAAAGTTGCCGCGTGGAGATATTTCTATGAAGGAAAGTCTGGAGGTCATGGACGCCCGAGGCGTTATCCAGAACCTGTAGACGATCGAGATCTGAGCCGCTGGGATCGACATGATGGTCTGGTAGATCATCAAACGGTTTCCTCAAAGGTCGTCAATTATGCGGTGTGGAAGCGTGACCTATTCGTCGTTGTCATCGTTAATGAGACCGGGCACGAGGCGTCTTATGCCGCACCGATCTGATATTGACCGTCGCTGATGTATTGGAGGCTATACGGACAGCACTTTCAGATCGAGCTCTTGTTCCGAGACGCCAAACAGCACACAGGTCTCGGTTTCGCGAACGCCTCATTCAGCGTGCTCAATGTACTCCGTTTAGAGGACCGTGATCAGACGATCTCACCAGGGAGTTCACTCCGAGAGCGTATCTGCTCCATTCGATCTTAGAAGCTATGTAAGTATAATAAATTTTGGCTGAATTACTTTCTCTCACTTCTGGGTGAGAGCCCAAGTGGGGAAAAATATCAAGAGGCTCATCAACGAGCCTCACAAGTGAGCGTGAGAGCGGCATGATCGTCCTGATGACTACTCCCTTATGGTAAACTGTCCACCTCATTGATAACAAAGTAAAAAGCGGAAAAGTAAACCAGAGACAACTATAGATTAGATCCAAAGCTATTAGCACTCCAGTTGTCTTTGGGGGGCAATGGATTACCAGCTACAGGGTGCATATTAGGGCTGAGTAATGTCACCGTGCTCAATTGGATTCAACAATTTGGAAACAGTGTCAAGGAATATGTTCGGGAAAATATACCGACTGAGATCTGCTCTGTATAGAACATCAAATCATCTAAAATTTAAAACTAGCGCATTTTAACATCTTGGCTGAAGATAATGGTCTATGAAGACTAGCAAATCAACTCTGACCGTGGCCAGGATGGCTTTACGGGCTGCGCGTGACAGTCGACCGGACTATGCTAAGACCAAGAGTCGTAAGAAGTTTACGCCACCGCAACTGATGGCCTGTCTTGTGATTAAAGAATTTCTCCAACTCGATTATCGCGGCACCCACGTTATGCTGACCGGGTGGTCCGATCTGCGCCGTGTCATCCGGCTGACGAAGGTCCCACACTTCACCACGCTGTGTGCGGCCGCCAAACCTCTCTTGGGCCAGGCCGGAACCGATGCAACCCTAGACGCCGTGCTGGATCACTGTCGCCAGGCCAAGATCCGGCCGAAATGTTCCCAGCAGGCGGCCATCGACTCGACCGGATTGGAATCTCGTCATGTCTCGGCGGACTTCACCAAACGGGGTGGACGCCATTGTAACCACGAAAAACGTCGCTATCCAAAGCTGTCGGCCATTTGCGATACGGCCAGTCATCTGATCCTTAGCGCAGTGATTGATCGTGGTCCCAAGCCCGATCCGGTCGAAGCCAAACAGACTCGGCACGAGGCTTTGAAGCATCAGCGTTTTTCGAGTCTCTTAGGTGAGGCCGGCTACGAATCCGAAGGATTTCATGGCCGATGTCGTGACCAACTCGGCATTCGAAGTATTATCCCTACGACTGGGCGGGGAGGCCCGAGGGCCGATGGCAAGCCCCGGCCGGTGAATGGTCAGTATCGTCAGTTAATGAAGCAAAGATTTCCGAAGAAAACCTATGGCCAGCGATGGCAAATCGAAACCGTCTTCAGTCTGCTCCAGCGAAACATGGGAGCGGCCCTGAGGGCCCGAAATTATCACCGCCAGATTCGCGAAATCCGTCTGCGTATCCTGACTCACAACCTAGCCATTCTCTGGCGTAAATACGATCTTCTATACAGAGCAACTGAGATCCGAGATATAGAGATAGTGGAGATTGGTGACAGGTGGCATTTGACCGTCAAAAAAAGGAAAATTATGGCGCTGGATTGCGATCAACAGATTGGACCAGGAAGTCATTGCCTACACCATTGGCGGTGACCGTAAGAAAGCCTGGAACAGATTACTTGGTGGACTCAATGGCCATCATAGGGTTAAAATGGCAACCGATAGATTTAAGGTGTAGAAACAAATCGTCTCGGTGGAACAGATTAGAGGTCAAAAACAGACCACTCAAATAGAAAGTTTAAATGCAAATATCAGCCACTATCCAGCCCAATTCAGACATCGCACAGAATGCTATTCCAAGTGCCCTATAATGGTTGACCTGTCCCCTGGGCTCTACTTTTTTTATACAAAATTATCCTCTATATTATTTTAGCAATCCCACAAATTTTAAAGGAGTGGAAAAGCATGAAAACTTGGAATCGTCACACTGCTCTCTCTTTCCGCCTCTGAGTTCCCGGAAGAGAAGGACCGGGGAGATGCTTTGGGCTGGTAAATTAGGCTTTTCCCGACCCGGATAAGGGGAATTGCTACGCCGAAGAACGTCTTCACTCAGCCATTTACGACCTTCATGGCAGTATCCACCCATTCCCATAATCGCTGGGGTTGATAGCGAACCGTACTGATGTCTTTCAGGATGAATTCCACGGGACATCGGTGTCGGGCACAGCATAAAAGCGTATCACTCAAATCCTGAAAGACAGCCTCTGGTTGCCACTTATCCCACGCAAGGAAAGCTGGACTGGGTTTACGTGAGAAAACGAAATCCGGCCCGATCTGTTCTGCCCCACGTTCTATGTCCACCCACGGGCTCATGGAGATCTTTCGCACACGCTCAAGTTTCCGGATGACTCCGATTTTCTCGTCAAGTGGCTCGCAACACCCATAATATCCAAGCCCAAAGCGTGCGTACCACCGAGCTGCGTAATCGATCTCAAACTCGTCGTGCATAGCTGGCGAAACCGCGGAGAAAATCTGCGCCATGCCAGAGGTCCAGAGGTCTCTGGCGCGAGGTTTCTGTGGGTCGGGTTCGGACGCGGGAAGTTCATCCGTGAAGGCGCCTGTGCAGTGGATTCGATCCTGCTTGGATCCCAGTAGTCCCTGCTCCTCGAGTTGATCGAGCAGCGACAAATGCGCGTCGGTCAGCCTGGCAATAATTTTGTGCATGAAGTCCGGCCGATCCACCAAGTCGAACAGCATGGCATCCGTCCCTCGCCACTGAACAATCTGGTCCCATGGAGCGAATCCAGGAAGAGAGCCTTGCACACGAACATCGAGGATGCCGTCGAAGATCTCGCGTGCTCGAGACTCCGTCTGCTCCGTAGCTTCTTCATCGGAGAATACCGTTGGCGTCTGAATCCTCAGCAGATCTTCCTCGGTCTTCATTTGGTCGATGTAGCGGTGCCCGACTATACCATTGTGCGGGTCGGTCACCGCAGTCTCTTCAATAACCTGGACACCGAAGCCAGTCCCACGAACGGCTTTTGAAATGGTGACGAATGGCTCCACTACCATGTCAGCTCTCATATGCTTCCAGCGGTACAGCGTCTGCCGAAGCTGGTTTTCAATACTCCGACAAAAACCATCTTCGGACTGCAAAGTAAGTTCACCGTTAACATCCATCTCATGCCAGGGGATCTGGTCGATCATCACCATAGCACGCCCGGGCTTAAGCTCATTCAGTGCTTTCCACAGAGATATGGTCTTCTGCTGTACGGGGAGTGCCGCGATCTCAGCAACCTGGCTACCCAGTTCTCTGAGGATATTTCGGTCTTTGTTGCTCGTAATCATAGTTGATCCTTCCTTTGGTAGTACTGTTAACTTGACTTTGGGTTTGCTGTACAACGATAAGTAGAGGTCCCAACAGAGTCGGTTAGGCGTGGCAGACTAGAAACCGAGTTTTTTGCCCCTTCAAAAATGATTCTCGAGGGACGATGATTCCTCCAGCGAAAAAACGACTTAGCTCCGGGTTCGCTTCCCTTCCTTCTATTTTGCCATAGACAACGTAAAATGTTAACTTGCTAACTCCGCTTTGGTAGATAAAAGTGGGGCAACCAATCTCATTGGGTGAAATTGCGCCTTCGACCTCCCGAAGAAACCGGGTGGGTTGTGACTGAAAAAACTCAGTTTCTAAGAGATCTGTTGAAGTTTAAGTTATCCAATAGCTGTGCGCTGTGACCCAGAGTGTTAATTATGTCCCCTGTCTTTACTCGCAATAAACGACCGGCATTTCATCTGCTGGAGATCTGGAAGCATCGAATCCTTGCCGCTCTTGATTATTGAAGGCTTTAAGCGTAGTTTGTGCTCTCTCCAGTCTTCTTTTCACTACGTTCCATCCAATCTATTTTTGTGACACCTACTACCCACCACACTCATCCGGCATAGCCCGTCAACTGTGCTGCGTGCAACCGAACGGCAAGGCTACCAATCAACTAACAAGTCACTTGTAGTTAACGACGGAGAAGCATCGCCCCCCCTCTACGTACGCTCCAACAGTGCATGACCAGGTACGCTTGTTGGGTCGCAGCAGCAGACGTAGTTCTGTGGCGTCATCTCCATCAGCGGACCTAGCTCCCGCCACATATCGGTTGTTTCCATGCAAATCGAGACCGGTTGCCCCGGACGTTGCTGGTGCACCTCTTCAATGACGAATCGTAGAATTTCCTGGCGCATCTCGTGTGGCCAGAGATGCTTTCCATTTGGTCGAAAACCTTCGGATTCAAGCTGATCAAGCGCGTCCACGTACTCTTCATCGAAAAGAGACAGGTCTAGCGCATCGCGCATTTGAGCGATGTTCATCCAACCGAGAACATCGATGGATATAACGTCCGGCTTCGTGCGCTCCAGAAGTTGGCGGATCATGTCTCCGTTTTCCTGCTTCCAATTCTTAATTGGGCAGATGGGCGACAGCCGAACACACACCGTGTATCCAGCATTCTGGCAACGCTTAATCGCACGGATTCGAGATTCCAGAGAGGGCGTATTCTTTTCGATCTTCGATGCAACCGTTTCGCATGAAACAGTCCAGCTAATCAGAGTATGCCCTCTGTGGTCGAGGTCGAGAAGGTGTTCGACGTTATCCGATTTGGTGTACAGTAGCAGATACCGGTCGGGCCAGTCTGCAAACATATTGACCATGATCTCCGATGCGCCGTATTCGGGCTCGAGACAAATAGTATCGGTCATATTGTCGAACTTATAGAGATTCTGCTCCGGGATGGTTTCTCCGAACGCTCTCACCTTCTCAGCAAGTTCCTCCAGATTAAGCATAATGTTAAAGTATGGGCGTACATGACAGTAATCACACGCGTGAAGACACCCATAGGCGCCGTGGATTTCATATGCCGGCTGGCAGACACAACTTTGAGCCCGCAACGACTGTTTCGAGTCGCGATATGTCCAGGCACCGCCACCGAGAAGCTGTCTTCCAAGCCCGGGATGTCTCTTCTCGAGTCCGGAAAACCCGTCTGGTGTTAGCCAGCGAAATGTGGAGAAGATGATGGCGGGAGACCGGTTCATCTGGAACTGCCCTGTACGCATAGGCTGGGCGTGCCATTGTCGTTCTCTGAGGATTTCTGCCAGCCCGGCGTCATCAACTTCAACCACGCTGCTGGCAGAGATGGAACTCATCATACGTTCCATCCTTGTAACTGCAGCTGGGTTCTCTTTAACGCGGTCAAGAATGATTAATTCTGGCGTGTTAATCTCGTACATGCGACTACTGCAGGAAACCGAAGGAATTCAGGTTGGAGGGCAACTTTGCCCTCCTCTGCCTCTTCTTACCCTTTTGTTTTCCCGACCTTCAAAAACTGTGCTTAGTGCGGGCGATGATCTCGTCCTGCAGGTCACCCCAAAGTGAAACGAATGGCGCACTGTAGCCAGCAACCCGAACCATGAGATTTGCGTGTTTTTCGGGATGCCGTTTTGCCTCGAGCAGCAGTTCTCGATTGTAAAAATTGAACTGAAGCTGCTGCCCACCCGATATGAAATGGCCGGTGATAAGCGAAGCAATCTTGTCGATTCCATCGTTACTTTTAAGGAACTTTGGATCGAGCTTGACGTTCACGGTAGTAGAGGTTGGCAGAAGTGAGTGCGGAAGCTTCGCAACGGAATTAAGCATCGCCGTAACCCCGTGTCGGTCGAGCCCCTGCGCAGCGGCAAGGCTGTCGGCAAACGGATCTCCTTCTTTTCTACCGTCAGGTGTTGCGCCCGTTTTTCGGCCGAATTCGATGTGCATGTTTTCACCACCAGCGAGCGTACCGAGTGTGTATTTGCCACCCCGGAACGGTGTCCGTCGCTCCAGGATTTCCGCGAAGACTTCGATGATATGCGCGGCAATTTCATCCACTTCATCATCGTCGTTCCCAAAGTGAGGGAACTGATTGAGAACACGTTTGCGGAGCCTTTCGTGCCCCTCCCAGTTAGAGCAGAGCATGCCGGCGAGCGTATCGAGCGACAGCGTTTTTTCCTCGAAGACGAGTTCCCGGAGTACTACCAGAGAATCGGCGAGATTCGCGATGCCGATTGCATCCCAGTTGCAGTTATTGTAGCGGGCACCGCCCTGAGTATAACCGCGAGCATTCTCGATACAGTCTTTCGTGACAAGCGAGGCGGAAAGGTTACCACCGGGCGTATCCGCCATGCGTCTATCCCGGTCGACGGAAAACTCGTGAGCTGCCGAAGCCACTAAATCCATAGCCCCTATAACGCCGTCCCAAAGTTTATCATAGGAGTCTATAGTAGAGAGGTTCACACCGTTTCCCAGAGCAGGCTCGAAACCGAGGGCAAGCCGAAGAATCATCGGCATATTGATGAAACCTTCGACAGAGCCCATCTGAGACTTACCGGTTATAATTACTTCGTGACAGCCGGAGAGCGAAAAATCGCGAGCATCTTTGGGCTTGATTCCAGCATTGACAAGGGCCGGAACGATCTGTTCATCGTTGCAGAAATCCGGGTGCCCCGTTTGGGAACGAAGCACTTCAACGGCTCTCACCAGCAATTCCGGCGATGTATTACGGTTCCAGCGCAGGCCTACCTGAGGTCTCAGTAGCTTCAAATCCTCGGTCACATCAAGACAGAGATGGGTGAGTTCGTTTGAAGCGTCACCTCCGTCCGGCGTTACGCCGCCGAGTGTCAGGTGGTGCCGCGCACTAACCGCATCCTCGACTCCATTACGTTCGTAGTATTTGAGCCACAAGCAACTTAGCAACTCTGCGGCAAAATCGCGGCTCAGCGTTCCGTTCTCTATATCTCGCTGATAAAAGGGGTAAAGATATTGATCCACGCGCCCGGGAGCATCCGGTAGGAAAAAGAACGAAAACCAGACGCTTTGGCACGCTCTCCAAAAGGAGTTTGGTGGCTGTGCAGGTACCTGACGGCAGTTTTGGGCGATAGTCTCTAACTCGCACTTTCGAATCTCATCACTACACTCCCGGGACAAGGCAATAGCATAGTCAGCGTAGCGGTTAGAAAAGCCGATGTAGGCTTCTGCAACTATCTTCAGCGCTTGAAGAAAATCTTCCTTCTCTTCGCAGTCCTCATCATCCGGTGACAAGTCGGACAGTTTTCGCTGAATCTGATCAATCAACCCCAAAAATCCGACAGAAAGAATTGTCTCGTAGTCTATCGTGGTATGGTTGCCTGCCGGGCTGATCATTCCTTCGCTAAAGAAAACTTCTGTATGTTTCGGCATGGGCCAAGGACTGTCAAATGTCCTTCTTGAGAAGGATTGTCTTGACAATATCTCCTCTGAATTTACCTTGACCCATGGGCTGGAGCCAATGATCATCTCGTCGTTGTGGATGACCAGGGCTCGATTCTCAAAGTAATGCGCTATAGCTTTTGCTTCGCGAATCACTTCGGATTTATCTGCGGTTCGATCGAAGTACTCCGCTCGAAGTTTCTGGTTTTCCGGATCTGGAATTCCGGTGCTTCTCATCACGCGCGATCGAATTGCTGCAATTCTCTCGTTCATAGTCAATGTCCTCCTGGATATAACATTGTTGAGATAGGCGCTATGGTGCGTCTTTCAGAACCTAAGGAAAGTACTCCGTCATCAGCGGAAATATATTAGCTATCTCGTGAAATCCAATTCTTGATCACAGTTTGTCCCGTTCACCTGCTTCTGCTCCTTTATTTATTCATTCATTTATTCATTACTTGACCATTGATAGAATGTTACGGCCCTGGGCTGGAACCATCAACACTTATCTTTTCGGTCTCCGTCATCATATTTCCTCCCTCTTCTATGCAGATTCTAGTTTGATGGTAGCGTTTAAAGCACTTAACTTTTGTGGCTGCGGATGCTTCACTCGTTAAGGCTAGATCGATGAAACCTACCAATGGACAGTTTTTATCTGTGACCACGTCGATGGCAATTTGCCGATAGGGTCGATCGACATCGGGTTATTTCCTCCATAGATTTCCAGTTCATCCAAACGTGCCCCATTGGCCCCATGAATGTGGATTCGCACCCATCGCGCCCTAACCTCTTTAAATTTAATCTCTGTTGTTTTGCTGATGGGAGCTCCCTTCTTGTGTGTCTAGACTTGTCTCCAACTGGGGGCGTCTGATTTTTCCGCTGCCGACTTTGTCGGCTACCAAGATGTCGAAATCAGCCAGCACTCGATCGACGAAACCTTGTGAGTGGTCGCTGCCGATAAAAACACGATTGACTGTGGCCACGCCAGCCAGATCTATCTCACCCCAGGACGGAGCCGGACCGATAATCCAACTGCGACAGTTGTTATAAAACCCATCGTGGATATACTTACCGCAGTGTCGTCGTGGACACCATCCGCCCAGTTCATTCAGGATTTTAAAGGTGGCTTTCTCAAGCAAGGCCAAGTTGGGTTCTCCATCCCGGACCGTGGAGACAAATTCAGGCCCGGGTTTGACCCCGGATTCACACTCTTCTTTGGCTTTTTTTATGTCTTGAGCCTTAAATATATATCCTCGCCAATCTGGCGGACCCTGCTTCGGATTATGATTTCCTGAAGCTAAAGGGTTAATTGTCAATGTCATCACCAAAACCAAACAAACGTAGTCTCCGACAGAAACCGACTTGAATATTTCAAACCACTCCTTCAAAGCTATATTAGCCTAAAATATATCAACTATACGACCTCTAAATCTGATGTTTTCACTCCAACTGCATCCAGGCAGAGGTCGGACAACACCTCACTGTTATAAAAACATTCGATAACGAATAAAGTAGCCTCGCACAAACTCGAGTAATCTTTTGGCCAATTACAATTATACAATTAACCGTTGCGCTGATCAGTTAAATCAAAAAGCTAAGGATAGTTTATCAGATATCACTTTTCAGGTAAAGTGGTATTTAGATAAAATCAGAAGGTGACACAGAATCAACTAGTCCCCGCCCTTGATTCCCGCTTTCGTGTGGGCTGTCGAGGATGCTCTTACATCAGAGAATGACTAGGAGTCATTTCATAAGGTGATGTCGCTCTTATGAACCGCGTGCTTCCCGCCAAGCAAGGTGGAATGACTCAACCGATTGGTACCGATGGTCACGTTCCGGTTGACAAGCATGAAGCATTACCTTGTAAAGAGCATCAGACCCACGGAATGGAGCCCGATCCAAGTTATTATTGGAGAGGAGAACCACTGCCGTTCGTCCCATAGTGAAGACGTTTGTAAGACCATCAACTATGGCCCCCTGCTCAAATTCTTCAGGGGCCATGAGACGCGAGGAGCCGAACATTCTACCCACCTTGTTGACTAATGGTCCTTGGTGATAGTGATCCAAATCAACCACAGACAATTTCTGGTGCTTGAAATCGTAGATTAGACAACCGTCATAGAAGTCGACGGCGACCCACCCTGTTCTGGCCAGTATGTTATGCAATTCATAGATAGTATCCAAGCATTTTAAAATTTCAATAACGGGTAGCGACCGGAATCTATAAAAAGCTGAAAGTGGGTCATTTCGAGTAGTAGCTGTAGCATACACTAGTTGTCCATCAGCCCAATCGTAGATCAGCATCGGACCAAGTGTAGACTCAATCACTCTGTGTAGGATTGGCTTGGACGGATGATTACAGCTGTTACTGACGCAGACAGCATTACGTAGTAAAGAAACTCGCACGTTGTAGGGAAGCCCGGATCCCCCGAGAGTATCCATATTACCGGCAGTTTTGATAAAATAACGTTTACCTTTTAACCTTACACCGTAGCTGATATTACCAGAGTCCTGCGTATGATCAAATATGGCAAAGACATCTGAGTTTGCATGTAGATAGTTAGAAGGCGATTCGTCAATAGTTGAAACGTCATGCAAAGGATGGTTCTGGTGGAACAACGCTCGTTACCTTTTAAATTTAATAGAATACTAAACCAGTTCAGTAGATTATTTTCAAAATGACTTAACTTTTAAACTTTAAATTGGTTTAAAATCTTCTCTTTCGTCCCCACAAAACTTTAGCGTATTTGAATCCAAGTCAGAGACCACCATAACCGTCCATCCCCAATCTCTCATTTTTGGAGCTAGGATGATGGCTCCATTTTGCTCGAATTCTCGATATAAATCGTTCAGCATATTGGTTGGATCTAATTCGATATATAGCTGCAAACCGAAGTTACTTTGATTTACCTTACGATCCAGAAAAATTTCAATACCATTACGTTGTAGGCCTACCATAGCAGTGTTTCCCGCTTGGTCGACATGTATCCACTCTTGATAAAAACCAAGCTTTTGGCAGTAATAATCAACACTTTGTTGAATATCAAACACGCTAATGCAAGGAACTGAGCGGAAGCTAACCTGAATTGGTGTATTGAGTGAGTTTGTTGGCATGTATAACCTCTGACAACCAGATGGAGATCCATCATAGACCACCATTTTATTACAATTCCTTGAAAGCGACAACTTGTCCATTAACTAAGATTTCTACTTGATGCCAAAGTTCTCCAAGACGTATGGGTAGCCAATTTTTTTGTTTAGCCCTTAGCTGTGGCATCGACTCAGTCGGCGGACCTTGCGATATTTTCTATGATTCCTACCCTAGAAATAGTCCGAAAACATGGACGATGATCCTGAAGTTGGTTAATCATCTGGTTGATTGAGCACATATTGCTTCTCCGTTCGATTAGGTGATTTCGAGAAGGAATTCGCTGATGAGTTCGTCATACTCTCCGAATGTTGACTGTTTTGGGCTAAATAAAGCGGCTGCTTCCAAGAAGGTAGATTGGTCGGAGATACTTCCAGCCCCTTTAGACAACAGATAGCTAATGTGGTCTACTTTGCTATTCGCAGCCGCTGTGGCTAATGGAGTAAACTGCTCTTGATTAATGTCAGCCTCATGCTCTTCAACTAAAAACTCTAGAATACCCAAGTCTGCACCATGAAACCCACCAGCAGAACCAAAACTTTACTAGTGCACCTACCATGCTAGAATAGGTGGCTGGCTACTATCGAATAAACCAAAGTAGTATTAATTAACTTGTAGTCTCCTTCTTCTTCAAAGGACGCGCCATATAAGAAGGCCAATGACATAATATCTAGAGCTAACTCTGATTGGTCCCATGGCTTTTCCCACTGGTAAGGCAGGACACTATTGCACATAGTGGGCTTGAGCTTCAGGATCTCCGCTACTGCGTCAATTCGATACTGAGCGGCGTAAAATTAGATTTCGGTTGTGGCACCGAAAGAGTAGAGTAGCGGAACCATCTGGCTATTTTGCTGGTGATGAGCAATGATGATAGAATCACCACTGGAATCCATCCAGTGGTTCGGATTAGCCCCACACTTCAACAGTAATTTAGCCACTGATAAATGGTTATTAGTTGTAGCTGCGTGTAATCCATATCCGCCTTGACACATCAATTCACGACTGTTCGGATCTGCTCCGTGTTCCAGCAGCAGGGACACGATTTCTTCACATCCAATCTCAGCCGCACAGGAAAGTGGTCATCTTTGCATCGGGTCTATTTGGTTGGCAACTGATGAATTTCGCTGTAAAATTTCACTCACTAGTTTCAGATTGCCTAGGGCCGAAGCTATCAACAAGGGTTGAGAGGCTCCAGATGAGATCAAAAACTGGATGATATCAAGTTTCTCCTCTCGGCGCCAGTAGCGATGAAAACCAAAGATAGCCACTGCCAAAGGCGTTCGACCATCCCCCCGCCTGACATCCATTTTAGCCTCTTCATTGACTAGTAGCCGAACCATCTCTAAGTTCCCGCTTTCAACCGCCCAATGCAGACCAGTGTTACCCACTGTGTCTACCTGGGATAAACGGTCGGATCTTCCGTCACCATCCACCTGACTGTTGCCAAATCCCCTATTCGAATATGATGGTGAAAGTGCGGGTTCTCTAGTAGAAGACCATAAGTTCCTTCAATAGCTCGTTTCAAAACACTCAACACCTGATAGTGTCCTCGTGAGCTAAGGTTATCCATCCAGTCGGTAAATCGTCCGCGTGACAGCGAGCGGAAAATTCATGCGGAACAGGATTGGCTCCCTGGATCCAGCAGATATTGAACTACGTGATGATGTCCTTCTTGAGCAGACAGATAAAGAGGAGAACGCCCGAGATAATAGGGGTAATGGAACATCATATCGTAGTCACCGCCGTCCAAGTCATCGGAAACTTGACTTAACCGATCAATCACTTGTTGCAAGTTACCCGTTTGGCAAGACTCATAAAGAGATTCGACTAATTCCGCACGGGCCTGAATTTCCTGTTCTTTTTCGGCGGTTAATCGCATTTGTCACCTGGTAGTTCTGATCTTTTATCCCGCCCGGTCTGAACATACTGTTTCAGTAGAGCTGCTATCTGAAGATTATCTTCTGCTATTGCATTTTCATAATGCGATTTTCGGTTATAGTAATCCATTGAATCTGGGTTTGCGCCATGTTTTAACAGTAAAGCAACGCGTGATTGGAAATTTTCCTTCACTGCATACCCTAGCAAAAAATCGAGCATCCCATATTGACTGTCTACGTCCCAATTAATCTTATGCTGCGCATTTAGCCCATATTCGAGTAGCAATTTGATCGTTTCATCATCTCTACTGAACATTCGATTATAGAGCGCTTGACCATCATTAGGACTTGCCCCTGAAGCCAACAACAATCTGGCTAATTCAAAGCTATATTGATGCGGTGGTTGGTTAACTGGTCCGCGTTCACCTTCACCTAGAGCTCCGGTAACCGCGGTAAATATAGAACCATATGGGTAAGTAAAGTTCGTATTGGGGTTGGCTCCAAATTCTAACAACAATCTTGCCGTTTCTAGACTGTTGTAGCCGATAGATGAACTGATAACTCTTCCATAACACAGGTAGAGTAGCGGATCCCACCCTCGTGGACCTTCTTTTTGTCTCACCAACAATGGATCTGTTTGTAGATGACGTCTCACGGTATCTACATCACCAATAATGGAAGCCGTATAAATATTTGGTTCTAGGCGATCTGCATGCAGATCTAATATGGATTGGGCTTCCGCATATCTATCTGGACAATCTTGATCTGTATATTCCAAACAGGCCAAGGTTAAAAATTTATCTGTTATCACAAACGTTACTATATGGTTGACTCATTCGGTTTCTGTAGCTTCAGCACCAATGGATGTTAGATACGTGATGGCTCCCGTATTACCTGATGCTAAGGCTATCTTCAGTGGGGTTCTGTTTTTATAGTGTCGAGAATCATTGGGATTGGTACCTGCTTCGACCAAAATTTTCAGTGAAGTAGCATACTGATCTTCTTTTCCTTGTCCTTTAGCTGATCCACCCCAGGCTGCAGCATGTAGGCAGTCTAGTGAATTAGCACTGGCACCTAGACTCAGCAGTAGACGGATGGCATCGACACGCGCGTTGTTGGCTGCCCATGAAAGTACCGATCGATACCAGTTGGCATTGCTCGCATTGACATCAGCACCAAAACGCACCAATTCTCGAACTAGATTCAGCTTGCCATCGTTGGCCGCATAGTGCAGAGCTGTACTACCTCTCACGAAGGGACTTCCTTGTTCGTCCGGTCCGGGCCACTCGAGGGTTGCAATCTGAGGATGATCATTTAAGATCTGGATACCCAGCGCCTCCTTTTCCTGATCATATTTTGTGGTCAGTAGTTTATAGAATGGATCGTTTGCATGATACACCTGATTCTCTTCAGTCATTTTTCTCTCTATCCTCTAGTTTTCTGGGTTCCACTAGAATGGCGCCTATGGCCGAGTGTCCAGTAGGGTAAAGTTTAGTCAAATCTTCCATTCCTGCCTCAATTAGCGCTTTGATAACTCCTCTATAATCCACATACTGGATAACAACGAACCTGAGTAGCACTAAATAATGCACCACTGTGCGACCAATGCCTGATAGACTGGATCTAGTTCGTTGATGGAGTGTCCGTGGGAAATCAATAATTGGACTACCTCCAAATTCCCACACCAAGCGGCGTTATGTAAAGGTTGATAGCCGTGATTATATTCCGGAATCCAGACAGGAAAGCCGCAATCCAGAATTAGTCTAACCGTTTCGATTTGGCTATGAGTTTACCAACAGGCTTTGGCCATCCATTGCTGATCCTCGGTGTCAAACTGGTTAATCAAATTAGGATAGACCGCTAAGAGGGAGTTAGCCAAACCTCTCTTGGCCAGCATGCAGGCGATCAGTAGCTGATGCTTAGCCGGTGTGTTTGACATCATCAACTCATATACATCCTGGTGGTTACGTTTCCAAGCAACTTCTTGAGGTGAAAGGTTGAAGCCCAATTGCCATTGTAAAATGATTCCACCTTTCCCCTGAAAACCAATGCCAGGAAATGAACCACTATTGTTACCGATGCGATAAGTAGCACTCTTTGGGTTAGATTCAATGATTCTGCTGGCTAAAGACAAATCTCCTAGGGCAACTGCTAAAAATATATCCGGTGCCGCACCACGATCCAGTAGAGTTGCGCAACATCAGGGGCAGAGTTAATTCGCCACTGGGCTGGGGTAGAAGAGTGGTCATCGTCACGTGCATCCAGATCAGCATTGTAATCCAGCAAGACATTGGCGACCTCAGTCGTACGGGCACAATGAAGAGCCGTAGCCCGATCGCGACCCGGAGTATTTACCAAGAAATTATCCTTGAAGAGTAAGTCAGATACAATATCAGCAAGTCCGAGGGCTGTAGCCGCATGTATAGTAGGCTTAGCACCTTTTTTGATCAGGTGTCTGCTTACTACAACTGGGATTTTTTCCAACCAGAAACCGTTAGCCCAAAACTGAGTTGCCGCATCTATGCCTGCTCCACCTTCCAGCAACAGATCAACCATCTTTGGGTTGGGTGCTTCTAGCAATGCTAGACGGCTACAATCAAATAGACCATTGTTGAGCTCGTTTCAAACTAAGTCGTTGGTCAGCCCCTTCTCAACCAGTGAGAAATCATTATCTTGTACGGCTTATTTTAAATGAATCAATTGTATTTTCAACCACTTTAACTTACAGCCAGAACTGATTTTACCTAGTTGGATCACGGATTACTTCAAACCAACTTTCCAACCACTAGCACCGTGTAAACTTGGGCTACCATCGTTCGCTTGCCCCTGGTATTTTGTCACTAAGACTTTGCTATGATCAGAGGCGACTTCTTGCACCATTTGCCATGTAATTTCCTCTGGTCTTGGCTGGACATACTTGGGCCAACCACTCAACCAAACTTTAGCTCGTCTTTGCCAAGGAGAGTCTTCCTGTCCTGCACTCTGACCAATATTGATGTAAAAGAATCGTTTCGCTGGAGTCCCACGGCAGAATGGACCGGTGAAGTTTGGTTTTTTAGATCGCCGATTTGGTTTAACAAAAGCGGAAAAATCAAAACGGATATCATCACCGGTGGATTTGGTTGTGGAAACAAAATAACCTTGATCATCCTCCAGACAATATAGAACATCTCGTGGAGGGGTGAGCAAAACTACGCGAAGCGTGACCTGATACTCACTTGTTGACGTCATAATAGTTTCCACTCCCCTTGGAACCCAAACATCTGAGCCAGAATTCATTTTCTAGCAGAATAACCCCTACTCCTCCCTGACAGTTTCATTAGTCTGCATACGGTAGTAACATTCAACATGTTCGGTACTTTTGTTACTTTACTGGGCATAACTGTCACTGTGGGACTCGAACCCACACGACCGGCCCCAGATCGGCCAATATTCCAACTTGACCCAGTTGGCGGGTTATGCACGCCCTAACTATTCCTGCTACCAACTTGATATCACACGGACTAATCTCCTAGCTCTGTTTGCCAGTTGGCTTGTTGCACTCGAGTATCGATTTCACGATGCTCCTTGGCAAACTGATCCGCCTTTCGTTGCACTTCTGACACTTGAATGGTACTTTGGAACTTAATCTCTGACTTGGTTTGACGATCCTGCTTGATAATAGCTGCCTGTGCCAAATTTCGGTAAATATCAGACTTTAATTTGGCAATATCTCTGGCAGCTAGGGCATCAGCAATCGACATCCCTTCCTCCAATTCTGTGTGGCAATTGGTTCTATTGATTCGTTGAATTAATAGAACTAACTCTTGGGCTAATTGCTCAAATTCCTGCAGCAAAACTTCTGGGTCTTCTGCTGGTTGGTCATCGGCTTGTACTTTGGCATTTTGTATCAACCGCTGCTGGAGTTGTTCGATCCTTTTTTGGCCATCCGCCCTCAACACTAATGCTTCCGCTAATTTCATCACCCTCTCCTTGACCGGCTAGCTGCTCAAGAGAAGAGCTAGCCGAGATGTTCATCTAACTTGTTGGGGATATTAACCAAATCAGGTCATCATATCACAAAGTCCCTGAGATTGGTTAACTTCTCAGAATTAAATCTGATATGCCGAAACTTGATGCGACCTACGTATGACTGTTTTTATATGGTGCATAAACTTGACATGGTGAACCAATTCATCGTTCTATCCCCCCTTCGCCATGTAACCTGCCAATTCTATATCGCCCTTCGCCTTCCCAAGTCGCCCACTCACTGGCCATAATAGCTTCCCTATTCTATTTGAGAATTTAGTCAATGGGGGATTTAATAGTCAGATTGGTTATCCAGTGCGTACACGATTAAATTTAAGCCTAATTTTAAAGACCTGGCCCAATCGCCATTTATCGGACGAGCTTGGTTCGGTCCTTTCTACCCATTCCGCTCAGGACCAATTGGGCCAAAAGGTGCAATGATCGGTGATGTCCCCAGTAGGGAACCAATCAACCTACCTTGTAGCAAGACCCCTTTTGGTCGTGCCGGGCGAGGCAGTCCTTTGAAACTGAATGGATGGGTCAGTAACGGATGATCAGATGTGATAGCACTGGTCTGCAAGCCATTAAAGGGCAGCGAATCAGACTGTTCAAACATCACTATTCCACCTCTTTGGGTATAGGCCTTAAGTTCGTCAAAGAAAGTTTTGGCTTGGGATTTGGGCGGATACGTAGACACCAATAGTAGTGGAGCACTAGTTGTAATTGCGTTGAATTTTTGTGATTCGATTTTAATTTTGAGGTCAGCTACCTTAACCGAGCAACGTTGCCATTCACGTAATCTCTGTAGGGTTTTGGCATAGATGGCTGGATCAGATTGCAAAATAGCGATCGTAATTTGACCCGTGATTCGATCCAACCGTCGAGAGATCTTACTGGCTCTGTTGCTATTAGCTGGTGACACCAGATCCATTTTGGTTGGAGGCAAACAGGCTACCATTGAAATTAAGAAGATTAGATAAATAAAAATCGCAGACTTCTGTGTTATCAGGCGCTTACTCATTATTAACAAACCTACTGTTGCTAATTGTTAAATAAAACTTAACTGGCTCGATATTTTGTGATTAATCATTCACACAAAAGCTCAAATTACTTTTTCCTAACTTGAATTTAGGTTAGTTATTAAATACTAAATAATTTCGAATCGCCGCCCAATGAATTGCTACCGTCAACATTAATGGCAGTAACCAAAAAGAGATCACCGTTATTATAAACCAGACTGGTAAGTGCCGATGCCGATAGTGAAACCGTTCCATACTATTACTGTTTCCCAATTAAGTCTAGCTGAGTTTGTTTGAGATAAATAACTAGTCCTTAGCCCTAAAGTAACGGTCAGTTTAATTATCAGTTCATTACACTTACCTGTGTGGACATAGACGATCTTTCAAATGCCAGACTCGGCTGATTTTTTGCGGCCAACGACTATCAAGGTAGATGGAAAATTATTCAGATTGACTTCAAGCCAATGTTCATCCTCAACCTGCAGATCATGTTCTTCAATTTTGGCCAGTTCACAACCAGCATCCACCATCGCCTGAACATGATCTGAAACCGTCCAATGGTATTCAAAGGTTGGTAATCCTTCGTCTGACCTAATATTCATAGGGGCCGCGGTTTAGCTGTCGCAGGGATTTTCTTCGCCATTAGAACCAGTCCACATCCGGCGGATGGGGTGATATTCACTTACTAAGAATACGCCACCACTCTTTAGTATACGAACTGCTTCAGAATAGTATTTCTCAATATCAGATAACCATACGGATACATAGCCACCAGTATAAACCAGATCGAAACTACTGCTGGGCAAGGCAGATAAATCTGTTACATCTGCCTGTAGAAACGATAGCTGAAGACCAAGCTGGCTGGCCCGATTAGCAGCAATATCAAGCCTACGTTGTGAAAAGTCCACGGAAGTGACCCATCCCCCAAGACCTACTAAAGCAAAAGCGACTTCGTTATCCCCGCTACCTAGGACACAAACCTCTTTCCCTTCAATATTGTTGACAAAGGACATCTCAAGTAGGCTCAGAACCGAAGATGGATTTTCATGAGCCTTTCTCCACAGTCCACGATGGTCTTCTTTTTCTTTCCACCAGTTTGCGGAAGCGTCCCAAAAATCTTGATTGGATTGGTGTGAATTCATAGTGTATTTCCGATATAGAAAATAGTTTTGGCTTATCTTGGTATTTACAAATTATCAGCTTTTAGTTATTATGCTAGTGTAAAAGAAACATACACTTCCCTACAAAGTAATTTTCGTTTGACTTTTCACACAACTGATTGATTTGCGTTGGAATCTCCGCATGGGTAATCATTTCAAACCTTGGCTTAGTGATTTTTGCTTGTGGCTATGCGTGAGCCTGCATTTGCTTTTAGGCCTAACTGGTTGCAAAAAACAACCCATAACCGACCATCCCAAAAGTTTTTCAAGCGTGAGCGATTCCGCCGCAGACCGGGAGGCCCCAAGAGTTTACCCACCAACAATTACCATGAAAACAAGTCACGTTCTCTCACTAGTTGACCAAAAAAAATATCAAGTAGCAGAGGCCGGCGAAGAATATATTATTACGGCACCTGTGGTCAAATACTATCAACCCACCCAATTCTTAGTCAAGAGTAGTTCTGAGCCTATCCAATTAGGAGCGGAAATGTTGCCCTACATGCAACTCGATGACCTGAGGGATTTTATGGATAAGTATCAAATTGCCAGAGGGGCTGACACCCCGGAAGAGATTTACCTATATAACTGGGTGGATAAAGCTCAAGGAGCTATGATCTTCCAGACGGGTTTTGTGGTGAATCGGGTTAACATCAATGCTGTGTCACCTACTACGTTCAAATTGGTTCAGCTACCAGATTTGAAGGTATGTAGCATTCTATATATTGGCCCATTTCCTTATCAGAAGAATAGCGGTTGGGGGAAGATTGCTTGGGAACGTAGGGCTGCGGAAGCAGGTTACAAATATACAGAAGTTTTGTACCGAGAGCTCTATCACCGATATGATTTTGGAGGTAAGAACCAGCATGTAACCGAAATAGAAATCTCGATCGATTGAGAAAAATTGAACCAGATGTTAATCATAATGGTGTACTGACACCTGAATGGTCAATTTTCATATTAATTTCGGTTGAAATTGACATCTACGAAGGTGGTAAGGGTCGTACTAGAAATGAACGACCAGAAGACTGTTACTGTTGTGGTTATAGAAGATTATCTCAGGCTAATTGTGACAACCGGCGACACTACAATCAGGATTTAATTGAGAATACAGTGATGGAGATGATCGATGAGTTTTTACTGCAACAAGGATACATCGAGAATCAACTACAACATCAATTAGAACTGGTTGAGAAACAGAGGCAAGAATCCAAAGCAGAGATTGAAGACAGAATTGATACCAGTTTGGAGTTATTGGTTGATGGGAGAGTCCCGAAGGAAAGAGTCATCATCAAAATGCAGGATGAGATTAAAGCACTGACAGTAGAGGATCTAGAGGTGTTCAGGAATCAGTTGAGGAGTAAAGTAGAAGGGGAACTTGATATAGATACAAAGAAGTCCATCTTGAACAGCCTAATTAAAAAATTGAAGGTGGATCAAGACGGACTAGTCGAGATTGATTTTTGTGTCGCTCTCGGTAATACCCTGTACGGGATTAATGCCTGTAAATATATCCCATTCAAGCAGAGAATACGCAGAGTCTAGCAGTTAATCTTTTTGTCCATTCAGAATCTAGTTGAAGATCTGATATAAACTCAAAAGATCACGTCTGGAATCTTTGCTTACAATTGCTCACTTGACATCTTTTTCCTATCTCCACTGGTTTCTGTCCTACACTTGTTTTGACTCAATTAACCCGTCATAGGTATTGCGATATAATGGAGATGCTAATTTGAGGTTGTCTCTCCGTGTTAGATGTCTTCGTGGCCTGATTCCTTGCCGATATCGATCTATTGGCCGACCAAATGTCATACTTTAATCCGCAACGAAGGCCATTGATAACCTTTACTATACTAGTCGCAAACCAGCACGGAGTTTTAGGTTGACCAAACTCCCTAAACCCGTTACAATACGGTCTATCTCTCGCAAAATTTTAATCTAACTAAATATCACTTAAAAGGAATTATCAACAATGAGAACGATCAAACTTGGACTCATCGGTGCAGGCGGCATCTCACAAGCTCATTGTCGAGCAATCTCTCAAATTGAGGGGGCAGAGATCATCGCTGCTAGTGACTTAGTACCCGCCAACTTAGAACGAATGGTCAACAATTGGGGAGTAGCGGAGGAAAACACATTCGCCGACTACAACGAGATGCTGAAAATGGACGAGATCGAAGCCGTTTTGGTCTGCACACCGACCGGTGTTCATGCTCCGCCAACGGTCGCGGCCTTGCAAGCCGGCAAGCATGTTCTATGTGAAAAACCGATGGAAGCGACCTTGGATGCTGCCACCTCAATGGCGAAAGCCGCCCACGAAACCGGCAATATCTTAATGGTAGCCTTAAAGTTACGCTACACACCGCAAGTGATTAAAGCTAAAGAGATCGTCGATGCAGGAACACTGGGTAATATCTACTATGCTGAAACCGTAGCTGATCGGCGGCGTGGAAATCCAGGCGGTAGTTTTATTCGCAGGGCAACAGCTGGCTTGGGGGCCACTGCCGACATCGGCGTCTATGCGTTGGATACCGCACTCTACCTAATGGGCCACCCAAAACCCATAGCTGTGATGGGAATTATGGACAATCGCCTGAGTCTTAACAACACTTGGAATCCAGCACTGAAAGAGACTGAGGTAGAAGACTTTGGGGTTGGTTGGGTACTGTTTGATAACAACGCACGGTTGGTGTTTAAGACCAGTTGGTGTATGAATATAGATTCGCTGGGCGGTACCTTTTTCTTGGGTGAAAAAGCTGGCTTGAGGATTGGAATCGGTGAGGTCCGTGGCCCGCAAGATGGTATCAGGGTCTACGGTGACAAAGATGGGGAAATCGAAGACGAAACCTTTACCGACTTCGAATCAGTTGACGTTTTTGTAGCTGAAGATACTGCCTTTATCGATGCGGTTAGAAACGGTAAGCCTTCACCAATAGATCCATACGGCATGTTGATGACAAACGTCGTCTTTCAGGGAGTGTATGACTCTTCAGAAAACGGGGGACGGGAAGTCGAAGTCCACGTTCCAACTTTTGGCTAGATATATAAATGGTAATCGTCGATTAGCAAGATCCTGTTGCGAACTCGCTAATCGCGGTTTTGTTTGAATTTCCTGCTGGTTACAGAAAGCATCTATACACCTTTTCTTCACCAAACCCAGTTGTCAATCGGTTGACAACCCTAAACCTACTTTAGCCTACAAAGATAACCCGGAGGAGTTCTACCATGGTGCTATCGAGTCGCCACTTGTCAAAAATCATCTGCGTATTGTTGTACTTAACCACCACTCCATTTTTGGTTTCGATGGCATCTACGATAACTGACAACACAAGCACCCCATCTCTACAATCGGCAGGCAAAGGATTTATTAGCCCAATCACCAGATATACTGCTTTTAAGTATCAGCGCGGTTTTTTAGCTGGGTTTCAAGGTGGTTGGCACTTGACAAACCGATTGACCATCGGTGCTGGAATCTATCGCTTGATAACCGATGTTGAGTTAGGGAAAAGCCAGAATGCGGCTGGAGAGGAGATGCCACTTCTGCTAAAGTTTGGTTATCGGGGTTTGCTGTTTGAGTACGGATTAGGGCAGATTAAATCGTCCAAGATCTTTGCTAATGCGGTCGTTGGGCAAGGTAAAGTCGGTTTAGGAGAAGAATCAGACGATTACAAAGAGGATTCATTCTATCTGGTTGAACCGGGTATGCGGATTGAATTTAATCCGTGGCCAAACCTAACGCTCGGATTAGGATTAAACTACCGTTATGTTTTTGGATCTGAGTTGATCGGATTAAAAGATCCACACCTGCGAGATGTGTCCGGTTTGGTCGAATTTCGCTTAGAAGATCTAAATTATTGGTTCGGCGGGAAATAAGGCTCACTAACTAAAACATACTCTCAACTTGTTGGTGAAGTGACTTTGATTGGGTCGGCATCGGTTAACCGGAAAGCATTAATTGTATGTGAAAAGTAGGAGGATTTATGACTTTTTGGAATAGAACCCACGCTATTGATAGCCAAACCTCAGGCTTGAGCCTTCGAAGATTGTAATGCTTCCACCGTTACCTAGCCATGTTGACTAGATGCCTTTTGTGGATATATCTCTGTCCCATGACGCCGGGCCTGAAAAGTTGGCTCGGTTGGACTTGGCTCCGAGGCCTGTTCTGAGGCTTCCCTTGGACTCCCCCTTTTGAGCCGGATCGGCACCCTACCCGAGGACATGATGCGGTGTGGCATCACCTCACTCACCAAGTAGGGCCCCGGACTATCGGCACCCAAGCAGCTTCTAGGTCATCATCAGTGGCTTTGAACCAACTGACGTGCCCTCGGTGGGTTGCTTCTATGACTTTGGTGACCCGACTGATGAAACGGCTAGCCGACGGTAAAGAGCCCCCGACACGGCTTTAAACCTAAACGGCAGGCCAAAAAGCAGAAGAGCCAACTCAAAAGAGGACAAGACCAAGGGGCCCAAAGGCTGCGTCATAGCCCACCGCTGGTCTCAACGCCACAACTTCTCACTGGAGCCACCGGCCATAATGGTGTCCTTGGTATCTATTATGCCACACCGCCGGCTTCCCAATACTTCCACCTCGACTACGCCTGTCTAGACCCAGCTCACGATGCCACTGCCATCTACTAGATGGCGGACCAACTCTGGAAATATCAAGTCCACATCCCACTCAACACCACCAACCGAGGTAACATCAAGCAGAGGCCCATGGCAGATATCAACTCAGAGGGCATCCCTATATGTCCAGCGCAGGGCCCGAGACCGCATCAAGTGCGTTGCCCCAAGAAGGGCGAGTCCTCCCCTGTGATTAGAGCTGGACATCAGTTCCACCTCCCCGAGATGAGCGGGTGGTCTAACACCCATCCTAAGGACAATCTCGAGCTCTACCCAAAGACACCGCCTAACAGCCCGACTTTCAAGGCATAACTATGGCCGGCCCTCTTCTGTAGAACGTGTCTTCAAGCGAGAGAAGAACGACTACACACCGACACCGTTCCGAACACCTTCCAAAGCCGGACCGTTTTTCTATGCCATGCGGTTCGCCTTCGCTGTTCATATCGGTGCCTAGATGAGACCGGCCCAGGTCGCACAAGACTGCCCGATGGTCGCCTGAAGATTGGTAACCCAACCAACAAACACCAACCGCCACCAAAGGAATATATAACCACAACTAGACCAGGGCCACCCCCAAATCGACTGACAAACCAAGCTAACTCAACCATTATTGCGAGAGATGGCTCAATCTAAACCGGATCGAACGATTATGGGGGGATTAAAAGAATCGGTGACTCAACAATCAATCTCATGAACATTTATCTGATTTCCACGATGCGGTTATGACCTTTTTTAACCTGATTCTAAAACAACAGCAAGACCTGAAAAAATTGTTATCTCCTAAATTTTAGAATTATTGGCGTCTCATGCGAATTCTTTTGGATTAAGGGCATAGGATAGTTAGCTATGCACGGTACATTGCCCCACTTTGTATTTTAGCAGTTCTACGAGTAGGGTTCTCAATACCCTTTCTTCTTTCGCATTAGCCGAGGATAACAGTTCCACGTCCTCTCTCAGAATCTCACCTGTCTTGTCCTGACAAGGTTGACTGTTGAATAGGTTATCAATACTCACTTCCTCCAGGTTTAAATTAGGATGCTTCCCTACCCAATCTGTCAGCAGTGGTTCTCCAGAGAGCAAGCTTGTATAACTTTCCCTTCAACAGCCCGCAGGAGTGTAACTGCTTGCCAGCTGGGAAACACCGATCTGATGTGCATCGTAATATTTATACTTTCCTTTGAAGCGCCAACCTGGGCTCTCATCTGTTGGTAACGACCACCGAACTGATATAATAGCCTGTGCGCTGGAAGCAACTGATAATCAACCACAACCTCAAAGTTATTGCCAATATTTTTTTAGAGTTCCCGACTAATATACTATAAGTGGTGACTCGTTGCAGGCTGCTCTGCAAGCTGAGTTTACTAAAGGGAACGGAAAAGCGGGATAGAGATGACCAAACGCGCGTTTCTGCTGGGCTCCATTTTTTCTCTGACAATCGGTCTGATGCTTCCCGTGACGGAATTTTTGATTCAAGGTACCCGTTTGGGGCTCAGTTCAGCAACTCCAGCCGCTTTTTTTCTCCTCTTTGTCACTCTTCTGGGACCTCAATTTCTCCTCAAATGCCTGAAACCCAGATGGGCACTGAGTCCAGCCGAAATCCTAGCGATTTTCTCTATGATGATGGTTGCTACCGTAATTCCCACCAGAGGGTTCGGTGGTCCTTTCTTCAGCATGGTTAGCGGTGCAACCTACTACGCAAGCACAGAGAATGAATGGGCCACGCTAATCCTACCCTACCTGCCCTCAACAATCGTCATCAAGGAGGCTGACGCCGTGCGGAAAATGTACGAGGGGCTTGAAGGAGCATCTATTCCTTGGCACGCCTGGGTCCGTCCGTTATGCTGGTGGTCGTTTTTCATTCTGTGTATGGGATCAATGGTGATCTCGGTCATGTTTCTGTTCCGCAGAACATGGATTGAGCGTGAACGGCTGGTGTTCCCGGTCGCTCAGGTGGCTCTAGCTATGGTTGAGGAGTGCCCGACAGGTTCGCGGTTTAACCCTCTGTTTCGCACCAGTCTTTTCTGGATTGGATTTCTCCTACCTATGATATTGGAAAGTGCTAATGCTCTGAGCCAATATTTCCCGGAGGTTCCCACATTTCGACCTAACTGGACGATCTCACACAATATCGCCTGGGTACCTCAACCGGTGATCCGGCTTAATTTTCTGATGTTTGGCTTCGCCTTTTTCATCGAATCGCAACTATCGTTTAGTCTCTGCTTCTTCTTTCTCCTCTCACTGCCAGCGTACTGGATATATGGACATTTTTTTCCGGGTCATCAGGAAACTTTAGGACCATGGACCGCAGGAGGGCCTGGAGGAACGATCATCGCACACCAACAGATGGGAGCGATGATGGTCCTGATTGGAACGATGGTCTGGGCGGCTCGAGGACACCTGTTAAAGGAAAGGCTCACGGGCAGCGCTTTTCTCATCAGCACTACCTTGATGTGCCTGCTGGTCTGGGGTACCGGAGTTCCTTACTGGATTGCACCGCTGGTGGTTGGTTCTGCCCTTGTGATCTGGTTGTCATTGACCCGTCTCATGGTCCAGGCAGGCATCGCTACTATCGTTCCTGCTATCGTTCCACTGGGCTTTATTGTTTCGACGATTGGTGTTCCCAGCCTTGGAACGGTAGGCTTACTTGCCATGGGCTTGACCCTCATCTGGTCGGGTGATCTGCTAACATATCTAATGGGGCCAGCGGCGAACAGTATCTACGTCGGACATCGGGCTAAGATTTCACCGATTACCGGTTCCTGGTCTCTCTTAGCTGCAGTGATGTTGAGCTTAGGCGGATGTTTCTTCATGACGCTGTATCTGACCGGTAAAGTCGGAGGTCTCAACCTGCATCCGCAGTACTTCCAGAACTTTCCCCTGCAGCCCTGGCGTTTTGCTGAGTCGAAATTGCACAACGCAACTGATGCATCGCTGACCGGATACATGTGGACCGGGGTGGGTGCGGGGCTGATGCTACTACTGACGTATGGACAGCGGGTTTTCTTCTGGTGGCCTCTCCATCCACTTGGCTTCTTAGCTCAGGGGGGTTGGATTATGAGACAGTTATGGTTCTCGTTTTTGCTGGCCTGGCTGGTGAAGACGGCGGTGCTCCGTTACGGTGGGGGAGGTGGATATAAGAAAGCCAGAGTCTTTTTTATTGGCATTATCGTGGGTTTGCTTGTCGTTGGGGGGCTCTGGCTAATCATCGATTCCACAACAGGGATGCGTGGAAATCGCATCCGCATCTATTGAAATCCGATAACCGGTCATAACCAATAGTTGAAAGTTGAGCGTCCCGAAAGATTGATCAAAGGGACTTCAAAAAATATCTTTGTGTGACAATTTATTTCTACGAGAAGGGCGGCCACAGATCATAATCAGTTTTCTTTTCTTTGGATCCCGCACAGTTAGATCATATACAGCTTTGAATAGGCCTCGTCTAGTAAAGTACCAGTGACTAGAGCGATCCACCTTGATACATCGGTAAGGTACATCATTACCCCAATCCTTTTCCCACCTGACTGAATAGCCATCTTCATCACTAACTGTTACTTGGCCAAACCGCTTAGTATCTTCAATAGTAACTATATTATTAGCCGTTTTAGCATCTGCCTCAGTCACCGCAATAGAGATTTAGTATACATAATCGTAGTCTTTTGTCCGGTCTTCCAGAGCAACTACTTCAGGTATCATTTCAGGTACCTCTCTAAACCGTTCTAACAGTCTACGGTGTGCTTCAGGTGATGGATATCTGCCATTTTCCAGCTATATCGTGCAATATGTTGCTTAGATCTTCGAGAGTAGATCTAACCTCGCTTTCAGTTACCTTTATCTTATCAAGATTAATAAATTATAAGTAATCAAGTCCGTTATCGACATCATTAGCAATTTTAATTGCTGTCCTAAAATCGGTCATAGATTTAAGATTCTCTAGGCTTAAAGCAAAATAACTATTTGGTATCGGTCCCTTCAATTATAATCGTCCTTAATTTTTAGCAATAACGGTTACTTTTCGCATTTAGGCTTATAGGTAGTAATTCCTCTGCCAGTGGTAAAGGCATAGCTAACCAAGAAATAGCCAACACAGCTGTGTCAGAAAAATAGTTTCTAAATGATACCGTTGTATCACTTAGAAACCGACAATTTACCCGTTGTTATACAATTTTAGGTGGTCTCCAAATAGCTGATAAGACTCTTTTATAAAGTCTAAAATTTGTCCTCCTCGTCAGAGCCAAAATAGAGTCCAAAATGGGACTACCGCTTCTGGAAAGCAGATGATTTATGGCTTAGATTGTCAAGCCTACAGGCTTCTAGACTCTTCACCTGACACGGAAGAGAAAACAGAATCGATTCTAAAAACCTACCCGGAAACAGCTTCTTTGACCGGCTGGCTAAGAATATATGGCCTTGCTCCGCAAACAGTTATAAACTGGATTTAAAAAAAACAATTGGAGGATCTTTCTCCAGATCAAGTCTTAATAGATTCTGGGCCGGACGATATTTTAGAGTTGGATGAAAGGTGGTCTTTGGTAGATTCCAAAGCTAACACAGCCTGGCTTGGGTCTGCAATCGGTAGAAGAACTCAGCAATTAGTCGGTTGGCATGTAGGAC
Source organism: Candidatus Poribacteria bacterium (assembly GCA_030748495.1). Classification (GTDB taxonomy): domain Bacteria; phylum Poribacteria; class WGA-4E; order WGA-4E; family UBA9662. Next base: position 51,944 of record JASMLX010000003.1, on the reverse strand, counting down.
AAAGAGACCAAGTATCAGCCAACTACTTTGTGCTAGAAATAGCATCTCAAGACAGCATCTGTCGATCTAGAAGTGAGCCTTGGCATTGTTAGGAGTGTTGGTCAAAGGAGAAACATAGAATTGGCCAAAAAGGGACCGGTGAAACCAGTTAGATTGAAGGCGGTAACAACATTATTCGACCCAGATTAGGAAGATTTGTCAGAAAGACATCTTCTGTTTCCAAGAAATGGGAACATCATTTTGAAGTCATTAGTGGTTGATCGGAGAATATAATTTGGACAGGAAATCAGCTATGATTTAGCACTACCTAAATTTTTACACGTTTTACCGAATTTTTATAACTTCTCAAGAAATCCATCAGTTTTTATTCGATGATTAGTATTGAATTTTTGGTAATTCTAGGAATCATAGTAGGATTACCGGGGATTACTATTGTCACGTCTTCCATTCCCTATCCGACTTCCATAGCTTTTGGGCTGTCCAACCGCCTGTTAGGAAATTCTGCATATTCCCAACGTAAGGATCTCTCGTAGGTGTAATTGTCGTAGACCTTATGTGCCATCTCTATGTGTGGCAACATGCTTGAAGCTCTTGGGGATTGGATATACTCACTGTGTTCGTAAAACTCGAAATCTTGCAGCCGTTGCAAGGCTCATACCTCCTTTTTCCCGCGACTAGGTTAAGATAAAATCTAACGGGGAGTCCACAGAAAAGATCGGCGATGAATTCCGCCACGCGGATTTCGATCGGGTGGTGTAGTATTGACCAGAACAGCAACATGATTGATTTCGCCTGATCGAACCCGATCGGTAACGTCAATATGAATCGGTGTTCGAACATCGTGATGTCCTAAACGCCAATGACGATCCTTCTCAAATCGCTGCATCATTCCGTTTAACCAAATCCAAACACCCCGGTTATAAACGGCCCCAATGGTCAGCCATATTGATTTACCTTCTTCCACATCTGCAGGCACGTGGAATCCAGTTCGGTACCAAGCTTTACCCCAAAAACCCCAGCCCTGTTGATCCTGATACCCTTGTCCTTCCCAATTTAACGTGGTGTCAATTGTCGCCCAATCTTCACCTCTGCCATCCAGGTACCATTGATAAATTACGCCAATATCCTTCGGATCTAGCTTGAACTCCCATTGTCTGGGCAACAAAGTTAACAATTTTCCTTCCTGGCCACCAGCCTTGTTAGCTAGATCTTGATAGATCTCTTTATGCCACTCTAAAGTAGTTCTAAAATCACGAGCCCAGTCTGGTGTATGAGGAAGAAGGCCAGACTTAATTATATTGACTTCATCCCGAATGGCCATCATTTTATCAGCCCATTCCAGGCCTACCTGAAATTGTCCTTGCGCCACAAATTGCTCCATCTTCACATAAGCTTTCATATGATTATGAACTAATCTCAGGACTTGGACACGCTCTCTGGACCTAGAATCCTGAACTAATTCTTCGGCTTGAGATATTAAATAATCTAATTTTTGCTGAACGGGAGGGAATATCGTCTTCCACTGCATTAGCCTTCCCCAAGTCTGATGTGAGGTAGTCTGCTCAACAGCAGATTCGAGCGTCCAGATGTATTCCTCTACCACGCCAGCGGCATCAGCATAAAATTTCCGGCAATAATCGCGTACTAAAGCCTCGACATCGGCTTCCGTATCCCACATCAATTTGGCACGCACGTAATAATTCAGATGAGTGACCATCCATGAGTTTGTCCCCTCAGTCCAGAATCCCCAAGTGCCACGACTCCTAAAATAAGGCATATCACGCTTCAAATTGTGGATTGCTGGAAAGGGGAGATTGACTAAAGAGTTGCCCGGGTCATAGTCATAGATAAACACACAGTTGAGCGTATCGGTCCACCGATCCAACAATTGTTTGTAAAGTGTACGCTGCCAGCATCTTTGGTCACCCACATGATGAAGGGTACACGCAGCAATAATTGCGGATTGAATACCCAAGTTTGGACTGAATTCTGCAATCCCTTCGGGTAAACGCACACGATTGGCATAACCGTTAGTAAGCACCCATCGATCCGGAAATTCCTCATAGACCCCCTTGGCAATACAGTTAGCAAAACGAAACCAAAGATCACTTAGGCTAGGATCTCCATAACCTTTGTGGTTAAATTCGGGAATGCTATCTTGACAGTGCTGACAATAGCACATTGGGAACCCATCTGGCGGGGCAAAGCCAAAACTCAGGGTATCTGGATTATCTCGGAATGTATCTTTGATTGTCTTAACCGCAATATTAACCGTTTCTGGTTCGGAGAGACACAGCATATCGCTACGCCGATCTCCATCTTTATTGAGAGCAAACAAATGGGGAGAGTTCTCAAAATATTCCTTAGCTGGAACCAATCGACGAATACTCCCATCTCCCGGGATACTCAAAGATAATGTATTTAATTTGTTGCGGTCACGCCATAGACGAAAGTCTTGATGATCTTGATCGGTCGTTGGCGCCCATCCCGAATACCAGATATTCCGGATACGGAAACTCGGGTGTTCTATACAATCCATAGCACGGACTGAAATGGTATCTATTTCAGGTATGACTTCGCCAAATTCTCCCGGAAAGAACCAACGACATCCTAATTCCTCGAGAAAAGTGTAAACGGCATAAATAGTTCCACGATATTCGCCGTCTTCGTTACCCACTAAGATCAGGCTGTTTCCAGCTGTTTTGATAACAAAACCTTCCTCATTCAATTGGAAAGTAGAGCCAGAAGGTACTTCTATACTCAAGTCCTTGACCTTCTGATTGTGGCCCACCAGAATAGTGTTTCCAGAGATATTCTCCGATTCTTTTTTTATTTCAATATGTGCATCACTAATTTTTTCGATATAGTCCTGAAGAATACAAGCAGCTTCTTGAGCTTGTTCGCTGGGTTCATTTGCTAGCACAATTGTGGCTTGTGGCTTGTGTCGTTTGACTAGAACCAATTTCTAACCTCCGTATCTTGTCGATGGTTACTATAAAAATAACTGATAGAATCGGGCAACTGGTTTAACTCAAGTTGTGCCCCAAAGTAGTAGGTGGGTCAGAAACCGAGTTTTGTTGAACCCACATCCGTAACAGCGAACAAAAGTAAGAACTTCCGAATTCCACTGGCCAAAGATCGGTTTCTTTAGAGTAGATAGCAACTTGGATTAGTTTATATTACACTTTTGACTTTTGCAACGTCTTAGATAAAGACTAATCAAACTTCATTTGCCGATTTCGATCTAGCAGCTTAGCACTGTACCCGTATGGCCTCTTTTAGTACAGATCAAGAAAGGGAAATCTACCTTGTCGGCTACGATAATGGTATTATTTATCATCTGGATTTAACTAGTCAATTCATTTATACTGATAGTACTACAAGTCATAATACAGCAGTAACCTCTTTGATTTTTCAGAGAGGTTAAGCAGTTAGATAGAGAGTTCGCCCATCGCATAGATCACTAAGCAATAACTAAAAGGAGTCGAGAGATGAAACAGTTTAAGGTTGCATTTACCCTGGCGGTCGACGGTTTGATCGAAAGTGTCAGCGCGCAAAGTAAGGAGGAGGCTGAACAGATTATTAGATCTATGACAACGGAACAGATCAAACACTATCTGGTACCTCAACTCGGCTACTTGGAGCCACAGATATTAGAAGCTTTTGGTATGAGCATTGACGATGAGATCTTCGAACCAGAGACGAAGTTTGAAAAAATCCCGGCGCTAGAATCCGTAGAAAGGTCAGTTGACATATCTGATCCTGTATCTGAATCTGGGGAATAACCAGAGGTTTAGCCAATGTTGCAATCGGTTCAAACAAAGATCTGCATCTTTCACGCAATCTTTCTCCTGATAATGCTGTACTCACTGGATAGCTTGGGACAAATCTACAACAAAGAGAATGTCTCAGTGCTGCCCTTTGACGGTTGGCAAGGGTACAACGCCGATGGATTTCAAGAGATGCTTACCGGTAAGATTACTACTCGGATTATCAACTCCCAACGTTTTAATGTGGTTGATCGAGCCAATCTAAAACGGACTATCGAGGAACAGAATCTGCAACTGTCTGGTATTATCGACGACAGTACAGTTGTGGAAGTCGGAAAACTGGCTGGGGTGCAAAAGTTTATTGTCGGCAACTTTACGGGTAATACAGTCGAACACTATCCCCCCAAATACAACGATGATGGCAAAGTCAAAGAAAAGGCTTATTACCAAGCTACTGTTAGCGTAACGATTCGGATGCTGGAGGTGGAGAGTAGCCACTACGGTGAATCTGCTGAGGCCTCTGCTTCTGGAAGAGGCGAAAACTCAGAAGCCGCTTTTACCCATGCGCTTGATTCGCTGGCCGAATCTGTCGTTGCAGAGTTTGAACAGCACTTTGCCATTCAAACTTTCATCAAGGATCTGGAACGTTCAACGGTTACGATTCCACGTGGGCGAGATTCTGGGGTCAAAGTTGGCATGAACTTCGTCGTTCATGACCTTAAACACCAAAGCGACCTTAGTCCCGATAAGGTCGAGATCAATAGTAATACAGGAGATATTGGCAGGCTGAAAATTGTCTCCACCGAATCCAATACGGCTCAAGGTCGATTATTTGGCGATTTCAGTCAAGTGGTAGTGGGCAACATCATTCGTGAAACCAAAGATAGGGTCAAGATCGAAGCCAGGATCTTGGATAAATTCTTTGGCCGGGTCACCGTCAACGCAGGTGCGGACTTAGGACTAACCAAGGGCTCAACCTTCAACGTAATGAAGCAGCAAAAGGACATTATCGACCCTAAGTCCGGTGAAGTGTACGCGACCCGATTCAAGCCTATCGGCACCGTGATTATTACGGAGGTCCAACCGACTTTTGCCAGAGGGAAAATTGTCAAGGGCCGTTATTTTATTCGAGAAGGAATGAAGTTGAAAGAAACGACGCCGTTCGGTGGCTGGGCAGGGCTATCAATCGGTTACGGTCTATTTAATATTGAAGGTGATGTTAATCGTACAGAAAGCCGATTTGAACTTGATACCTGGAAAGGTACGGTTTCGCCTATTGTTAGAAACCAGTATCGAGAAACCTATGGCAAGGAGATCGCCACCGTTGATTATACAGATAAGGCTGAATTGCCACAGTTTAGCTCAGTTCTACAGATTTCGACCTACTTTAAAAGTCCTGTTAGGAAAGTCTCGACTGGATTAGATTTCAAACTCTACAATTTTGGTGAGCAGGATTTAGGAGCCGTGAGTGCAGACTTGAGCTTAAGCCAGAATATTGGAATCTTGCCCGAAATCTTGTACCTAACACCGGGTATAGGTTTTGGTATTGGACGTAGTACGCAACAGATCCCGACTAATATCGTCAAAACCTTGAGCCAAGGCAAAGATGACCAATTAACGGCATATTCGTTTTTCGTATTGGGTAAACTTAGTGCCCGGCTCAAACTGGGGAAATTGGTGCTTTGGGCGGATGCGGACTATCACACACTTCGGTTCTCTCAATGGGAATATCGAGTTGGAACAGGAGAAACAGACGAAGAGGGAAAAGAAACTACCGAAAGGAGGCTGATTGCTCGTAACTTGGTTCCCTATCCGGACGTCAGAATACCAGCCACCGTTAGCATCGGTATCACTGGCGAATTTGATTTCACCTTACCTGGCGGTCCATCATCATCTTTCCCCGGTTTAGTTCGGCGCTGATCGAGATTACTGGCACAGGAGTCGATAATGTACAAACCTAATCAATTGATTCGATTTATTTCGATTTTTCTTTTAGTGGCGATAGGCTGCAGTACTAAGCAACCGGCCCAAACGGAATCGAGTGTGGATTTGGATCAGCAACGACAACTAACTCGGCAAAGAGGTCAGCAGGAGGTTACCGAACTAGAAAACGGGAATCAGCAACCAGTTCAGCAACCATCTAAACCTGCTAATCAGACAACACCACAGCCACGTATTTCCAAAAAGACGGCAGTAGCACCGATGCCCGATTGGGCACGAGTTCGGCCCATTGATAGTGCGTACTATATTGGTATTGGTCGGGCAGATAGAACATTGCCCAACTACGCACAACAAGCCAAAAATCGCGCTTTAGCTGAGGTCGCTTCAGAGATTGCGGTTTCTGTGGCCAGCGAACTGGTCAGCACCGCAGTTGAAAAATCGGGAATGTTAACCCAGGAAGTAGAGGAGGAGATTCGCTCTACTACCCAGGTAGAACTGGAAGGCGTAGATACAGTGGGTACTTGGGACGACAACCAATATTATTGGATCTACTGCCGCCTCAATAAACTCGATTATGCTAACCGTCAAGCTGAGAAAGTCGTCAATGCAGCAGGTCTAGCACTAGATCTATATCAAACTGCGACCGGTAATACGGAAAGTGAACAATTAACAAGTTTGTTGTCACTTTACTTACAAGCTTTATTACCGATACAAAATTATTTAACACAACCTCTGACGGTTAGCCTGAATGATGGTTCAGAAATCCAACTGCAAAATAGGATCTATACCGAATTGCAAGCAGCCGTTGGACAGATGTCAGTTCAGTCTAAGCAGGCGGAGATACCCGTTAAGTTTGGGCAAGCGGTTTCAGTCGAATTAAGGGTGCAAACCAGCGTCGGTGCATCGACACCGCTCGTACAATTGCCGGTCAGTTTCACTTTCGTCAAGGGAAGTGGAGATATGATACCGATGGTTACAACGAATGAAACCGGAATGGCGATTAGTAGACTGAGTAAAGTAACAACAATGGAGAAGATCCAGATCATCGTGGCGAAACCGGATCTAGTAGCACTGGTTGGATCGGATCAGATTACCTCGAATTACTTGCGCCGACTGATTGAGAATCTGCCAATACCGACGGCCCGGTTCATCTTGCAAGTCTCCGGTCCGTCAATTTACATCGAGGCACAAGAATCGAATCTAGGTCAAACGCTTTCCCCCGCTTACATTGTGCCAGAACTGAAGAAACTGTTATCTTCGGTCGGATTTACCTTCACCGATAATTTAACGAAGGCTGACTTTATGATCCAACTCCAGGCCGAATCCAGATCTGGAAGCGAGGTTTTTGGACAGTACACAGCTTATGTCGATTTAACCGTTTCAGTAACTGAGATGAAAACAGGGCAGGAGATACACCAGCAGGGAGCATCAGACATCAAGGGGATTCATCTTGATTATCAAAAGGCAGGGCTGAAAGCTTTTGAAACTGCCAGGGATAGAATGACAATTGAAATTGCACCGGGCCTACTGACAGCGATTCAAAAATAGATCTCAACGCGGTATAGTTCAGAGTCAAGAGCCGGCATTTTCTTGTGAGTGGATAACTTTATTGATGGCATTAATATAGGCTTTGGCACTAGCTTCGATAATATCGGTACTTGCACCATGCCCGACTATCAAACGCCCTTTATCTTCTACCTTGACAGTGACTTCACCGATCGCGTCCTTTCCTTCCGTCACAGACCGAATACTGTAATCTGACAGTTTCAATGGCAGGTCGGTGACACGGTCGATCGCTCTATAGGTAGCATTGACGGGGCCGTCACCCGTTGCGGCCTCTGTTACAATGCCGTCTGCTGTTTGAAGGCCAACTGTTGCCGTGGAGGAGATGTTGTTGCCACTAAAGATCTGGATATGGTCGAAACGGTAGGCGGCTTCGCTTACAGGTATCGTACGAATCTCGTCTCGCATAATAGCCTCCAGATCAGCATCGTGAACCTCTTTTTTCTTGTCAGCCAAAGCTAGGAATCTATCGTAGACCGAGTCCATTTGCTCTGGTTCGATCTCGTATCCTAAGATACTGAGACGATGACGGAGTGCGTTCCTACCGGATCTTGGACTCAAAATAATCTGGCTCTCTTGCAACCCAACCTCTTTCGGATTGATGATTTCAAAAGTATCCCGTTGTTTAATTACACCATCTTGATGGATACCCGAACTATGAGCGAAAGCATTTGCACCGACGATTGCTTTGTTAGGTGCAACTGGTATCCCCATGGTGCGACTTACCAATCGGCTAATTGGCACAATTTCGCTGGCATTGACATCGGTATAGACACCTCCGAAGTGATTCCGGCGTGTGCGAATCGCCATCACAATCTCTTCCAGCGACGTATTACCAGCCCGCTCTCCCAAACCATTAACGGTACACTCAATTTGTCTGGCGCCATTTTTTATGGCCTCGATACTATTAGCAACCGCTAAACCTAGATCGTTGTGACAATGAACACTGATGATAGCGCGATCGATATTTTGGACGTTCTGCCTAATCTCAGCGATTAAACGGCCAAACTCTGAAGGAATGGCATAACCTACTGTATCAGGAATATTGATGATTGAAGCACCAGCCTCGATAGTGGCTTCGACAATTTGGAACAAATAATCTGGTTCTGTACGCGCGGCATCCATCGGAGAGAACTCGACTGTTGCACATAAACTTCGGGCGTAACCAACAGCCTCAGTTGATCTCTGTAAAATCGTTTCCCGATTTGAACGCATGATGCCCTGGATATGGATCTCCGAAGTTCCGACAAAAGTATGAATTCTAGGTCGAGTAGAATCTTTAATGGCTTCCCACGCATCGGTAATGTCTTTTTCGACGATCCTCGACAGTGCACAAATCTCTGGCCCTTCGACCTCGTTTGCAATTTGCTTGACGGCTTCAAAGTCCGCGGGTGAAGATCTGGGAAAACCGGCTTCGATTACATCCACATTCAAATTGGCTAAATGCTTAGCAATCGCCAGTTTTTCAGCCCCATTTAAGGCTGCCCCTGGTGTTTGCTCGGCATCGCGCAGCGTGGTGTCAAAGATCAGTATTTTTTCAGCCATTTGTCAAGCCCCTATTTTTAAAAAGCTCAAATTAGGCTACGATCAATCGCAGTTGCCAATTTCCGTAGGTCTGTCATCAGCTCATCAAATTGGTCCGGAAGTAGCGACTGAACACCATCACCCGTCATCGAGTTATCTGGATCGTGATGTACTTCTAAGATCAGACCGTCTGCTCCTGCTGCGATCGAGGCCTTTGACATCGGGGCTACATAATCGCGAATCCCCGTACCGTGGCTGGGATCTGAAATGATCGGCAGATGACTTAATTCTTTGATTGCGGGAATTGCATTTAGATCTAGGGTGTTTCGAGTATGGGTTTCAAAAGTTCGAATGCCACGTTCACATAGGATGACATTTTGGTTTCCTTCTGACAAAATGTATTCGGCGGCTAATAACCACTCTTCAATTGTGGAGGAAAAACCTCGCTTCAGAATAACGGGTTTGGGTTGCTTACCTACCTCCCTCAGCAGATAAAAGTTCTGCATATTACGGGTACCCAGTTGGAAAATATCGGTGTATTCACCGACCAGTTCGACTTCGCGCGGCGTCATGACTTCTGTCACAATCCCTAACCCTGTTTCCTCTTTGGCTGCGGTCAACATCTCTAGTGCGGATTCGCCAAATCCGTGAAAACTATATGGTCCTGTCCTGGGCTTAAACGCTCCTCCTCGAATAAAAGTTGCACCCGATTTTTTGATTTCCTGCGCAATCTGAACAATTTGTTCAGTACTCTCAACAGCGCAAGGGCCAGCCATGACGACTAGTTGCTTGCCGCCAATCTTAATACCATTCGAGACCACAACAGTTGGCTCGTTGCGGAATTGGCGGCTGGCAAGTTTATATGGAGCCGAAATTGGCATGGTGCGATCTACTCCTTGCAGTGATTCGATGGGTTGGTTTACCAGCTTGGTTTTATCTCCGATAACACCGATGATAGTATGTTGTTCCCCAACTGTTTTTTGAGCCTTTAACCCAACAGCCTCAACACGATCGATAACTTTCTGGATCTCCGTTTGCGTCGCATCAGGCTTCATAACAATAACCATGATTTTTCCTTGCTAAATAGTCTCTTAAAATAAAAAACGCCCATCATCGCCCCTGTGTTCGATGATGGGCATTTGCTCGAATCTTTGTTACACTTGAATTCTACGTCGTTTCCGTAACCCGTTGTTGCCCATCACTATAATAACGAAAATATAGAAAGGGCATTCCTAACCCCAGGTCAAAAGGGCGTCCTTCAGAAAGTAAAGTATTTGGGGTAACCGCCTTCACAAAAACTTATCACACCACAGATTCATTTACCAGCCTGTATTTTAGTCCAACTGACGACACATGTCAAGACTATTTCCCATCCGCTTTATCGCTGTATTGATCAGTGTCCGTAAACAATCCGTGGCATCTAATCGTTAGAGGTTAGTTGGAGTATTCGGCGAGTTAGGGCCAAGATCCAATCAACTTCAACTAAAATCACTACCCACTACCATAATAAAATAAGGAAGATTCGAGGCTGTGGAAAAGTTACTCTCTATTATCCCTATCTGGATTCATGTTCTCTCGATGGCTGGATCATTTGGTGCTACTGTTTTATGTGCTGTATTATGCCGATTAACACCTGCTGAGATGGAAAACCAAAATAATAGTATCTGGAGCATTCCTCAGATGCTACTGGGAGCAACTTTATTGACGGGGTTAGCGCTGGTTTATTTGCGCTTTACGGCTGCCATGCATGCCGGAAGCCCACTAAGTGGGCATTTTTGGGGAATTGTTGGTTCCAAAGTTATACTACTGCTGAGTGCAGGGGGGTTCTTGGGGATTGCCAGCAACAAAGCGAAAACTGGAAATAATATGGCGGCCTTCAGATCGTGGGTTGCGGCAGCTATTAACCTGTCCTTAGCTGCCTTTATCGGCCTTAGTCTCTGAAACTTCGGCTAATAAAAATTCAATTTCTCTGTTTAGCTTTTTTATGGCATGTTGATCGTTAGAATCATAATAACCTCGAATTCGCAACTGATCATCAACCAAGATAAAGTAATTGCTATGGTTGACAAGCTCCGTTTTTGAGCCTACTTTAAATCCTTCCCAAGCCAATCGGTGGATCTTTTCCTCTTCTCCCGTTAGAAAATACCACTTATCATCATCTGCAATACCGTAAGATTTAGCATATTCTTTCAGTCTAGCCGGCGAATCATAGGCTGGATTAACCGTGATTGAAAGCGTATGAAAAGGAACCCACTTCCGATAACGACGATAGGTTTTGAACATTTTCTGTGTCATCATCGGACAGATGCTCGGGCAGGTAGTGAAGATAAAATCAACCAGCCAAACGCCCCCTTTAAGATCGGTAGAGGTAAAAGGTTGGGCATGTTGATCTACCAACTCAAACGACGGGATCGAACTCAGGATAGGAAGGGTTACGGTCTTATTATCGACAGGTAAAAAGATACGGCGGGTAATGACATATGTACAACCCAACAATACAACCAACCCGATGAATAACCTTAGCTTGTTAAACATCCACCGTGTGTAGGTAAACTAGAATTAATAGGGTAGTCCTTACCAGGCCTCTCCCTCTTCTAAAGCCTGTTTGACTTGTTCATCAACCCAGGTGTTGTAGGCATCTTCTTCCAAGACGACCAAGTCACCTTGCATCTTATAGTGGCCAGTGCCACAAAGTTGAGCGCAACCAATTTCCCATTTCTCACTCTTTTTTGGATCTTTGGGCGAGGTTTCAGTAGCAGTGAACACAACTGGAACACTAATACCTGGAATTGCATCTTGTTTGACTCGCATCACGGGTAAGAAAAAGCTATGAATTACGTCATAGCTGGAGACGTGAACCAAGATCTTTTTATTTACGGGTATAGAAAGACCTTGACTAGAAAAGTCGTCTTTCGCATTTGGGTCTGATCGATCTAAGCCTAAAACGTTGCTAGTTCCATCAACTAGGTTGGGGGATGTTTTACCAAAAATGCCATCCTTACCAGGGTAGTGAATGTTCCACTGAAACTGTTGTCCTATGACACGGAGTTCGATATCGTGGTCTGTGTTTTCTTCTGCGGCACCAGCGATTTCTTGAATCCAAAAAGGCAGAGAGAAACCAATCAACAGCACAGCTTCGATCAAAGCAACCGCAAATTCCAAGTAGCTAGAATAGTGATTTTTAACGCCGTGGTAATCGGCTTTTGGGTTTCGAGTTCGGTTGAACCGGAACAGTGTATAGACAAAAAATATGCCCCAGCCAACGAACAATACCAACATCAACCAATGAATATAGAAAATCAAATTGTCCACACTGCCACCGTGTGTGGAGGCGTTAGACGGCATCCAAAGTTGCAGAAACGATTTCATAAATTTACATCTCCTGTCGTTTGTGCTTCAGTTGATTGTTCCATTATTAAGTCATATTTTCTCGAGCGAGACTTGAAGTTAAGGAAAAAGGCACCAAAGCTAACAAGCAAAAATCCAATAAATCCGAGTAAGACAAAGATTGCACTGTTCATTCCTTGCATCATCTTTGAATTTGGGTCTCCAAAACAGACAGCACAGGCAAAAGATACGTCGCGTTGTAGCATTAAGACAAACGCAACTAACAAAAGGGTAAGGCGTTTCATGAAGGTTTTCCGGGATTTTGGATATTACGCGTTTTTCTGACAAAGAGCAACAGATAAACCGCTAACCCTATGCCGACTAGAAACGAGACAATACCTGAAACCAAGTGTATTGTTCCACCTTGTTTCAGGCACCATCCACCAAAAAAAAACGTAAGAATAACTGAGATAAGAATGAAAAAGATGTGAAAGTCTTTGAGTGACATGGCTTCAGTTTTTCTTACAGCATCAAGTAGAGGATAGGGAATAGGAAAATCCAGACCAGGTCAACGAAGTGCCAGTATAAGCCTGCACACTCGATTCGATTGGTAAACCGCTCCGGTTCCGTTTCCCACATCTTAGTACCAGGAAACAACAAGTAAAGATTTACAATTACCCCACCAATGATATGTAGCGCATGCAACCCGGTCATAGTAAAGTAGACCGCATAGAAGGTATTCGTCTTTGGGAAGTAACCGTGTGAAAACTTTTCGTTATACTCAAACCCCTTAACTACTAGGAAAACAAGAGCTAGTAAAACTGTCAATCCCATGTAAATCCTGTACTTCCCCAGATCCTGCATCTTTAAGGATGCCCAGGACATAACAACAGTCACACTAGAAGCAATCAAAACTAAGGTGTTAAAAGTGGCAAAAGGTACGCTCAGGTGGCTGACACTATCATGCCAAAGCCCCTCTGGGGATCCAATGTAGAGTAGGATTAAGCTCGAGAAAAGCGCGCCGAACAGCATAATTTCAGAAGCCAGAAAGAGCCAAATACCCATTTTCCCATTGTAGACACCGGTATCTGGCCTAGGTTGCACAGTATAAGGAATTTCCATTGTTATGCCTCCGTTTCTTTCATCGTCTGCGGTGAAAAATCGGTCTTATGTCCCGGTACACTGTATTCGTATGGTCCTCGATGGACTTCGGGAATCCGAGCGAAGTTTAAATGAGGTAAGGGCGGAGAGGGAGCGGCACACCACTCCAGCGTTGTTGCTTGCCACAAGTTATCGTCGGTTTTTTCTTTCGAAAATAGCGAACCGAAGAAATTGACAATAAAGAACAATTGGAAAAAGATTAAACCGAAGGCACCCCAAGTACTATATTCGTTAAGATGAAGAACTTCTTGAGCATGGGCATAGACAGCACCACCATCCCATAAACGCCGTGAAACACCTGCTAACCCCATACCAAACATTGGCATAAAGACCAGATTCATACAGACTATTGAACCCCAAAAATGAATCTTACCCAGAGTTTCATTCATCCTTTTTCCTGTTACTTTTGGATACCAGTAATAGATGCCCGCAAATAGGGCAAATACAGTCCCCGGTGCCACCACATAGTGAAAGTGACCAATCACATAATAGGTGTCGTGCAAGTGGATATCGCTGGTACTTAATCCTAGTGGTAAGCCTGTTAAACCGCCAATCCCAAACATGGGCAGGAAACTAAGCGCAAAAAGCATCGGGGTATTGTACCGAATGGATCCACCCCAGAGGGAGATAAAGAAAGCCGTCAGAATGACTACCGATGGGATTGAGATAATCATGGTGGTGGTTTGGAAGAAAGCACTGATTGCCGTTCCCATGCCCGTCATGTACATGTGGTGTGCCCAAACTAAGAAAGACATAAAACCGAGAAAGATGGCCGCGTAGACCATCGATTTATATCCCCACAACGGTTTGCGGGTGTTGTTAGTAACAATTTCAGCCACGATTCCCATGGCTGGTAGTATCAAGACGTAGACCTCTGGATGTGCTAAGAACCAGAATAGGTGTTGGTACAAAAGTGGGTTGCCGCCAGAAAATTGATCTTGTACCACATCACTAACCACTAACCCACTGGGCATGAAAAAACTGGTTTCTGCAAGCCGGTCCATTAATTGAAGGATGCCAGCAGCTTCTAATGGTGGGAAAGCGAGCAAGAGCAAAAAGGCAGTAACAAGTTGAGTCCACACGAAGAATGGCAGGCGCATGAAAGTTAAACCAGGAGCTCTGAGCTGGAAAATAGTAACAATAAAATTAACAGAACCTAACAAGGATGATGTAATCAGAAATACCATCCCCAAGAGCCACATGGTTTGACCGTCCCAAAACTTACCAGAGCCGGCCAGTACAGAGAGAGGTGTATAGGAGGTCCACCCAGATTGGGCCGCACCACCATCTGTTAGGAAACCAAGCATCATAACAATACAGCCCGGGAGGAAGACCCAGTAACTGGCCATGTTGAGCCGGGGAAAAGCCATATCTGGTGCCCCAATCTGAATCGGAACCATGTAGTTGCCAAAAGCACCAACGGCTAGTGGCACTACCCCCATGAATACCATAATAGTGCCATGCATCGCGCCTAGCATATTGTACTGGTCAGTGGTAATGAAAGCTTTTTCTGGCCAAGCCATCTGATACCGCATCACCAGCATAAAACAGAAGCCAACCAAAAGAAAGATGAGGCTGGTGATCCCGTACTGGATACCAATAACTTTATGGTCAACAGAGAAGATATACTTACGCCAAAACCCTTCATCGTGATGATGATGGTCATGGTGTGACTCGTGTGTCACCATACTTTTGACTCCTTACTTATGCTGAGAAACAGTATCTATATACCGTTTCTCCTTTTAAGTTTGAAATTTGCTGGCTAAGATTTTGACAGTGTGAAGTCTAGTTCAGCCGACTGACCGTGGCTAACTTCTATTTCTTGTGTTTTTTCACCTAGTCGCTCATGCCAAACTTCAACCGTATACTTGCCTACGGGTAGGTTTTTAATTTCAAACTTGCCATCCAATTTGGTTACACTGAAGAACGGATGAGAGACTACACCAATATAGTTTTTCATCCACGGGTGAATGTCACACTTAACAAAGAAGGTTTCCTCTTGGTCGTAGGTCCGATCCATTTCGCCACCTTTATTAACCGCTTTATTGAAGGCCGGGTTCTTTTCAGATAACGTGTGGACATTATGGATTACGCTGTCCGAATTTTTGAATTTTACCGTTTGTCCCACTTGTACGGCGAGAACGTGAGGGGTGTAAATGCAACCGATCTGATCCAGTTCAGCGGGGTTAGTTGGCGGATCGTATTTGGCATTAGATGGTAACCCGCTTTTAATTTTAACAATTACGTTAGCAATCGTATTTCCATCGCCTAGTACCAATGCCTCTGATTTTAGTCCTGCGCTGTGCTGTTCTTTACACTCGGCCACTGACCCCATATCGACAGTTCTCAACTTTGGAACTTCTCCGATGAAACTTACTGTACCGGAAATTGAGGCAGTTCCAGTTGTTTTCTGTGCTATTGTGTTTTCACTAGAGGTAGCTGGGGGAGGAGTTGAGCGTTGCGGTGCCGGTTGATCTCCACCACAACCAGCAAGGTGAAGTCCAACCAGTAAAAACATAAGGGGGTTAGACCAATCAATGTTAATTTTTCGAAAAAGTTGGTGCATAATATTTTAATTTTCCTTTTCAAATCTTTCAGCAAAAAAATGTTCGAAGTTTACGATTGCCGATGGGATCTCAAAACCGCGGAATTCGCAACGGCAATCATAACAGACAGCCATATCGGAGACTTGCCGGTAAAGCAATACATCGACTCCTGTAAAAACAGACAAACTACAAATCGTAATTACCAATAGATAGCGGTAGCCGAGAAAGTATCCTATGATCGCAGGCACGACAACTGCCCCCAGAAGTACAATAGAACAGCCGAGCAACTGGTTAAAATCTTTTTGTCGATAAAAGTATCGGCAACCACAAATCGAGCACCCTTCAAGTGGAACGACGCTGTAATCCCAATTCTGCTCACATGTGGGGCACTTTAGGGAGTTCGGCGTTACGCTGGGAAACGCAACAGTGAATGCCTGATTACAGGTCGGACAATCACCTGCGATCGATTGGGTCACAAAACTAACCCATATTCCAGTAGGTAGTATTTATATGCCAATTCACCCATTAAGACCGAAGTCACGACGACGTACAAAATCCCAGTAGCGGATTGGGTTGATTTAACCTTCACGGTTTCGTAAACCATATAGGTCAGAATAAGTGGGAAAACAACACCGAAGAACAAACCAACGCCCAGCAGTAACCCTTCAATCGTCTGCAGAAACCTGAAGATCGAAACTTGATCTCCTCGATAGTCGATTTGTAGCGTAAAGGCTGCGTATGCATTCCACAGTAGGCGTACCCCCAACAAGCCCCATAAGATCCTAGTTGCATGGGCCAACAGGCTGATGGGCAAGTTGGTAGTATTCAGATACCAATGTCCGAGCACCCCAGCGAAAATTGAGGCACAAAGAACCAAACTGCCCAAGAAGGACAACGCAGTTTCGAGTTCCCAGTTAGGCGTAGACAAAAAATTTCGGCCGACAACCTGGAATAGCGTAACAACGCCTATGATTGATGGTAATGCAACTAACCACCCTTTTATCCATTGACGGGTCCAAAAAAAAACCGTTACAATCAGCAACGACAAAACCCAAGCAACCGCTAACCATCGAGCTAACAAAAGACTGCTACTATCAACCCAGTCTGATAAGTTAGACAGCCAAATCCCTCCGACGCCAATACCTACGGAGAGGCAGCTAAAACCCAGGTTAAATCGGTAGAAACCGGTTTCAATCAACTTCCGATTGTTAATCCAAAAAAACAATGGGTAACAACAACCAAAACTGAATGAGATGGTGATCAAGATCCGCGACAACATGCGGAGACTATTCTGTTTTCAATACGTAATCTCGGATCGCACGTACCTGTTCCCTATCATCTCCACCTAATACGGTCGCAAACGGGGTGGTATTAGTATAACTTTCAGGCTCTGGATGATCTGGATCATAAGTATCATAGTAAGCTGGCATTTTTGTTCCAGGCATCAAAGCCGGAGCATTGGCAATCCAGCGGGCCATCCATTCTGGCTTTAGCCGCTGACTTGCTAGCACCCAGTCAGGAGCCTGGTCTTTAGCCACCTTATTTTCGGGCTCCTGATTTCCTATCCAGTGACACTGTCCACAGTGGTGTCCATCTTTAGATATTAATCTTTTCGCTGCAGTTAGTTCGGTGGTCGATAAACTCAACTGATGAGGATCACGAAATGCGTTATCCTGCCAAGCATCTACAGCAACCCAATTGTAGCCCTCACCTTCTGGTTCCAAGTAGCTAAAGTACTTGATCAACGTATTAATTTCCTCTTCAGTGAAATTGTAGGTCGGCATTCGCACCTCTACCGCTGGACGAATCGTTTCTGGTTGACGCAAAAAGTGGTACAGCCAGTCTGGTTTGACCTTTTGTCCTTCACCAACTAAGTTGGGTGGAACAAAACTGACCAAATCCGCTTTAGCTTCCATTCGAGATAGATCTTCGTATTCTGGTTGTTCCATCATCCAATCTAGCAGTGAAGGTTTAATAGCGTGGCCTTGATCCTCAATCAAGTGACAACCTTGGCAATTTTTCTCAGCGACGATGCTCTGCCCCTTTTCGTAGAAAACATTTTTTGCCGTTCGAGGCATGATCTTCGAATCCAGTGCTTCTTGCTTAACGAAGCCCATTAGAGCAGTCACTATGGCTTCGACCTCCTTGTTGGTAAACCCGAAGTTTGGCATTCGAAGTTTATCCTGAAAGGCTTTAAATTCGTTGATGACGTGTACCTCATCTAAATTAGCCAGTTTTTCTGTATCCAGATCTACACTTGCATTCGTGTCGTAGATTCGTGGATTTTTCAACTTTTGCGTGAACCAATCGAAGTTGGTATGCGGAAGATGGTCTTTTTGATGTTTATGCCCGTGACGATCAGTATATTCTGATTGAACCAGACCAAAGTCAAATTTTTTGACCATTATACTACCGTGATAAGTCAGTTCTGCACCGACCGGCTTGGCATCTTCAAAACCGGGAATTTCATGACAGCCGTAACAGCCGTAGTGGTTGATCAGTTTTTGGCCGGCATAGGTGAGTGTTTGACTTGAGTCCCAACTCGCAAGTTTTGCCGCAATTTCCTCTTTTATGTATGATCCTTGTAGGAACTCGCTCGCGATTGTATCGAGCATTTCATCATCATACTGACCAACTATTGTCTGCTCAAAACCTTTTTGGTCCAACGAAACCAAGTAAGCGGTAATATTGGCCGCTTCCTGATCGGTTAGCCTCAGGTTAGGCATTTCAGTATTAGGATTGTGTTCCAGTGGATTCTTGACCCAACTATAGATCCACTCTGCGGAAGTCTTGCTGCCAATACCAATCAGGTTGGGACCGTACTCCCGACGTAACTGATTTCGCTTCTCTGCGATATCTGTTGGGCTCCAACTTGCTAGGTTTTCTTCAACAGGGTCTGGTGCTACCTCGTGACACCCTTGGCAGCCGACCGCCTGAAATGTATTTCTACCAATCTCTTTATCTCCTTTAACAGGAATTGTCCCCACATCAAAAACATCACTTTTACTGTAAATATAGTGGGTCATAGCGTGAATTTCTGTGTCGACGCGATGATCTTCATCCTGTTGTCGTTTCCCATCTTGATAGCGGTGGTTCAGCAGGCGTCCTGTACCTATTGTCGGATCTTCAGAGCCATTACCGTAGAAAGTTGGCATCCATGTGTTATGCCTGAAATCCTTAGGGTTTTTGATCCATTTCTTCGTCCAGTCTTGGTCTTTAATCTTAGAGGCAACTCGTTGTAAAGATGGCCCAATATTTCTCTTTTCCATTCTAGATTTGTACTGTTCGATGGTGTGACAACCGTAACAGCCAGCTCTTTCAATTAAAGCGAGACCGAGATTCAGCTTTTCAGCCCCTTTCAGATCTGTTGTCTCCGCATGACACTTGAAGCAACCGGCTTGAGTGTACTTGGCAGGAAACATCGGTCTTGGCCAATGGTGCATCTGGTGCCATTTATCTTCAGGAATAGGACCGATATGGCCGTGATGCCAGTCCAGTTCCTGTTGGTGAGAAGATGGCATATGAACGGCACTGACGAAACTGGTTCCCCTGCCGCGACCTGAATGACAACTGGTACACCCAAATTCTTCGACAGGGTGTGGCGATGCGCTGGTCAAAAATAGATCTAGATTAGGGTGGGTTTTATAGGGATGCGGTTCATTAGAGAAACTGATTTTGGCCATACCTTGGTGACAAGTCATACAACGGTCGACTTTTGGGACTTGTACAAAGTTCATATCCTCAATCACATCATCGATTACAACCTGTTGCACCCGATAATAAGGGTTGGTTAAATCTAAAACGGGGAGATCCCTGATTTTGTCGGCAATTTTATTACCCATTGACATTCGGGCAACTTCGAGCTTTTCGTGTTGCTGAGCAGCCAGGATCTGTTCTCGCCCAAGTTCTTGCTCGAACCTTTTGTCGATATCTTTTTCTTTTTCTTTTAACGCTTGAAGTTCATTCTCCGCAATTTTGACTTTGGCTTCTAATTTACCTAACGCTACCTTCCAAGAGTCGCCTCCTTCAAATAGAGGACGACCTTCATAAGTGAAAGAGTCCAACTCCTGACGTAACTCCGCCGGATCACCTTTGTGGCCGGCTTGTGCTTCTTTATACCGGTAAGTCAACTCATCGTATTTAGCTTTTCCAAATTTGAACTTCTGATCAACCTTGTAGTGTTCGTCTTTAGCTTTTTTCAGTTTATTCTCAGCAGCCTTTCGATCACCTTCGGCTCGAATCCGGATTTTCTCGTCTTCTGTCCACATCAGCCAATTATCGTAATTTTGACTATTGTAGGTCATTTCCACCTTTTTAGATTCTAGTTGCCTAAACTGTTTCTGATAGCGTTTCCAGCTCCGTTCATGATCGTCAGCAAACATCCAGATAAGAGAACCTAGAAAAAGGAGACTAGTGACAGCAAAAATACGGTTGAGTGTGATTGGCTGATAATGTTTCTGTTCTTTTTCTGTTAGCACGTCTATTTATACTCCACAATACAAACTAGACATTTAAGAAATATTCTGGAATGGCAATCAGGTACTTGAGATTGAGTGTCCAACGTAGATACATTTTAATCGGTAAGGCCGCCATTGATAGCAATAAGATTACGAAAACGCTATAACGAACTAAACCGAGCTTATCAACATATGATTTCAGTACAGTTTTAGCCAGCAGGGCCGGCATAATCAACAAGTAAGCGCCGACAACGACAAAACCAGGCAGTTCCCGCAGTAGAATATTCTGAGGAAGAGCTTGGTTTCCTATTTTGACCCAGAAAAGCTCTGATAGGTTAATATTGTTTAAAACTAAAACCTTGTGTACGTCCCATTTTTCAAAGGGGCCAAAGAAATTCCAGTTCGGGCCACGGAGAAAGGTTCCCAAGATAACCATATATACCCATAAGCCGAGCCAACCAAACAGAAAAATGGAAATCTCAGCTTTCCTTTCTGCAAAGGAATAGTAACCATTCCCCTTTTTATTGAGATCAATATATGGAATTGCCATTAGCCCAACGATGATCAGCGTTGGGAAAACAACTCCGGCCAACCATGGGTCAAAATAGACCAGCATTTCTTGTAGACCAAGAAAATACCAAGGGGCCTTCGATGGATTCGGAGAATCAGCGATATTGGCAGGTTCTTCTAATGGAGCTTTCAGTAAGACTCCCCAAACGATCAACACAACCGAACACAAGACCAAGGCGATCAACTCAACATAAATCAGGTCAGGCCAAACTAGAATCTGACTGTCCAAATCGTCTGGATCTGAATACTCTTCCGGTTTTTCGTTGTTTAGAGTCCGGGCATCATTTGCCAATCCCTGTTTCATGCAAACCCAGAGTAGGAAGGGAACGATATATAGCAATAGAACAATCGGCACATTATCTGGTTTTGTGATCACGGTCCTGAATGTTTCGTCACTGGTCACTCCAAAAATCATAAAGATAGTGAGTAAACCAAAGAAGATAATTGCTCCAGCATCAGTCCACAATTTATCTAACCCTAGCTTTCTATTTAAGCGCAGAAGCAGGTTGTTAGGTGGAAAGATGACAAAAAAGACGGCAAGCAGAAAAGTGAAAGAAATTGTTGGGTCAGTAACCCTGTTAATTACATCTTTTATGAAATCCATTTCAACTCCCCTCTAGGTTGGACCTGAAATCCCACCATCTTTTCGAACACGCCAGAAATGAACCGCCATAAAAATCATAATTATAAAAGGTAGCCCAATACAGTGTAAAACATAGAACCTCAAAAGTGTTGCTTCTCCAACAAATCGACCGGCTTTCAAAACAAAGGCCGCATCTGCCGCTGGGTGCACCAATTTCACATCGCCGATTTGCATCAGCGTTGCCCCCGGTCCTTCATATCCCAAGAAGGGAGAGGCTCTTCCCATGTTGGTACCGACCGTAATGGCCCAGATAGCGAGCTGATCCCAAGGCAGCAAATACCCTGTAAAGCTGAGTAAGAGTGTGAGTGTCAGTAGTATTACACCAACAACCCAGTTGAACTCTCGTGGTGGTTTATATGAACCGGTCATAAACACTCGAAACATGTGAAGCCAAACACTTAAAACCATTAGGTGTGCACCCCACCGGTGAATTTCCCGCATGATACCAAGTGGCACTTGCTCACCAATATCGACCATATCCATGTAAGCGTGCTCGGCGGTGGGACGATAATAAAACATCAACAAGATGCCGGTAATCGTTAGTACAAGGAAGGTGAAGAAAGACAATCCGCCCATGCACCAGGTATATTTAACCTTAACTGCATGCTTTGGAAGTCGCACTGGATGAAGGTGTAGAAATACATTGTTTAGTACCCCCATCATTCGCTGACGCCTATCCCAGTTTACTGGCAATCCACCCGTTCGAAAGATAGAGCGTACAATGACGTTATTCCCTACGCTTTGGCCGATCTGCTGGAATATTCCAGGTCTTTTTGCCTGCCTTTTTCTCATCTTAAATTTCTTTCTCCATCCTACCGAATTGTAACAGTTGCCGACTGGAGGTCGGGCATAATCAAATTAGGTCCAAGGTAGATAGGAATTTTCACTTTCCCATTGCCCTTTTTCTCGCTGAAATTTAATGTTTTTATCTACTATAATCTGACCGTCATCTGCCAAACCAATCCAATGCCGCTCAAGTGGCCTAGGAGCTGGCCCTTCAAAGTTCACACCCGTTTTTCGAAACCCACTTCCATGGCAAGGGCATTTGAACTTGCTTTCACCCGATAACCAGTTTGGAGTACAACCCAAATGCGTGCAGACTGTTGATAGCGCATAAATGTATTTGTCAGTCCGCCCAATCCAGACGCCATATTTTTCCTTGTAGGTTTCATCAATGGCACCAATCGTGTAATCGTCTGGATAGCCAGCCTTAAAGGATTGTGGAGGTTCAAAGAGCACATTGGGAAACAAAAAGCGCAAAATCATGGTGGCAAAGGCAGGAATTCCACCCAGAAGAAAAGCCAACCAACCGAAGGCCAATGACAACCATCCTCGCCTTTCAACCTTAAATTCTAATTTGGGTTTGACACTTCGCTTGATTTTCCCACTGACTAAAGGATGTACCTCGCCTGTTGCAGTAGACTTAGCCGCCGTTGGTGTTTTCCTCGCTGGAGCAGCCGTTTTGGAAGGTCGTGACTTCGAAGGCAAATCGCTTGGGAGTTTACCTAACTTAGCCAGCATCTTTCGTCTTGATGGCGACATTTCTTCAATGTCACCAATATCCTCTGTTGTCTCAGCCATTTCGCTTTCAGTTGAGGCTTCTGCCTGATCGCCAGCAGGCAATTTACCTAACTTAGCCAGCATCTTTCGTTTTGATGGCGACATTTCTTCAATGTTTTCTTCGCTCATCTCTTAACCTCCAAGGCTGTTTTTAGCACGTCCATATTTAAGTCTCTGTTTTCAGCCAGTAGACCTATTGCTTGATCGAGTTCTGGATCATCTAACTTTGCTGCAGAACGCATAGCAACAACCAAGATCCGATTACGCTCATTTATGTCAATAGATTTGAATTCTTCTAGGTAGCCCGGCCGAAGCAGATCAAGCAAAACGGCTTTACCTGCTTTACTTCCCATTTTGGAGAGGGCGACGGCTGCATCCCATCGAACATTCGGCTCTTCATCGTCCAATGCCTTCTCTAAAACAGGAAAGGAGGTAGGATTGCCAATTTCCCCGAGTGCAATAACGGCCGTGAGGCGAATTGCTGATGATGGGTTCAGTGTCAACGGATGTATTCTCCGGGCAGACCTCTTATCTCCCAGAGCACCTAGAGCCGAGATGATAAAGACAGTATCTGGATGAATATCATCAATGGCCTCTAAAAGAAGTTGGGTAAACGCAGGATTCTTAGTGCTTCCCATCGCCTGCGCTAAATAGGCTTTGAGACTTACTCCGTTTTGGGTCGTGATCTGAATAACATCTGGGTCCTGAAACAGGTTGGTCATTTTGGCAACGAACCTTTTATCAAATCCTATTTTGCTGTCCCGCGTCAAAACGCTTGACAACTCAAAAGCCGAACGCCAGCGGTCGTGATTACGACCAGTTTTAATTGTCTCTAGCAGGTCGTAAGTGTCCCGGCTTTCCTGAGTCAGGAGGTTAACACCTAAAATGTAAATACCAAATAGGATCCCAATACCAACAAGAATGAGAAAAGGAAGGAGAAAAAAGGAGTGAATGTTTAAGGTGACGGTTTCAGTGGGCAATGTAGGTTGATCTTCCACTGAATCGCCCGGAGATGTTTCAAGATCTGGTCGATCTAAAGTAATTGCGGTTTCCTTCGCTAACAACTGAACTTGGTACCGCTAAGCTGAGGCTGAGAAAGCAATCTGTTCACTCTCGACATAACGAACTTGGCTGTAAACACTATGCTGTTGAACACATGGGGCGTACTGGATTTGAACCGGTGACTTCTACCGTGTGAAGGTAGCGCTCTACCCCTGAGCTAACGCCCCCTAAGAGGATTAATATATGGGCCCACTAGGACTCGAACCTAGGACCAATCGGTTATGAGCCGATTGCTCTAACCACTGAGCTATGGGCCCACCCAAGATGGCGGTAATTATATGTTAGTTTCTCAATAGAGTCAAATAAAATCAAGGAGTTATTCCAAAAATCCTCTTAAATGTTGACTACGAACCGGGTGCCGTAATTTACGGAGAGCTTTGGCTTCAATCTGCCGAATTCTCTCCCGGGTTACATCAAATTCGTTTCCGACCTCTTCTAAAGTTCGGGGACGACCATCACCTATGCCGAAACGCATCCGAATTACTTTTTTCTCCCGATCTGTTAGTGTTTCTAAAAGGTCAATGATTCGCTCTTTGAGCATGATCGTTGTAGTTTCGGCAACGGGAGACTTGGTTTTCTTATCCTCGATAAAATCACCAAGATGACTGTCTTCCTCATCTCCGATGGGTGTTTCTAAGGAAATTGGCTCTTGAGCAACTGCTAACACCTGACGGACTTTATCAGCAGATATTTCCATCTGGGATGCAATCTCTTCCGGTGTTGGTTCTCGGCCAACATCTTGTACAACTTCACGTGAGGTTCGAATTAGCTTATTAATCGTCTCGATCATATGGACAGGAATGCGAATAGTACGACCTTGATCGGCGATCGCACGAGTAATTCCTTGACGAATCCACCAGGTAGCATACGTGCTGAATTTATAGCCACGTTCATAATCAAACTTATCGACGGCTTTCATCAAACCGATATTGCCTTCTTGAATTAGATCTAAGAATACTAAGCTAGTCATTCGGCTTTTGTACTTCTTCGCAATACTGATAACAAGTCTTAAATTAGACTCGACGATTTCCATCTTGGCTTCTCTGGCGATCTCCTCGCCAATTTGGATCCGGTCGATAGTATGCTGCAACTGTTCATGAGCTTTTCCAATTTTACGCTCTAAGCGCAGGATTGACCGTTGGGCTTGAACCAGTCTGGTATTGTAATCAGTTAAAGTTTTGAGCGATATGCCATTTGTTTCCTCTTCACGTTGAACTGCAGTTAAAATTTGAGTTGCACTCAACCCGGATTGCGACTCAAAATGATTGACCGTTTTTTGGTATGAGTTCATGCGTGTATGAATCTGACGAACGATTGTACAAATTCGCTTAATCTCAGCAGTATCGATCTTGATCAGTTTGAGTTGCGAAAACATCTCCTCGTAGACTTGACTCAACTGGACACGAATAATCTCTATGTTCTCAGGTCCGATGGACAGTTGATACTCAAAGTTGCGAATATCTAGTTCACATTTCTTAAGGCAGGTAAGTAAGACTTTAGTTTTCCGTAGATACATCTCCTCCTTATTACCGTTTGTATGATCGAAGCGTCTAATTTCAAATACTTCCCACGCCCTCCTCTTTTCAGCTAAAATATCCTTCAAAACCTTTCGGAACTCTGCGATCACAAACGGCATCTTAAATAAGATGCACTGTATGGTCCAAAATCCATCTTGGATTTTTTTCGCAAGCTTAACTTCATCCTCTTTGGAGAGAAGCGGGGTCCGCCCCATCTCCTTTAGGTAAGCCTTAACAGGATCATCTACCCTATCGGTTTCATCTGCAACGAAGTCAAAATGTGGACTATCGGAGGATTCGTTTTGCACGCTTCCTGTACACCGGATATCTCTCAAACCCATTGTTGCATACTCCCTATCTATGTCATGGACCGCTTCTAGATCCGTACTAGTAGTAAGATTTAAATCTTCCAAATCCATCTGATACAGGCCAAAATCGAGATCTTCCGATTTCGCTTCGGTAGGGTCGCTGATTTCCTCCTGCCCTTGCATTTCTGGAAAATTGGTAGGACTAGTTAGGCCTGGTTTATCGTCAAATTGTATAACACGCTGGCTCATACCGCTTTGTATCTCCTCGTTTCCAAAGCGTTCACATTACACCTCCTTAATTCTGATGCAAGTTTGTTGTTTATTTATATCAGCACCTACCACTCCAACCCCCTAATTGTGCTGATTACCATGCTATCATCTAACATTTTTTTCCACTAATCGCCTGCGATTTGATAACTCCACTAACTCCACCAAAGTCGCTGTGTTATCTTTGCCTTCTGCCAAAGCAGAAGATCGCATCTGTTTTTCAAAATCTAATAGTAAAAACTGGTTCAATCGCTTAATACAGCCCATCATTCTGGCTTCAAGATTGGGTGGAACTTTATCGGTCATCAATGCTTGGGAGATAATCGCTTTCGAACTTTCATCACAATGATTTACTAATTCTCCAATCTCGACCGGTTCCGATTCATATAGAAGCTGGCCAACTTTAGCATAGGTTTTATTGTGCAGGTCCTGGATGTTAAACTTATCTTTGGCCTTAGGAATTAGACTTGGGTTTAAGATCAGCGACTCTAACAGTTGCCACTCAATCGACTCTCGTGCCGAAACTTGATGGCGAACCGGCGCTAGTCTCTTAGAAGTAGATTTTTCCTCTACCGTTGGCTTGACGCCCAACCGTACCAACTCCTGGTAAACAACGGCCCTATCTAGATCCAGTTCTCCTGCCACCTGGTTGACATATGCGTTCAATTCCACCGGACTGTCTAGGCTGGCTAAAGTTGCCGCAATCTCCTTCACCGCTTTTGACTTAACATCAATCCGCTGAATTGCGCCTTGCTCCACAGCTAATTGGATTTGAAACTCAATCAGATTTAGCGATTTATCGAGGTAAGACTGAAAGGCTTTAACGCCATGGGTTTTAACAAATTCGTCGGGATCATCCCCTTCTGGCAGAAGAGCAACCTTGACCTGTAAGCCAACTTTAACCAAGGTATTCAAACCACGTGTTGCGGCTCGCAATCCTGCAACATCACCATCATAGATGATAATCACCTGATCGGCGAAACGATTCAAGAGGCGAGCATGAGATTCACTAAAGGCAGTACCAAGTGACGCCACAACATTATGCAACCCAGCTTGATAGAGGGTAATCGCATCAAAATAGCCTTCGACTAAAATTGCAACTCCCGTCTGATGGATTTCCTTTCGAGCGTTCTGAAGATTGTAAAGGGTTTTACTTTTATCGTAAATAATTGTATTAGCTGAGTTGAGGTATTTGGGACGAATATCATCGGTCGTTCCACGGCCGCCAAAGGCAACGGGACGGTTTCGCTCATCGAAAATTGGAAAAATAACACGATTTCGGAAGCGATCTGTTGTACCTCGACGATCTTCTTTGGCTAACCCGACATCAATTAGTTGTTGAACGGAAAAGCCTTTCTTTTGGGCAAATTGGATCAACTGACGCTGACCTGCCGGAACAAACCCGAGTTGAAAATCCTCTATAGTGCGTTCTGAAATTCCCCGTTGTTTTAGATAAACCAACGTCCGGCCACCAATACCAGGTGTCATTAAATTCTGGCGGAAAAAGTCGATTGCTAACTGATTGAGATCTTGAAGCTTACGTCGCTTCTGTTGAGCTTGGTGCGCTTTAGCATCTGGCGTAGGTAAGGCGATACCGGATCTTTCTGCCAGATATTCAATGGTCTCTACAAAAGATTTCCCTTCCAATCTTTGCACAAAGCTAATAACATTACCACCGGCTTGACAGCCAAAACAGTAGAACATCTGCCGGCCACGGGAGGCCGTAAAGGAGGGCGTTTTTTCATCATGGAAAGGGCAAAGCCCCTTAAAATCTTTGCCGGCTGACTTTAGATGTACACCGTGCTCACCTATGACCTCTACAATATCGCTCTGCGCACGGATTTGATCAATTAGATCAGAGGGGATACTGGTATTCATTTTGAAGTTTGGCGAATGCTTCATTTCCTATTCTTTCAGTTTGACTTGTGTTGCTCCTGCCCCACCCTGATTCGCAGTTGCAAATGAAAAGTGAGTCACTAGCAAGTGAGTTCGCAGAAAGTCGTGAATTGCCGATCCAAGTGCACCGGTTCCTTTACCGTGGATTAACCGGACCTCCAGTAAACCTGCCAGATAGGCATCATCCAGATACTTATCTACTGTTTCCAGAGCTGGGTCCACCTTTTGCCCTATCAGGTTTAGCTCACTAGATACTGATGAGGTTTTACGATGTTGGAGGGTTAAGACTGAAGTTGAAGCCATTTTTTGTTGGGCTTCAGGTGCAGGTTGGCTAATATCGTGATAGGAGAGGGATAACTGCATGGTGCCAACCTGCACCCGAATTGGTTTTTTTCTTCTTTCGGAGACAGAGAGAATCTCACCAAATTGATCTAGATCTTTAACCAGAACCTTATCACCAGGACGAACGGAAAAAGCTGTATGGAGTTGGCCTTCGGTTTTTTGTGGTGTCGATCGTTTCTTCTTTAGTTCTTCCTGTGCTTGCTCAATAGTAGTGAAGGCTGAGCGGACACCCTCCTTTGAAGCCTCTTTCTGGCGAATTTGGAAAATTGTATTTTCAACTAAGCGACGTGCCTGTTTCAAAATCTCGGCCGCTTCCTTTTCTGCTGCGTGTTGAAGTTCTTGGTTCTCGGCTTCAAACTTACTGACCAGTCGCTCATATTTTGTTTTAGCAGCCTTTGCTGACCGGATCTGCTGTTCAACTAGTTGGTGCTGTTCGTCAAGCTGACGTTGGGATTCTTGCATCCCAACGATTAGATTTTCAACCGCAACGGATTGTTGGCCGATTTTTGCATTAGCAGCATCTAGCACTTGAGTTGGCATTCCCAACCGTTTAGCTATTTTAATCGCATTGCTACTACCGGGTACACCGAGCTGTAAACGGTAGGTTGGACTTAACGTCTCCCAATCAAATTCCATAGAGGCGTTTGTCATCTCTCCATGATCATGGGCAAACGCTTTGAGTGCGCTATAGTGTGTTGTTGTGATCGTTTTCGCTCCCACCCGAGACAGGTGATCGATAATGGCCATGCCGAGCGCAGTTCCCTCTGTTGGATCTGTCCCTGCGCCAATTTCGTCGAGCAAAACCAGCGTATTCTCATCTGCTTCGTTTAAAATAGCAACGATCTTTGTAATATGAGACGAGAATGTACTTAGATTCTGCTCAATGCTTTGCTCATCACCAATATCAGCGAAAATATGTTCAAAGATCGGCAACTGGCTCCCAGCTTGAGCCGGAATATGTAGACCAGATTGAGCCATCAAAGCTAGGAGTCCCACTGTTTTCAATACAACGGTTTTACCACCGGTATTGGGACCCGTAATTACGATGGTGTTAGACTCATTACCAATGTGAATGCTGGTGGGTGTAATTTCTTTAGGGGTATCGTTGGTTGGGTTTTCTTGCAGATTTATTTCTAGGAGAGGGTGTCTTGCCGCGATAAGTTCCAAATCCCCTTCGGTATTAAGTATCGGCTCGACAGCATTCAGTCGTTGGCTAAGTCTAGCTTTAGCTGTCTGAAACTCAAGATCTGCTAAAATCTGTTGCGCAACTGTTAGGCCAAATACATTTGCATGGACAATTTCACTCAATGCTCTTAAAATACGACGAATCTCTTCCTGCTCAGCATCGGTGAGCTGCAGTAGTTGATTGTTTTTTTCAATCACTTCCAATGGTTCTACAAAGACCGTCGCCCCACTAGCAGATTGGCCATGTACGATACCATTAAGATTCGACTTATACTCTTGCTTAATTGGAATCACAAATCGGTTATTGCGAATAGTGATGATATTTTCTTGGATCGATTTCTGGTAGTTAGGGGATTTGAGAATCGAACTGAGATGGTTGTGAATCGATTCGTATAGATTAGCCTGTTTTTTACGAATCGACTTTAGAGTAGAACTCGCACTATCGAGGACATCACCTTCTGGTGTGAGGCAACGATCAGTTTCGTTCAGTAATTCAGGGAAGGTCGGTAGATCTTGGGTAAGATCAGCCAATATCGGATAGTCATCCACCTCAAGCTTCCTGGTTTGTGCTTTAACTTTCTTGGCTACTGAAGCCAGGCGAGCAATACGGAGTAATTGATCGATGGGTAGGATCGTTCCGAGGCGAGAGGCGTTTTCTAAAACCGCCGTGATGTCCTGAATACCACGTAGAGAAAAGCCGTTTGAGGTCTGATAGTGGATTTTGACTTCACTGCATAGTCGCTGCTGATACTGGATGTTATCAATCTGATAACTCGGCTGCAACTGGTCCACACGCATAGCCCCCAAATCCGATAGCGTGTACTGCTTTAGGAGGTCCTTTAGCTTACCGTATTCGAGGACTGCGTGTGACATTAAATTCAGCCAACACCTCGGGTATTTAGATTTTAGATCAATTTAGTTATTAGCAATTCTACGCTGATGAAAAAGTGCGGATTCGTAGACTTTCCGATTGGGAGCAAAATCGAAGATCGACTGCCGGCCGTAGTCTGGATCGTATCCGTCAACACCAATGGCCAGTCGATAATATCGCCAGGCCGTCGTCAACTTGCCTCGTTCTTGGTAGTCGATGGCTTTATCGAGGTTTTCAGTGAAATCGGTCGCTCGAGTTTCGAAGGTTCGGAGTTTCTCTCTGGCTTGCTCGCCTAATCTACCTTCAATATCTTTTTGAACCTTATATCGGTGGATTTTTGCTTGGTAGGCCTGGAAAGCTTTGTAGGATGTAGAACCTGAGATTCCTTCGGCTGAAACATCAGGCAAAGAAACTAGAAGTTCTTTTGCCTGAGTAGTTAGCTCACGACTCTTATCGTCAACTCCTTGCTTGATATTATCCTCTATTTCTTTCAGTAGCTGATTGTAGATCCGAGCCAAATCTTGCGACTGGTTGAGCTTTTCATGACATCTTGCCATTCCTAACTGGGCTGACTTAGAAAGATGCTCAATCCATAAAGATGAAAGTCCGTCTGCGGTTAAAGTTGCCAGCTTTTTGTAGGCACTAACTGCTTGCTGGTAGTCACCTTTCTGTTCATGGCAACTGGCAATTGCTTGATGTGCGTAAACAGCGATCAGTTGATTTTCCGAATGCACATTTTGGGTTAGATCTTGATAGTACTCTAGTGCGCTATCAACCGCCCCTTGATAAAATTGAATTTTGGCGTAGCTATATTTAGCTCGGTCTGCGAAAGGGGTTTTGGCAAATTTCGGGTTCTGAAAAAAAGATTTGAAGTCGCCAGCAACCTTTTCGAATGGTTTTGCTGAATCATCATTTTCGGCAGTACTTTCTGCCGAGAGCCATTTTGTCTCCCCAACCTGATACCGGTCCGATAACTTTTGATAACGGATAGATGCTTCAGCCCGGTTAGATGATTGACGTTGGAAATAGCCAACGATAACTGTCGCAGCAAGGACAATAACCACGGATAAGGTTGTCAAAAGTTTTGAGTGTTGCCGAATAGCCCCCCAAACTTTTAAGATGGCATCTGTGAATTGGTCGTGAACAACTTCCTGCTCTAAAATGGGATCTTGTTCTCGCATATATGATGGTGGGAGCCTTATAAAATAAAAACCACAGATGGACTGCGGTTACAAACAAGCGGGTGACGAGATTTGAACCCGCGCCCCTCAGCTTGGGAAGCTGATGCTCTACCGCTGAGCTACACCCGCATGGTTGCGCCAATTATACTAATCTATTTGCAAAGATGTCAAGATGATTTATTAGGCCGACTTACTCCCAGTTTTTAGGGAGAAGTTATGGATATTGAGGGATATTGAGTTTCAATCACAAAGCAAAAATGTAATTTACTTGGCAAAGGCTAAAATAGTTTGCGTATGGTGTACTAGACAAATCCGTCCTACATACCACCCAATAATTCAACATCCATCCCAAAAAATCATGCGACGACAAGTATACCAGGTTTAAACGACGATCCTCGACCCGGTCGACCTATAATCTACAATCGAGTTCTTCGTGATTCGGCCTTAAAGCTTCTAACACACCTTCAGCCAAGGGCGTATCTACCCGGGATGAGCCAGTATTGGCTCGATAATTAAACGTAAATGTTCATCCGTTGGGAAGGGGTTAAAGGGCGTAAGGAATTGGTCTGAAGCAATGGCGCTTATGACACCATCAGTACCCCCAAATATTGAGGAACTATCATTTAAGCCTCAATTTCTGTAAACTTAACCTACATTGCCTTGTTTAGTAACTTCATTCCTTGTGGAGTGCATGAAGGCATTCATATTTCTCGATATTTTAGAGAAGATTTCGAAGTCCAACCAGATACCCTGCATAGCGACAAACACAGAGTGAAGTTGTGTCCGGACTATCATGCCTCCTGGGTATCAGGCTCATACCAAGGATTAGAAGATGAAAGCATCTGACATTTTACCATCCTGATCCTCAGGGAAAATATCGTCATATTGATGTTCTATTTTCAGAGGATATCAACTGGGACATCATTGAAACGGATCTATCAGATATGCTCCGAGTTGCATTGTCATTGAAGGAAGGGAAAATTACAGCAGTGGATTTTACAATTGGGTAAAGTCGCAGTTTAGCCACCAATGTTGGTAAATTACACATATGAAAACTATATTGGGACACAATGGAACAACAAAAGACACCGCGCCAAAGCCGCTGGTAGTAAACGTGGAAGAGGGAGCTCCAAAAGTCCTGTTTTTGGCATCCTAGGCCGAGGTGGAAATGTTTGAGCGCAAGTGGTTTCTGATGTCGAAGCCAGGACGTTATTACCTCTGATCTCCCGACGGGTGGAGTTGGGAAGTACTATCTGTTCTGGGAACTGGAAAAGCTAGACCGGCGTTGCGGCTAATGGCGATGTTCATGGCTGGGTAAAACCTAACCCAGGTGAGTCCAGCCATGGCCAAGGAAACCATATCAATGGTCGGGAAGGATTCTGGGCTTACCTTCCAAGAAGACTGGCGGCTGAAGGCGGTCTCAGCCAGGAAAGATTGGCTTTTTATTTGGCGGAATATGTTTGGAGATACAATCATAGAAATGCTAGTATTCAATGACAGAAAAAACTCATTCTTAAACCACTTGAAAGGTGTCATGTTTAGTGGCTCTTTTACGACTTTACCCTAATTTATTACCCATTTACCTATACAAATCGGTCGATTGATTCACCTGCAGTAACTCTGGCTGGGAGGCAACTACTTGAGACAACTGCCAGCAGAGGCGAGCCGATCGACCTCTCTGACCCAACTTCATCTGAGGCGACACCAACTGTGGAAAATCCTTGTCCAAATCGGCCAGCTGAAAGAACTGACTAGCCTGAATCTGAGCCACAACCGATTGTCTCAACTGCCAACTGAGATCAGCCGACTGCCACAATTGTCTATACTTAACCTAGACCAGAACCCACTTCTTGATTCCCCCACTGAGTTCGGCCGGTTAAGAAACTACCGGCAGCAGATGGAGACCACGGCCCATGAACTGACCCAGTTGATCGATACGGCTAATACGCCCATCTTCGGGGTGGACAGGGATGGCATGATCAACGAATGGAACAAGCAGATGGCCCGGATTAACGGCTACAGCAAAGAGGGAGTAGTGGTCAGAACTTTGTCGAGATCTATATTACCGATGAGTGCAAAGAATCGGTACAATAGGTGTTAGAGCAGGCCTTGCGGGGCATCGAAAGAGACAACTACTAGGTACTGTTGACCACCAGAGACAGACAGGTGGTAGCGATGCTACTCAATGCGACCACTCGACGAGATACCAAGGGCCAGATCAGCGGGGTGGTAAGATTAGAACAGGACATCACCGAACTGAATTAATACCGACAAGATTTAGAGCAGAAAGTGAAGCGAAGAACCGAGGAACTAAGAGTGGCTAAAGGGGACGCAGAAATAGCCTAACTGACAGCAGAGCAATTGAAGGCCAGGGTGGAAGCCGCTCAAACTGAAGCCAAACGATTGCAAGTTGTAGCCGAGCAGGCCCAGACCCAAGCCGAGTCGGCCAACCAGGCCAAGAGCCGCTTTATCTCCCGCATGAGTCATGAAATCCTCACCCCCACGAACGGCATTCTGGGTTCCCTTGACCTGTTAGATCAGGACCCCTTACCCCTCGACAGCAAGAGGATGTGAAACAGGCCTCCAATTCGGTCACCATCTACTGAGCGTGATCGACGAGATTTTAGATTCCTACCGTCTAGAGGCCGGTCAGGTGACCTATAATCGAACTGTTCAATCTAGCCTGAACCTGTCAAGAGGTGATAGATCTACTGCATCCACTGGCGGTGGAGAAAGGGTTATCCCTGCAACTGGAGTGGTTGCCGGCGTTAAGACCGGGCCGAGAAGGGGATCAGAAAAAAGTTCGTCAGGTCCTGATTAACTTGGTAGGCAATGCCCTCAAGTTCACGGACAGCGGTAGCGTGACCGTCAGCCTGGAGGGACAGCTGGGTTGGCCGTCAGACAAGGAACTAGAGCTGGTGCGGTTTGAGGTTAAGGATACCGGGGTCGGTATTGCTGAAGATCAACAACAGCAACTATTCGAAGCCTTCACACAGGTAGATGAAAGCATCAGCCGTGGTCAGGGCGACAGCGCGGCTTAGATTTGTCCATTAGCCGCCAGTTCGTGCGGGGAATGGGCACGCAGATAGGGCTAGAAAGTCAGTTGGGTCAGGTCTCTACCTTCTGGTTCCAGTTACCGTTAACGTCGATGGAAGTGGAACAGGAGGTCAGGGAAGAGGCGTCTCTGGTAGAGATCGATCTCAGCTAGTGGCAGATGCTGGTGATAGATGGATGTGGTGGCCATTCGGGGGATAGTGGCTCGTCATCTGCAGAGGTTAGGCTGTCAGGTGGAAGAAGCAGTCGATGGGCAACAGGCGCTGGAGATGTTTCAAACGGCAGAGTTCGATTTGATCTTGATGGATCGGCAGCAGATGCGGCAGCAGGAACAGACCAAGGGTGGAGAGGAACGGACACCGATCCTGGCTTTAACGGCCAGCGTGATGGAAAGGGTAACGGAACAGTGTCGGCAAGCAGGTATGGACGCCTACTATCAGCAAACCGTTCCGAAGGGAGGAACTGCTGGAGGAACTCCAGCGCGGGGTTAGGCTGAGATCCTACTCCCCCCAGCTGGGGGCGGAGGTAGGAAGCGAGGATCTAGTAATATCTGAACCACCAGCAGAGACCGAGCCACCGATCGAAGCGGTAACCCTATTCCAGCCGCAGCAGTTGATGGAGTTGGGTGGGTTGGAGTTGGTGCGGGAGATCAGCGCCCTGGCCGTTACCACTATTGAGCGGGATATGGAAAAACTGGCCCAAGCCATTCAGATTGAGGATTGGTCAGAGGTTAGAAGGCTGAGCCATCGGATGAAAGAGGCAGCGGCCAGGAGGAAGATCAAGCCAAGAGCCAGGCGCTAGACGGAGTCAAAGAGACGTATGCGCAACTGGTAGAGATCTGGTCGCAGACGCAGATGGCTATGCAGGACTGGTTGTCAGAAATATCAAGTCTGAGCTGGCCTTCCACCTTCTCTATTCACCATTCGACCTTTGTGCCCAAGGAATAGACCCACTTAACACGGTAGATTCCGCCAGGAGAGGACTTCGGACCGCCTTGCTCCCTCTTTTCGCATTCGCATTGCTCCGGCGCTTCCAACTCCATCTGTTCAAGCTTAGGCCCGGCTTCTTGGTTCCAAACTAGAGCGCCGAAAATATCAGCCTCCAGATTGTAACCTTTCGACCGAAAGACCATCTCATGGTCAACGAGATATTGTACCCGATCGTGTTTGGTGATTTTGGCAATCCCAGGAGCGGGATTTTGGAGGTCTGTTTTGTTTCGAGGATTATTCGAGGGGCAATAGATGCAAACAACTCAGCATCATTCCCCAGTACCTCTCTTAGGCTATCCCTATAAGCTGGACTATTGAAAATGCCGTCAAGATCCGGATGGTTCTCTTTGACATCCACTAACAACGGAGGCAAAGAGTCGGGGTGGTGTTGCTTCCTATTCAGCGCCACACACCCTATAGGCCCCTATCGGCGTGCCAATTGTAATATTCCGATTTGAGGTGCATAATAACATTTGTCTTTTTCCTGGAGATACCAGTCGGTGGTTTCATCAGTTGAGACTTTATCCTCACAATCCTCGAACAGTTCGCATTCCCTGCATTCCTTGACATACTTCCCTGGCTTGGGGGATCCCAAAAGATGGCTAGAGTCGATATTTAAGGTATCTTCCTTTCATCTATCACTTTAACTTCCACATTCTTCCTTTAGGTCACATTATGCACTTTCTTCCACAAACCATACCCACACTGTATTTGGTCCAAATCTCTCTATGGCCTCTGAATTTGGCTCAACTCGAAGAACTGGTGCTAACAAAAAGGCTTTGAGGCCGAAGATAGAGGACGCTCCTTCTCTACTAACTCTCTCTGGATTGCTGTGAGAAGAGGTTATTTCAGTTTCGGCAATCTCGCCTCAGAATGGAAATGTCTCTTGT
Organism: Candidatus Poribacteria bacterium; assembly: GCA_030748495.1. GTDB lineage: Bacteria > Poribacteria > WGA-4E > WGA-4E > UBA9662. Next base: position 15,320 of record JASMLX010000003.1, on the reverse strand, counting down.
CAATCCTCTTCGGCCGGCGGTTTATGTGGACAATCCCATCAGACCTCTTTGGTGACGAAAATCTTACGCGGCTCCCTTAAACCGAGGTTCAACTTCATTTTGGAGCAATTCTAATTGTTAGCGGTATATCAATATACGTTTCATCGTTAGATCTTCCTTGTTTCGGTTCTATTGGTTTCTCAATCAGTTATTTCAAAACAGTCTCTAAAATAACTGATTGCATTAGCAAAGACTGTATCACGATCATCAATTTTCGTCAATAGGTGTGTATCGATATGTCATTTCCCAATAAAGCAACCATATCTAAATAAGAATCCAGAATACTGATAGAAGAAGGGGGTGAAATCTTACACAGGGCGGAGTTAGGGACATGTTCGTTGACTTTACAATCCGAATCGGCTAAATTACGCTTGAACCACGATATATGTGGACTTTACCCTCATGGCAGAACAACCGGTCAAAAATACCATCACTTGGCGTTGCGTTATTTTAGCACTGGTCCTGATTCCACCCAACGCCTACTGGTCGGTGCATCGCGGACTAATCTGGGGAGGACCGCCAGCCACCCTATCGCTGTTTTACAATGTGGTTTTTACCCTATTTGTGCTGATGCTGATCAATCTGCTGATCCAGAAGCTAGTACCATCTCAGGCGTTACAACCAGCAGAATTAATCACCATTTATGTCATGCTCTCCTTAGCCTCTGCGGTCGGTGGATTCGACACGATTCAAGTCTTAATGCAGGTGTTAGGTCATCCGTTTTGGTTTGCTACACCAGAGAACGAATGGCAGACCCTTTTTTGGCGGTATATCCCTCGCTGGTTGACAGTTAGTGACACGGTTGTACTGGAGAAGTATTACAGCGGTGACTCCACCTTCTATACTGCTAGCCGTATATCGACCTGGATCAAGCCTGTTTTTTGGTGGACATTCCTTTTTACCCTGATGGGTTGGGTAATGCTCTGTATCAACGTCCTGATCAGAAAGCAATGGACGGAATATGAGAAACTGACCTATCCGATCATTCAACTACCGATGGAGATGACAGGCACCGGATCCAGAATCTTCTCGCATAAACTGCTGTGGCTTGGATTTGGGATTGTCGGTGTTATCAATATCATCAATACTTTACACCAGTTTAATCCGGTAGTTCCGGAGATTTTGATCTACTCCAAGGTCCAATTTCACGAAAAACCGTGGAGTGCAATGGGACAGATTCGGTTGCGACTTTTCCCTTTTGCCGTGGGGCTGGCCTACTTTATACCTTTAGATCTGGCTTTCTCCTGCTGGTTCTTCTTTTTCGTTTGGCATCTACAATCTATCCTGGGGGCCGCGGCGGGTTGGCAAAATCTACCTGGATTCCCTTACCGAGAGGCACAATCGTCAGGCGCATACCTGTGTATCGGATTAATGGTGCTTTGGTTTAGTCGTCGGCACTTGCAACAGGTGATGCTATCGTGGTATACAGCAGATGTAAAAATTGACGCAGATCTGCCCGATTCATCAGTACCTGCAGGCAAATCTATCGAGCGAAGGGAACCGATGTCGTATCCGGTGGCACAGATCGGTTTTTGGTTGGGGACGCTGGCCTTGGTTCTGTTCTCTTATCAAGCCGGGATGTCCCCTTGGGTAGCAGCCACTTTCACCGGACTCTATCTACTATTGTCGCTGGTTGTCACCCGCTTACGGGCGGAATTAGGACACCCCGCCCACGAACTCTATTGGCGAGGGCCGGACGCGATTATGCTAACTGCGTTTGGATCTAAGCGAATCGGAACACCCAGTCTATCTGTGATCTCTCTCTATTGGGGCTTTACCCGGGCGCAACGGGGACACATGATGCCCCATCAGCTAGAGGGATTCAAAATGACGGATACTCAAACTGTTTTTCCCCTCAAGTGGTTATCAGGACTGATGATTTTTTCTATCGCTGTGGGTACCGTTGCCTCTTTCTGGGTATTGTTAGATGCTTCTTATCAACTCGGTGCGCTACGAGCCCGTTGGGGCGCAGAATCGTTACAACGGTTAGATCACTGGGCGAATTTTCCCTCCGGCACTGACATTCCAGCTACCATTTTCATGGGTGTTGGTTTTTTCATTACCCTGGTATTAACCGTTTTACGGCGATGGTGGATCTGGCTCCCGCTCCATCCAGTAGCTTATCCGCTGGGCAATAGTTTTACCCTTAAATGGCTCTGGTTTTCGATCGGCATCAGTTGGTTAGTCAAATGGTTGGTTCTGAAACACGCAGGTCTAGGACTGTATCGAAAAATGATTCCGCTTTTTCTGGGGTTGATCTTAGGAGAGTTTGTGGTCGGCGGAGCATGTACGATTGTCGGCTTGATCTTCCAGGTACCAGTCTACGTCTTTTGGCATTAATTTTGGTATTAAGACCATTTACCAACACAATCGGCTAACGGGGGAAGTGTTGGGTGTTTCGCAAAATCCGCTGCAGTCGTTGAAAGGGATGATAATCAGGGAGTGGGCGTTCGTAGATCGACTTGCGCCGAAACAGCCGTCGCAACCACGAGGTATGCTCTGGGTAAGGAACTAGGGCTTGCTGTTGACTCGGTGCTATTTCCGTCGTCACCGGCGGCGAGGCCGCTTTATCCGTCGGGTTGTTTTCAAAATCGCCTTGAGGACGATGGTCAGGGACTTGGCGATGCTTCATTTAAGGCAATTATATCACGAGTATTGGTTGAGTGAAAGCCCAGAGGTCAACTGGGCATTAAATTTAATTATGATAATGGTAGAATGTAAGGGAGAATAAAAGGTGAAGATTATTCATAACATTTCGCTTGTCACCCTTTCTCTTGTTACTGCTCCCAACCGCTGTCTAAACAGGTGCGTAACAGCTAAAACTAGCTTCAACAGCCCTTAACTTCCCTAACTTGAGGTGACCCTACCCTGTCGGAGGCGTATCGCTTCGAGAAAACAGCATTAACCTCGACCCGCACAGGTAAGAACCAGGCAAAATAGAAGTCTTAAAGGCTGAGCCTTTAACTTTGATTGCGCCTTTAGTGGTTTGCAGATTGAGGGCAGTCGACTTAACTAACAAAAGAGAAGATCCAGGAGAATAGATTCAATGCTCGATTTCAGGCCACCTAAACTAAACCCACTCATTGTACGACTGACAAAGGCGCTCGCACGTCCAATCATCAAAAACAACCAGAAAGTATCAGCGGTTTCGGTCGACGACAAATCCCGTCAAATTCTAAGTTCGGTTCGGAATGAGTCTGCCGTACTCGTACCGAACCACTCCGACTATGCCGACGCTCTCGTCATGTTTCTGCTATCGCGAGAAATCGATGCTGCCTTTAATTATATGACGGCCTCCGAGATTTTTCTGGAAGGGAGGTTTCGTGCCTGGAAGAGTTTTTTAATTCAGCGGTTAGGTGGGTACTCCGTTATTCGGGGATCCGTTGACCGAGACGCTTTTCGAACCACACGACAACTGTTGCAGACGGGAGAACGGCCGATTGTTATTTTTGCTGAAGGTGGCTTGACCCGGCAAAACGATACCGTTACGCCTTTTGAGAGTGGAGTCGTTCAACTCTGTTTTTGGGCTCTTGACGACTTGCATAAAGCTAATCAACTCAAACCTGTTTACGCGGTTCCTGTTGGGATTAAATACATTTATGACCAAAATATATGGAGCGATATTGAACTGGCCTTGTCTCGGCTAGAACTGGAGATCCTACCGGAGATACCTCCGACGGATCTTCAGCCCTACGAGCGACTTCGCCTGATTGGCACAAAGATCATGGAGGTGCTAGAGAAGGAGTTTCGCATCAATGTTGATTCTGAAACCACATTAGATCTACGGATTAACATCCTGCGAGAGGAGATCCTCCAACGGATCGAAACCTTTATGGAGATCAAGGTGCATCCAGAAACCGACTTTCGGAAGCGAATCCGATTACTGAAAAATACCATTGATGCTGAGCTTTTCAAAGAGACGGAGGAATTAAGCGAATATGAACGCAAGGTTCATCGTCAACGGTCGGAAATTTTCCGCCAATTTTACATTGATATTGAGCGGTTAACCAACTTTATCACCATCTATGAAGATTATGTGATCGAGGAGAGATCACAGGAGCGGTTTATGGATGTCGTCAAGAGGCTGGAAAACGAAGTCTTCGGTCAGGCAAAGACACAGTCACTACGAACAGCACAAATTCGGGTCGGGCAACCCAGGAACCTAACTGAGATCTACAACAGCTATTGCCAAAATAAGCGGGAGGTAGTGCAAGAGGTAACACTCGACCTGGAATCATCTGTACAAGATCTAATTAACACGATGACGGCGCCGATCAAAGGTCAGATCGATTTCAGTTTTCCGGCTTAGATAGTTCTATAAGCAATGCAAGATTCTATAAGCAATCAAGCACTACCGTTACCATGGCATCTGATGGCGAAACGGTCTCAAGCAAACAAAAGCAACCGTAACGATAAAAATAGCTGCCGATCAAAGTGTAAGCCGCTACCGACAGTACAACTCTATCCTTCTTTTATGGATGCTAAGATTCCCGCAATCTGGCTGGCGAAATGAACCTGGCTATCGTCCTCTGGAGCATAATCAATAGTATCTTTAGCGTTCTGGATACTCCAAAAACGGTGGGTATTATCGCTAATACCATAGAAGATCTGGAACGGAACGCCATACTGATTAGAGATATCTTCGGTTTCGATACTCTTGACCACCAGTTGAATTTGGTCTCTGGCACTCAGGTAAGATCCTAATCCTCGGTGTAGCTGTTTAAGATCCGAAGGGCCGAGTCCTTCAATATCCTCTTCACGTGGGGCACCGATTCGCAATTGAATATTTTCTAAGCGCTTTCCATCGTGCATGGCTCCCGTAGCGAAGACAAACCCCAGCGACTCATAAGATATTTTAGCCCAACCGTAGTAATTGTCAGAGAGCGGTATCATATCGGGGGTGACAAACTCGATCTTGTCTTGCCAAATTAACCGCTCATAAAAATCAGCCGCATGGTTAGAACTACAAACCACAGCTCGTTTAACCCCAGCCTCAATACAGGTCTGGTAAACGTTATAGCACATGGCTAGATTGTCATGCTCGCTCCAAAATTGGCGATGCTGCTGGCTGGCCGACCCGATAAACCCACAATGAACGACCGCATCAACCCCTTGAAAGTATTGGCGGTAGTTATCGCGGTCCCGATCCAGGAGATCTACAATCTCGACACATTCTACTTTTTCCCCTTTGCGGTTAGTATCTTTAATATCCAACAACGTTAGATCATATCGTTGATAGAGGTCAGACAACATCCGTCCAGCGACGTAGCCAGTAGCACCGGTTATTAAGACTTTACGTTTAGCCATTAAATACGCCTTTCACTATATCGTAGATAGGTTTTAAGCATTGAACTCAAGAATCATCACCCACATGGGGGTTTTGCCAATATCGTAGGTTTTGAGGGGAGCCAACTGACCTGTTTCTCGGTTGATTCTATATCCAGCTAGCTTGCCGGATCCCTGACCACCTGCGAACAGAAAGTTGCCCGTTGGATCGATGTTAAAGGTTCTAGGAGTTGGCTCGGTGGCCTGCTGCCCAACAGTTGTCAGTTGGCCGGTACTATCATCGACTGTAAAAGCAGCAATGCTATCGTGTCCCCGGTTGGAAATATACAAAAATTGTCCCGACGGATCCAGGTGAATCTGAGCACAGGTGTTAGACCCGGCAAAGTTGTCAGGTAGGGTAGATAAGGTTTGAAAAGCTGATAACCTTCCGTTGTCAGGATCTAAGCGGTAAGCGGTAACGCTCGATCCGTTCTCATTAGAAAAATAGACGATCTCCTGGTTGGGATGGTGACAGTAGTGACGAGGCCCTTCGCTCTCTGGTGGATGGACTTTCGGAACAGCGTTAGGAGTTAATTGCCCCGTTGTAGGATCGAATAGAAATTGGCTAATCATGTTTGGCTCAACAGTGTGAGGTAAGAAAACGTACCGGTTGCTAGCATCCGTCATCGCACAGTGAGCGTGTCCTGCTGTTTCGATCCAGACCACCGGGTCGGCAACTACAGCCTTATCTTCACCAATCTGATGAACTGATATACCACCCGCTCCATAATAGGCGGACAGTAGAAAATTATCATTTCGATCCAAGGCGATGTAACAAGGATTAGACTGAATCTGGGCCTGCCCAACGAAATCAAGGTTGCCATCACCGGGATTGATAGCAAAGGTGGCAATCTGCTCTGTTGATCTTAGTCCAGCATATAGATATCGTTGCTTGGAATCAACCGCCAGAGGACCGGGTGTCCCGTCCACCGCTACATCTGAAATTGGTGATAGATCCCCAGTTTCAGGGTTCATTCGATAAATCGAAATCCTGTTTTCATCCGCAATTGAAAAATAGGCAAAATAGAGCACGGAAAATCTCCCAAAGGACAGACAACTTTCAGTTGTCCAAAAATGTTATGTGTCGATTTTAAGGTCGTGTCATCCAAAAATGCACGAAGGTAGCAAACACTGCTTAATTGCATTATACCATTTTGCCATATCTTTAAGAAACTTAGTACTGCACCAGGCACTTAAAGGTACGTTTGCGATGAAATAGGGCTGATTTAGGGGGTTTTTACCATGGCTGATATGGCTTTCCATCCACAAATGGGAACTCAGTTAACACTGCCTACATGAACCAAGCATCGGCAAAAAATTAGAAATAGTTCTGAAATTCGTTATTCTTATATATTTTCTAGAGAGCCCCTACACGATAAACCAAACCGCCATTGGTTTTTCTCTCCTCAGTTCGCCCTCATCCTAACGGAAGCGGTGAGATCTAACATTATCTCTCTTTTTGCCTGGTTGTTGCAATCTTGTGATATGATATGGTTAACGGATGCCCTGACTTGATTATCAGGCGGTTTGGCCGGGACTAAATCACGGAGGAACTAAATCATGACATTGCCCGCTTATCTGTCAGCCTTTTTATCCTTACCCACGTTGGGACTGGCCCTTTTCTGCTGGCCACGCCGACACCTGGCCGTGGCTCCGCCACTGGCCCCCCTTTGCCTCGGCTTGGCTCTGCTCCTCATTTTTAACGCTCTTTTTCTGTTGGCTGCTGAAATATCAGATCCCACTCTGGCTGTAGCCAAAATGCTCTTCTGGGCTGGTTGGTTCACCATTGCCATGACTGCTGTGAGTTGCTCTACCCTCTGGCTGGTGATGAGCTGGAGACCGCTGCCATGGCCTGCCGGTTGGCAACGTTTACTGGCTGCTGGTTTGGTGCTGCTTTGGCTGATTCTTTCTTACCAGCGCCTGTTTCGACTGGAGTTATTAGCTGGATCCATCGATTACGATCCGCTTTCCCATCTGCTTCTTTTCCAACTAACCGTCCCAGGGAAGTGTTGGGCCTTTTTTTGGCCCCTGATCCAACTGGCCAGCCTGAGCCGGCTGCTGCTGAACTGGATTCAATCCCCCTCACCCTCTCAGCGGCAACAGGCTAGATGGCTGTTATTGTCGCTATCCATCTCCTTGCTGCTACTGAGTTTCTTCTTTTTACCCGCGCTTCTCTACCTCACGCCCTGGTTGTTGGCCTCGATGCCGTTCCTGATGGCCTGGGCGTTTTTTCGCACTGGCCTACTGGGCCTACCTGCCCTACTATCAGAGCATCGTTTTTCAACGGATGCCGACGGCTGGACTGGTTTTGGATCAACAGCAACGGATTCTGGCTCTCAACCCAGTAACCGAACAACTGTTCCAAGTCCGGTCAGATCAGGTAGAGGAGCAACCCTTGTCCCAGATCTCTTTTCCGTTTTATTAACTGGATAATACCGTTTTTAAGTACCTTCCATATGTTCAAATTTGTACCGCCAGCTCAGATCGAAATAGATGTTTACGATGTTATTACGGGGTACCGCCAGTGGTCCCGGTCGTATGACGATACGGTTACTGACGTGGTGGATGGTGCCATACTATCTAAATTTATAAGCTTTTTGGCACCGCGTCAATCAAGTATCGAGTATCGTGTACTTGATTATGGATGCGGTACGGGCCGTAACGTTGCCTGGCTCAAGAGTAATGGACTAAATGTCAGTGCAGTCGGCGTTGATTTATCCAAGGAGATGCTTGCCATTGCGAACAAAAAAGGCCTGTGTGATCATTTAATAAATCAAGAATTCCCGGTACTGGAAGAGAGATTCGACCTTGCCCTTTGCATTTTAGCTTCCTGCCACATGAAGAGTTTACAGGAACTGTACGATTTCATTTCTTCTCATCTCAAACCGAATGGACATTTCGTCCTGATTGATATGCACCCGCATATGTTTTATGTGGGTAAAGGCACATTCGTGCCTATAGATGGTCGCAAGATTTATATCGAAAACTATGTGCACAACATCAGCGACCAAATCGAGTGCGGAATTAACATGGGTATGGATTTGAAATACTTACAAGAATCATTTGTGCCAGACACATGGGCGGCAAAATCGATCGACCATGGAGATCTCTCCGGGCACCCGTTGGGAATAGGGTATCTTTGGACTAGCAACTCGCCGCGAAAGGGCAAATGACGGTGTATTATAAGTGAAACCTCCTGAGGCTCGGTTGCACAACGTGCCGTATCAGAAACCCTCGGAAGGGTGAAAAGGTTACAATCTTCGAGAATAGTATAGTGATATATAAAATAGAAGAGGAACTAATGAAGAGGGAGACAGCGAAAGACAACACCATAAAACTATCAATTAACAAGGAGTATCTGGCATTATTTGAACTTATTTAGAGAGTACAGATTAATGGGTTATGGGTATTTGTTAATCTGCTACGATGTTTACATCGGGGTGTTGAAATCGGTTAACAAATCATTCTATTTGCTGCTTTTATCGGACTTTAAGTTGCCTCTTTTATTCTCTATGGCAACTGTTGTTAATTGTCGGTGAATCTTCAATAACGAAGACTAGAAACAGGGGAGTATATGAACAAGAACGTGTCACTCAGGAAAACATACAGGAATTTGATCCTGATTTCGTTGATCTTCTCATCCTGGTTTGGATTAAAACAGAACATTTCCAGTGCCGACAAGTTGTCGGTTTTTCTCGGTCAAGGGCAGATGTGCGGTGAGGTTAGTCAGACCAGTGCGATTCTCCAGTCACGCCTCACGTCGGCTGCGACTCTTGATACAACCGGCGACCTGCCTGGAGCATCTGGAATTGGGCGGTTTGAATTGGCAACCAATCCTAATTTCACCAATTCATTCTATACAAAGTGGATACACGCAACCGCGGATTACGATTATATTATCAAAACCAAAGTCACAGATCTTCAACCGGGAACTCGTTACTACTACCGTCTACAATATGGTAAGAGCGAAACCGCTATACGCGTGGCAAGTATGTGCACCTTCAGGACGCACGCAGAAATCGATAGTAGAGAAGAGGTTTCCTTTGCCGTTGTGACAGGTATGAACCACTATTATTTTCACTATGGTAGGTATGATCCGGCGACAGCTTACAAAGATGATGACAAGTATCTGGGCTATCCCGCGTTGGCGACGATTCGAGAGATAAGGCCAGATTTTTTTGTCGGTACTGGCGACAACGTCTATTTCGATGTTCCCAACGCGAAGGCTTATAACCGCAGTATTGAACAAAGGAAACAGACTTCTCCATCAAGTCATGGAGGACAAAGAGTTTTGACCGAAATGGGGATGAGAAAAAAATATCACGAACAGTTCGCTCAACCCCGTTTTATTGAACTTTTCGCATCTGTACCAACGTACTGGGAGAAAGATGATCACGATTACCGGGTGAACGATTGTGATCCGCACATTGATTTCCCGATTTCTCACGCGTTAGGTGTACGCAACTTCCGCGAACAGTTGCCCGTCGTAGATCCGACTGACGAAAATGCTGAAACCTATCGGACTTATCAGGTCAATAGCCTTCTACAGATCTGGTTGGTAGAAGGACGTGACTTTCGGAGCGCTAACGCTGCGCCTGACGGACCAGAGAAAATGCTCTGGGGCCAGAAACAGTTAGCATGGCTGAAAGAGACTTTAATTCAGAGTACAGCCACGTTTAAAATTCTCATCTCGCCGACACCGATGATCGGACCTGATGATGTTTCTAAGCGGGATAATCATGCCAATATAAATGGATTTCGTTACGAACGCGATATGTTTTTCTCTTGGTTACTGGAGAACGGTTTTTTGCAGAAGCACTTCTATATTGTCTGTGGTGATCGTCATTGGCAATATCATTCGATTGATCCTACCGGATTTGAGGAATTCTCCTGTGGGGCACTGGTAGATGCAAATTCTCGTATTGGACGGAAGCCGGGGGACGAGAAATCCACTGACCCGGACGCGCAGATTAAACAACCCTATTTCCAAGATCCTGCCTCGGGCGGATTCCTGAAGTTTGTTGTTACACCAGATCCTCCCCGTCTTAAATTTATTTATTTCGATGAAAATGGCAGTGAGCTATATCACTATCAGAAGGAGTAATCGCTGAGCGAGAATCTATGCTAGACCTACACAAATATTCCGGTTTCGGCGACCAAACCAAAAGTTACACCATCCGTAGCGTGCAGGAGGATATCGACATGCTTAAAAGTTGTGATACAGTTGTCGCTTTATCTAACGCGACAGTAGACAATCAGGTCATCTTCGGTAAAAACAGTGATCGATCAGCGGTTGAATGTCAGCCGTTGGTTTTGCGAGGCCGAAAATCTCACCTTCCGGATTCCGTAACGAATTGCCAATTTATTCAACTTCCAGAAGTTAGAACGACATATCGTCATATTGGATCTACCCCATACTGGTGTTGGGGGGACGAACATGGATTCAACGAACACCAAGTGGTAATTGGGAATGAAGGACTGGGGTCTAAGTACGAATTTGATTCACCAAAACTGATCGGGATGGAGTTGGTTCGACTCGGTTTGGAGCGGGCCTCAACTGCGGCTGAAGCGGTTGAGGTGATGACAACCCTGATTACGAAATATGGGCAAGGAAAATTTAGCAATCAGGCAAATGTTCGCACATACGACAACGGTTATATTATTGCCGATCCTCGTGAAGCGTATATCCTTGAAACGGCCGGTCATGAATGGGCGGCCAAACGGGTCGATAGTGTAGCTGGAATCAGCAACGTCTATTCAATCGAGGACGACTGGGATTGCTTATCTCCGATGGCGCTTGAACACGCGATAGCCGATAACTGGTGGATGGAAAAATCGGAGCAGTTCAATTTTGCTGAAGCTTACAGTCATCAAGCGGACCGGTCAGTTGGCAGCGGCGCGATACGCCGGAGGCGCTCTTGCACTTTGTTAAACCAGCATTTGGGAAATATCGATATTCCAACCACCATGGCCGTATTGAGTGACCATGGTGGAGATGATGCTGATAAAACATCCTTCGATACGATGATCAAGCAAGGTGGAATCTGTGTCCATCACGACCAAGACGGAACTGGTGGAAATACAGCGACAAGCCTTGTCGCTCACCTGTGCGCTGATAATTCACGACTACCTGTTTATTGGTGTAGCTTCTACTCGCCTTGTCTGGGTGTTTTTCTTCCTATGTTTATCGAAGGAGAACTGCCTCCTGTACTTGCGATTGGCAACGAGGAGCCGTCAGATGAAAGTCCCTGGTGGCTTTTCCGCCAATTGAGTCTGCAGAGCCGTTCAGGTAAAATTGGGTCAATCTCAACGATCCAAGAGAGGTGGAAAAGGTTCCAAAAGTGCCTTTTTGAAAGCGCCTATAAAATAGCGAAAGCAAGCAGAGAACTTATCGACGACCAGTGCCAAGCTGAAGCCAAGCAGCTGTTGACTAAATACATGGCGGAAAATGTTGAAGTTATGCTCAAAACAGTTAGGGAAATGTTGACAGGTACAAGCGCTTCAGACACAAGGAGATAACAGGTGTTCCAACAATTGACTGACCATCTCTTTTTTGTTGAAGATACGTGCAGCATCTATGCCGTTTGCGTTGATGGCAAAGTTTTATTGATTGATTGTGGAACACACTTGAAATCAGAGGGGTTTGAAAGGCTTATGGGTAAAGACTGTTCGGTGGAACGAATTTTATTGACCCACTTTCATCGTGATCAATGTGCGTCAGCAAATCGTTTTCAAGCAGATGGTGCTGAGATTTTTATTCCCTTCGCTGAAAGACGTTTCCTAGAAGAAACCGATTTGCTTAAAGCATCCTACGACACCTATGACAACTACACCTCGTACTATCCTGGGAGGGGAACGTTAACCGACATCCACTCCAATGGGTATGCGTATGATTATGAGTCGATAATATGGTGCGGAATTCGGTTTGATGTCGTCCCATTACCGGGACATACATTTGGTTCCGTAGGCTACCAGTTTGAAATCGACGGGAAACTAGTCCTGGCGTGTGGCGATTTAATGAGTGCACCTGGAAAGATCCAACAATATTTCTGGAGCCAGTGGAGTTATATGTCGTTTCAAGGGCATGTCAACCATCTGGAGAGTCTGCAGACCGTGGCAAGCCTCGGACTTGACCTGATCCTCCCTGGACACGGCGCACCGTTTATTCCAACACCTAGCGGCTGTTACCGGCCTTCAGAAACCGCTGGAAGAATTGTATGAACTGTTTCATGGGCAGGCTTTTCAATACTATCGGCCTGAATTTCGCCAATTAACATCGCATGTCTATGAAGTTGTCAACTCAGTGGCCCGAACCTACATTGTCCAAGACGAATCCGGTCATGCGCTCTTGATTGACTGTGGATACACCTCCAATGCTCCAATTAGCGCCAACCCACATCGGTTCATTGATCATCTAACTCCCTATCTCGAAACTGAACTTGGCACTGAAACTGTTGAATGGTTTCTACCATCGCACTATCATGATGACCATCTGGCTGGTTATCCCATGCTAAAAACGAAATATGGTACCAAACTCGCATCATCACCAGAACTAAAAGATATTCTGGAGAACCCACACAATTACGACATGCCGTGTCTAGTGCCCCAGGGAGCTCAGGTTGACCAAGTAATCGAACGTGGCCACCCCTTCCATTGGCGAGGGATCGATTTTTACATGGAACAACATCACGGACAGACGCTTTACCACCATCTAATCTGGTTCTCAGTGGACGACAGGAAATTTCTATGCATCGGAGACAATATATCGGGTGTCAGTTTCCGTGAGAACCGCGATTATATTCATTCATTCATCCCCAAGAATCGTACGCCAGTATCGAGTTACCGGGAGATGCCGAAACAGATTCTGGATCACGCACCCGATTTCATCCTGACTGGTCATGGCGGTGGAGTGCCGTTTGAGAAAACCGAGATTGAGCGGTGGCAGGCGTGGATGGAACATTGGCAAACACTGTTCACGCAGATAATTGATCAACCGCATCCAAACATCGGGATGGATCCGCACTGGATTGAGTTCTGTCCGTATAAAGTGCATATTGCCCCTGGTGAAACGGTGAAATTCAAGGTAATAATCACTAATCATCAAGCCGAGGCACAAATATGCCAACTTCACTTCCGCTCTATTGAGAACGTTAACCTCTGTCCAGAAAAAACGGAGATTACAATCCCCGCCAATGAAAAGTATATCTGCCAAATCCAAGCCACATTCCCAGAGAGATTCGAGACGCACTCTCTGCCAATTGTAGTGGATGTCACATGGAACGGGAAGAGGCTGGGTGAAGTTGCGGAAGCCATTGCTTACTGGTAATTGATGGTGTGTGGTGATTCTCAGTAGTGGATTTCGATTGATAACCCCCAACATGCGGGGACAGACTTCAATTTAGGGACTATTTTTAAACAAGGGAAACGAGCAGAAATAGTTGAAGTCCTAAAGATGGCTATAGAATTAACTAATGCATTTGTGGCTGCAAAAAGAATATTGGCACGGTTAGCAAATTGGAACATTTGTAGTAGAATTCTTTTATCATGGGTATGCAAACGAGGAGAAGGCAATGCTTGGTGTTCAAATACTGGGAAATGAAAAAGTCACGGTTAAAGATTACCCAGAGCCGGTACAAAACCGGGCTGAAATTTTAATTCAAATCAAGGCTTCCGGAATCTGTGGCAGCGAAATGCACGGTTATCGAGGGCATACCTCTCAATCATTTAATGGCGGACATGAAGTGGCCGGGGTTGTCATCGACGCTGGAAATTCGACGCAGTTCAAAGTTGACGATCACGTTGGTGTACATGCAGTATGGGGCTGTGGGGATTGCCGGTGGTGTGAGGTTGGAAAGTATACTTTTTGCGATCACCGATCAACTTGCCCCGGTACACACGCAGAGCGAATTTCGGCCCCGGAACATACCTGTCTTAAATTACCTGAAGATATTCCTTTCGATATCGGGGTGCTGTTGACTGGCGATGGAATGGGCGTACCATACCATGTGAGCCAGCGCCTGAATAGCCGCGAGGAAGAGGTGGTCTGCGTGATCGGTGCAGGCCCAATCGGTCTGGGAAATACGGTGATTCAATCTTTTTTGGGAGTAGAGGTAGTTGTCATCGATATGAACCCATATCGTCTCTCTCTGGCGAAATCGTGTGGGGCAGCGCACACCATCAACTCACAGGAAGCCGATCCCTTGGAAGCGGTATTAGAGATTACTCAGGGGATGTTAGCAGATAAGTGCATTGAAGCTGTTGGCCGACCAGAAACACTCAAGTTAGCCTTGAAATTGGTAGGTAAAGCCGGAACCGTAATGGCAATTGGTGAGCAGGGAGACGTACCGATTAGTCCAAGTAGCGATTTAATCCGCCGGGATATTACTTTGGCGGGTAGTTGGTTTTATCACTACTCGGAGTATCCATCGATGCGAGATCTATATCGTCGTGGACTGCCAATTGGTCAAGTCATCACAGATCATTTCCCACTGCTGGAGGCACAAGCAGCCTTTAGTAAATTTGCGAATGGCCAGGCAGGGAAAGTCATCTTGGAACCGTGAGGTAGTTGTCTTTAAGAAAACTAGCAGTGCCCTAGGCCAGGGTTAAAAACTAACTGTAATTGCCCCTTCACCCGTCTGGCTGGGATAATGCCTGCTCACAGTACGGGTTTTCCCCACACAACCCCAGCCCTCCGGGCTAGTATTTACACTCGACCCAAAGTTGTATAACTCGGCGGAAAATATAGACGGTCCTGCATCCCCTTGCAATCTTCAGGGCAAAGGTTTATAATGCGAGGTAGCATGATTAATCCACAACTTTAACTTTTATTGCACCAGGGAAAGGCCAGTTCCCGCGTCTAAAGGTGGGTTCAAGATTGTAACTGACCATTTTTTGATTGCCTTAAAAAGGAGATTGCTGTGTCACAAAAACCAATAACAGTATTCATTTTGCTGTTT